>CAWARK010000012.1:0-56165 GCA_963784415.1 uncultured Alphaproteobacteria bacterium
ATTTATGGGAGAACGCGATGCCATCGATTGGACTTTGAAATACCATGACGATATTAGTGTAAACGTTAAAGACGAAGTTCAAGCGCATTTATTAATAGAAGTGGACGGAAATTATCCAGCGATTTTGTTTTCTGAAGCTGAAAAAATCATGACGGTTTTAGAGCAATTTGAAATCGACGAAGTTTTATTTGCAGATACCGAAGACGAGAAAAATGCATTATGGAAAATGCGTCGTTCAGTAGCCGAAGCTGTAAAATCGAATTCTATTTATAAAGAAGAAGATACAGTTGTGCCACGTTATGAATTACCAAAACTATTAGAAGGAATAAAATCAATTGGAGATAAATACGGATTTAAATCGGTTTGTTATGGTCATGCTGGTGACGGAAATTTACATGTAAACATTATAAAATCGGATATGTCTGATGATAATTGGTTGACACAAGCTCCACTAGGAATTCGCGAAATATTTGAATTGACAGTTGGTTTAAAAGGTACATTATCAGGTGAACACGGAATTGGTTTTGTACAAAAAAACTACATGGATATTGCTTTTACAAGAACACATTTAGAATTGATGGAAAGTATTAAACGTGTTTTTGACCCGAATAACATTTTGAATCCAGGTAAAATTTTTCCAGATGAATTATAGAAAATACGACTTTATACGTATTTCGAAGTTGTTAAAAGTAAAATAGTTTTACGTCATCATTAACCCACAAAATTTAAACATGATGAAAAAATTACTTTTTACAACTTTCTTACTTGCAGGAACTTTTTTTTGTAATGCACAAGAAACTAAATTCGGAGTAAAAGCCGGAGTTGATTTTGCCACAGCAAAAGTCAAATTTTTCGGAACAACAGCAAGTGCTTCGGAAACAGGCTTCTTTGTTGGAGGTTTTGCCAACATTGGAATTTCGGAACAATTTTCTGTACAACCTGAAGTTTTGTATGTTGCCATTAAAGATTTCAACTTTTTGAGCGTTCCACTTTTAGCTAAATATTCGGTTTCAAAAGAATTCGGAATTTTAGCTGGACCAAGTTTGAATTACCTTCTAGACGCTGAAGAAGACGAATTCAAATTAAATATTGATTTTGGAGCTTCTTATGATGTTACTGAAGATATTGAAGTAAATGCAAAATACTCATTAGGAATGGGTGATGTAAGTATCAGCGGAATTTTCATTGGTGCAGGTTACAAGTTCTAAAATGTAAAATTGTATAAAAAAAACCGCTGTAATTGCTACAGCGGTTTTCTATTATATTGAAACGTAAATTATTTTACAGAGAAAGTAACTCTTCTTACAATTTGACGCGCTTCTTTAGAATCTTTGTTTACAGAACTATCTTCACCATTAGCAACTACAGTTAATCTTGAAGCACTAATTCCTGAATTCACTGCAATATTTTTAACTGCTTCAGCTCTTCTTTGAGATAAAGCTTGGTTGTAACTTGCGTCACCAACTTCATCTGCATATCCAACAATTTGAGCATTTTTAGACAACAAACAGGCAGGACTAGCACACAACGATCTCAGCGCCCAGTGGCATCATTTTGCGCTGCAATGGCATTCTGAGATGCTCAGTACAGCAGATGCAATACAGCTCGAGTTCTCCAGGGTTGCTGGCATCCTCAACCGACAAGCAGTTGTCATGAGAATTCAGCTTGATGGCAAGCCAGTTGCTCAGCTTGTATAGAGGCAAGCTTGGAAATATCGAGAGCAGACGCCATGCGAACATTAAGCTTTGGCACCGGTGCTCATGTCGAGTTTGACGAGCTGCGTGTCTGGCACACTGCGGATCTGAACTTGTCGTCTCTGCCGCTCATTTATCCCCTGCACTGTGATGGCGGTCTTGTTGCCCGCTTGTCCTTTGATGAGATGCATGAGTCCTTGCCAGTTCTGGCAGAGTCCTGCAATCGTGGTGCGAATGCGTCAGTGCATGGTCAAGCCGCAAGCACCCACACGACGTTTGTGCCAAGTTTGGCAACCTTTGGTGCGCACCAATGCTGACTCTGACTTGCTGCTGCCCCCTACTTGAGCATGCTTGCACCGTGCCAAATGCAGCCAAGCTATCGCCTTCCGCAGGTCACAGTTTTCCCCCTTTCGTGCACTTTCATCCGCCATCTACGCATGCGCCCGACCTGAAACATCGCTCAACTGCCCCTTCTGGGATTTCCGTCTTGCCCGACACGTCCAACATGAAAGGACTCTTACTTGTTGCCCTGCAGGCCGGCATCACGAGGTCGCCTCTCAGCAGACAATCCATCTTCCGGTGAGACACACAGCAGGGCAGATACCATACGCTTCACACGGCTCCCGATGAAGGCTCGCTATACTCCGTGCATCCCAGTACGGGCGGGAAAACCAGGATGCAATTGAATGATGTCACTCTTGTCGAGCACGTCAGCTTCGCTGCAGATGGAGGGCCATGGAAGCACATTCCGTCTGTGTCTGTTATTATCTTGGTCTTGGACAACACCACCGGAGCTCCTATCTCTTGCCTGCAAACGGTCGGCATTCATGTGACACACGTCAACAACCCCCCAGTCGCTCTCGACATTGTTGTCGACGTGTTCAACCTGGAAGCGGCACTCCCATATGTAGCGATTCAGCTGCAGGTGGAAGATATTGATGACGATGCTTCTGAGCTCAGCATCTACATTTCCCGGATGCCATCAGCAGGCCGCCTGGCTACCAGCACAGGCTGGCCCATTGTCATCTGCACCAGCGCATCAACGATCACACATTGCATTCTACCCCGAGGCCCTGGTCGCACACGCTGGTGTCTTGGACTCTTTTCATTACTCAGCGCATGATAGCAGCGCAGGCTCGATAGAGGCTGAGGTCACCATTGTGACTGCCGAGCTCCACCGCGCCTGTGCGTCCAGTCGGCATTGCAGGCTATGCGGCGCGGCTGAGCACTGACTCATTGATAGATTTTGGCAGATGGGCCGCTTTTCCTGGCATGCACAGTGAGGTATGCTGTAGGATACTGCTGGATACTGGTTTCGGCCATGCTCTGCATCACCAAGTTGCCACAGACAGTCAAGCTTGGCTTTGCTCACAGTGCCACATGCTCCAGATCTATGTTGGAGTTCTGGGGCACCTTCAATTCACATTCTGCATCGCGATCATGCGGAACGGCTTGGCTGCAATGGCCCTTTGTTTGAGAAGGCAATGAAGACTCGGTGGAACGAGCATGCAGGGCGTCATTGCATGGAGTTTCAGGATGAACCTCATATCCCTGGCGATGTCCATGCACCTCATGACAGTTGGTCCATTCAGCGTCACGTACAGCCCGAAGCTGGCAAGTTTGCAAGTGGCGTTCCTCTCAGCATGTCGCCCAGCAACATCTTGAGGTGGATGCAGCATGGCATGACGTTGCATTGAGCTGGAAGCGTGAGGGCCCCTGCATCTCGGTGGATGATGCCAAGTGGACGTGTGTGTCAGAGTCTGCCATGGAGACTGCCGTGCAACAGCAAAACAGCTCAAAGGTTGGTACCTACAGACAGAATGCTGTGGGGCGGGGTTGCTGGAAAACTAGGCGTCAGCAGCTTCTCGGGGGATATTGACAACGTGCATTTCTTTGCTGGCTCGCCACCGTCTTGGGCCGATGCCCTGCACGGAGACGTGATGCAGGCCTCTGCAGTGTGCATTGCACGAGACAAGTGTGGCACTCCTCGTGATCCAGGGTCACAGACGCGGCAAGCACTGCTGCGGCAAGCTCTGGTCGCTCGCTTCACGTTCAATGACCTTGAGCAGGGCGCTGCTACCACTGCTTCCGACTCTGCTGTGACCGCAACGCTGACAAATGTCGTGCCGATGCTGTCAAGTGCCGGCATGCGTGACACCTTGTGCATTGTAGAGGGGCAGCAATTTCTGTATCAGCTGCCAACACATCCACAGGCCCAGTTCGTCATTTCTTTGGCCGGCAAATTGTAGCTCCTTTCTGATGCTCGCCTCACCAGATGGCAATGGCAGAGCTGGCGCACAACTTCAGGAGAAGAAAGGAGTGGCAACTTTGACAGCTGGTAACAGTGTCTTCATTCAGGCTTTGTTGACAACGGACATGCAGCACTGCAACCTGGACATCCTTCAGAGGCCCGTTCATTCCACTGTCATGGTGACAGTCCAGAGCATACAGCATCCACCATCCAGCCGTGATGTGATCATTCAGGCAGGCAGCAATGCATCATCAACTCCAGTCCAGCTGCCAGTGTTCGTGCGAGGCCAGCTTACCAGTGAACAGGCAGCTTCAATCACGATCGTCTCCTTGCCAGCTGCCGGCCACCTCGAGACCGATGCTCTGCCTGGTGTTCCTTTGCGTGTGCAAGATACCTTGTCTTCTGGAGGTAACTCTTCCGCAGTAGGTCAGGTGGCACTGTCATGGCATGTTGATCCGTATGACGACCCAAGCAGTGCAAGCTTTGAGTACGTCGGTGACCGAAAGCTGCGGTGTTGCACAGATCAACACAGTGACAATCTATCGACATCGCCGAAACAGCACCACTGAGATGTCCACCACAGCGCCAGCGGGACTTGCTTTGTGTTTTTTGACGGAGACAACTATGCGGTCGTTCACATTTTTCCGAATGAGGATGTCAGCACTTGGGGTGCAAGCTTGGTGCTGTCGTTGTGGTTCCAAGGATCTGGGCGTTATGCAGCCGGCAGTCTGGTCCAGACAGGGATGTTCAGCATAAACGTCAACGACGTGAACGGTGTCACTTTCAGCATGGAGCCACGTCGGTGCATGCAGTTGCAGTCTGGGACTCTGGCGCTTGGCATCATGTCTTGGCAGTCTGGGACGCAGCAGCTGACAAGATCTCTCTGTCCATCGATGGTGGAGCGCAGAGTAGCACTGCCGTGCATGAGCTGCACAGCAGCTTGTACTTGGTTGAGAGCAAGATGACAGCTGCGCTGGGGCAAGGCTTTGATGGGTGTCTAGACGAGGTTGCTATCCTTCCTTTGATGTGCAAGCCCGGTTCTGTCTGCAGTGGTGTGCCGGCAAGTGCGTCGGAGCTTGCAGCCAGAGGTGCAACGGGAAGCATTGCACGGTCTCCTGCTTGCCAGCAAATGGGACAGTGCTGTAGTCTTCGACATGAATGAGGGGACGGGAGACCAGCTCCAAGTATTGCCGTAGGAGTGGAATCCGCATCTGGGCGCTTGCACAACGGCACATCCAAACGAATGCCTTCCTGGGACTTGTCGGGTTTGTTTGAAAAAGGTTGGACTGGCCTGGAGACGGACGTTCAAGCAGGGCACACACTCAAGGTTGCTCTCACATTATATCACGTCGGGTCATCGCCACCTTCAGCCACGGTGTCCTGGTCCTTTCCTTCGCTCTCTCATGCAAGAGTTACTTTCCTGTCTCATCCTCAAGCACAGCTGGTGTCACTCAGCCCAGGCCAGGTCGTGCAAGTGTTCCCTTCAAGCCGTGTCTTTGTCAGCACTGCTCACGATGATCGCGGGCATCACAGCCTGTGGTATTCAGCAGCCGGCACTCCAGACGCCAAACGCACGCTCCTCTTCAACGTTGTTGGTGTCACTGAACGCCCCATCTGCGAAAATCAGGACGTGGTCGACGGCACAGGGAAAACAGCTGTAAAGCTGAGTCTTCCAGCTTGCGCAGGCGATAGCAGGACCGTGCAGCTGGTGGTCACCAGCCTTCCCGTGATTGGCCACCTTACTGCTGTTTCGGGGGACGCCCTGGAACAGCACATTGCCACTGTCCCATACCCTCTGGCAGCAAACGTCGCTGCGCTGCTTCTCCGCGTGCCTCTCGCTGCTGGTGCATGGGATGCACACGTAGGTGTCTCTTGCCAAACAGTCCGGTGGTGCTATGTCCGACGAGGTACTGCTGGCAGCCCGGTCTGCAGGGTCAGTGCTGGACCAGTCCCTGCAACACCCCGAGTCCAAAGTCATGCTAAGCTTTGTAGCTGGAAGTCATGCAGTGTTCAAGCCCTTGAGAGAGTGGCTGACTGCCAGTCAACTTGCCAGTTGTCAGCGCTTCAGCCAGCTTCCTGGACTCAGCATGCGCTTCAGATCACTGGCAGCGACTACAGGGGGCATACACATTGCTCAATCGGAGGTCTGGAGTATTCAGCTGACGCGAACTGAGCAGTTGATTGCCACCGTCGGCGGTACAACAGCGGTGATCTCTGCTTATGGCTGTTGGACCGCAAGGTCCGTCCCGGTTCGACCCCGGGCGCCCGTACCAGCCTTCGCCCTGCGGGCTTCGGCTCGGCAAGCCAGCCTCTGTGAGCGTCATCGCAGAATCACGATGTCGACGAGGTCGCCAGCGCTTGCCGCGGCTGACTTGATGGGTCGGCGGATGAGGGCGTTGGCGGTGAGGAAGGGGGAGAGGAGCGAGGAGTCCTGTTTCTCGGCGGCGCTGACTTGCGCTTGTCCGTTGGCGTCGAGGGTGAGGACGGCGCGGAGGTATTCCTCGCGAACGCCGGTGGCGGGAAGGGGCGTGAGGGTGTGGGCGCGTTGCGGGGCTGCATCATCGGATAGGGCGCCGGTGAGGGCGGCGATCAGGGGGCGCAGGAAGAGTTGCGCGGTGACCATGGCGGCGGCGGGATTGCCTGGGAGGCCGAGGGCGAGGATCGAGTCCCTGGTGGAGAACCATGTCGGCTTGCCGGGTTTGACGGCGATCTTTTCGAACACGGGCGCGAAGCCTTCGGCGGCGAAGGCGGTGCGGACGACATCGTAGTCGCCAACTGACGCGCCGCCGATCGAGACGATGACGTCGCAATCGGACGCAAGACGTTTGCGGACGTCGGCTTCGGTATCGTGGCTGATGCCGAGGTCGATTGCTTCGGCGCCCCAGCGGCGGATCAAGGCCATGAGTGCGGGCTGGATCGAGTTGACGACCTGGCCGAGTGCGATGGGGGCGCCGGGAGCTACGAGTTCATCGCCATTGGCGAGGACGCCGACGCGCGGGACTTTCGCGACCGTGACGCTTGCGTGGTTGCCCGCGGCTGCGAGCGAGATCGCGCCTTCGGTCATGATGTGGCCGGTGGGCACGAGCGTTGCGCCCTTTGCGAAGTCGAGCCCGGTGCGGCGAATGTTCTCGGGCTTTTTCTGGTCGTGCATCACTTCGAGGTGGTCGCCCTCGCGAATGGTGTCTTCCTGGATGAGGACGTGATCGGCGCCTTGCGGCATGATCGCGCCGGTGAAGATGCGGATGGCCTGACGCGGGCCAACGGTGTGGGGCGAGGGCACACCGGCGCGGCTTTCGCCGACGACTTTCAGTTCTGCGTTCATCTTCATGTCGGCGAAGCGGACAGCATAACCATCCATCGAGGAGACGTCGGCGGGCGGCTGGTTGACCTGTGCGATGACAGGTTCGGCGAGGACGCGGCCGAAGGCGGCGGCGAGGGGAACGGTTTCGCGGCCGAGGGCGCGCCGGCCGCCATGGCTGGCGATCAGGGCGAGCGCCTGTTCGACGGAGGCCATGCGGATCATGGGGTGTCCCTTGCGTTTAGTCCTGTCGATATGGTTCTTGCAGGATAACGCCGCAAGCGAGGATGACCATGGCCGACAAGCTGACCCATATCGACGCGGACGGGCGGGCGCAAATGGTCGATGTTTCCGACAAGGCCTCGACGAAGCGGATCGCGCGGGCAGAGGGGCGGGTGCTGATGTCGGGCGTTGCACTTGAACTTGCGCGCTCGAAAGGCGGCAAGGGAGATGTGCGCGCGACGGCGGAGATTGCGGGGGTGATGGCTGCGAAGAAGACATCGGAGCTGATCCCGATGTGTCATCCGCTGGCGATCTCGAGCATGAAGGTTCGGGTGGATGAGCTGGAGGATGGATCGGGGATCGGGGTTGTCGCTGAAGTTGTGACGACGGGGCCGACGGGTGTGGAGATGGAAGCGCTGACGGCCGTGTCGGTGGCGTGTCTCACGATCTACGACATGCTGAAGGCGGTCGATCGCGGGATGCGGATCGAGGGGGTGCGGCTACTGGCGAAGAGCGGTGGCGCGAGTGGGGATTTTGTGGCGCAGGCGTGAGAGCGCGATCCCTGCGGCGTGGGGCCGGGGTTGGGTTTCTGTTCTTGGCCTGCACTAGGTCAGGCTGATTTCGCGCAACATGAACCGTTCATTCCGACGAACGTCGGAATCCAGGAACGGTTTTGATGCGGGTGCAGGCTTGAAGCTGCAAGCTCGGACAAGGTTTGAGTCTTGCCCTGGATACCGACGTTCGTCGGTATGAGCGGGGAGAGGGCTGTGCTTGTGAGAAGCGCGCGTTGCGCGCTGACTGGATCCCGGCCTTCGCCGAAAACGCGTGTTCCTTGAACACGCTTCCAGAGGTGAGCACGCCCTCGTGGTTCGACGGGCGCACGCTTTGCGTGCTGCTCACCATGAGGGCTTTGGATGCGCCGGTGTTCGCGGCGCTGAATGTTTCCTTTTGAATGTCGTTCGGCGCCGGGAGCTGACCTTCGTGCGCTGCGTCCGTGTGCCAATCACGGGTGTTGCGGTTGAAGATCGTCCTGCAAGCCAAGACGACGTTGGACACGAGCCAGACAAACGCGCGCAGCATGGCCTCCAGCAAAGGCTGGCGGCTTGATGGGGTAACCACTCCGTATGCGCGGTTTTCTGTTCGAGTCATGCGCTTGACTATAAGCGCGTCCGGAGCCCGGCCGATTTGCCAAACGCCAATCCAGCATATTTTTGCAGCAAGTGACTGAGATTGCTGGAGAAGAATTTTCGGGGTTTGTGGGATAGCTGCGAGAGCTGTCCAACAAAATGGGGTGTAACTCCTGGCGGAGTCTCAGGCTTTCGCGCGTTCCTTTGCGAGGCGCTCGGCGCGGTCGCGGGAGAGGTGGTCGCGGCGGGCTTCGTCGCGTTTGAGGACGGAGTCCTGCAGCAGCCAGGCGCACACGAAGGCGGAAACGGCGCCGACGAGGGCGAGGAAGAGCTGGCCGCCGAAGAGAGGCGGCGTGCCGGCGGGGACAGACACGAAGAGATAGGTGTTCAGCATGCCGACGATCGCCGCGCCGATGTAGTAGCGCGGATTGTCCGGCGCGAAGGGCGAGAGCAGGCCGACCCAGACGCCGGTGATGGCTGCTGGGATGGCGGTGGTGAGGTACGCAGCGACGAGCGTGTCCCAGATGACGCGGAGCGCCGGCCCAACGGAATCGCCGCTGGTGGAAATCGCGTTGCAGATCATCGCGACGAACGTGCTGCCCCAGATCAGGGCGAGGCCCGCCAGCGGCGCCAGCACGGCGAAGCCGAGGGCGGACGGGAGGAGCGTCGCGCCGATATGCTGCATCACCGCCTTGCGATGGGCGGCGGAGCGATAGACGGGCGGGGCGGACGCAGAGGCCATGACGGCAGCTTCGCGCATACGCATGAAGGTCTGCTCGACGGGGTGCGTTGAATCCGCGCGTTCCGGCTAGGCGATTGTTGACCTTGTCTTGCCTGAGTTGCCCCAGCGGCAGGCCGTCATACGCCTTGGAGCGTCGTGCGACGCGTGGTATTTATCGTTTAACAATAACACAAGCGCGAGGTAACAAACGTGCAAAAGACACTCTCCTCCCTCCTCCCTTCTTTCCTTCCCTCTCTCCTCTCTGGCGCCTGTTTTCTTTCCCTAATCACGGCCTGCGCGCCTGAAGCCATCGGCCAGGCCGCGACCAAGGCGCCCTACGCGGCGCCGCGAACGTCCTTCGGCCAGCCCAGCCTTGAAGGCACGTGGACGCAGAACTTCGTCATCCTCATGGAATCCACATCGCGGGCGCCGATGCTTGTGCTGCCGGAAGCGGCGGCGAAGCAGATGGCGGCTGCTGCGGCGGACGGCATTGGCAATGCACTGGATCACGGGCTCGATCCTGAAGTGCCCGAGCTGATGAAAGCGACGGATGGCCTGCCGCTGGTGCGCGGCGAGCGGCGGACGCGATCGGTGGTGCTGCCCGAGGATGGCAAGCTGCCTTACACGGAAGCGGCGCGGAAGGAATCGTCGCGCGGGCCTGCGAACAATCAGATGGACAGTTATGAAGTGCGCCCGAACTGGGAGCGCTGCATTACCAGCCTCGGCCTGCCGCCGGTGACGGGCATGGGGACAACGAGCGTCAATCCGCGGCAGATCATCCAGACGCCCGGCCAGATCGTGATCCACACCGAGTATGGCGACGAAGCGCGGATCATCCCGCTCACGAAGACGCACAAGCCGAAGGCGCTGCATTCCGTGCTGGGCGATTCCATTGCGTGGTGGGATGGCGAGACGCTGGTGGTCGAGACGATCGGCATGCCGGCGAACGATCGCCTGCGCTTCTTCTCAAACCTGATCGTGACGGCCGACAGCAAGGTGATCGAGAAGTTCACGCGGCTGTCGGAAGACGAGCTGCTCTACCAGTATACGGTGGAGGATCCCGCGATCTACACGGCGCCGTGGCTGGCGGAGTATTCGCTGTACCGCACCAATGTCCGGATGTTCGAGCATGCGTGCCATGAGGGCAATCACTCGCTGCCCAACATCATGCTTGCAGCGCGGATGAAGGAGCATCGGGTGGCGGAGGTCGCGAAGTAGCGACGGTGCGTTTTGAGATACACCCCCACCTGACCTCCCCCTTTCAGGGGGAGGGACCATGATGCGCCAACTTACCTTGGCATTGAAGGGCGGTAGTCCTAGCAGGTTCCTTCCCCTGAAAGGGGGAGGACAGGTGGGGGTGTGCCTGGTTGCTCGCTGACCGCAGCGGCTACGCGATGAACTCGATCTGGAACTGGTCGACGGCGCGGATGGCGCCGGGCTGGAGTTGGGGCGCCGGGCCGACGATGGCGCGTGTTGGGCGCGAGGCGGGCGATGGCGGCCAGCGTTTCTTCCAGTTCGACGCGGGCGAGGGCTTCGCCGGCGCAGCGGTGGGCGCCGGCGCCGAAGGCGAGGTGCCAGCGTTGCTGGTCGGTGCGGTGGATGTTGAAGCTCTCGGGTTCGGCGTAGACGGCGGGATCGCGCAGGACCGAGAGGATCGAGACGGCGAGCACGGCGCCGGCGGGGACGAGATAGCCTTCGATCTCGAGGTCGCGCGTGGTGACGCGCGGGATGCCGGAGACGACGGGCTGATAGCGCAGGCCTTCTTCGGAGGCCTTCTTCTTGAGGCCATCCGGATCGGCGCAGAGGGCTTTCCACTGTTCGGGATGTTGCAGCAGTTCGAACAGCGTCATGCACATCGAGTTGCGCGTGGTGTCGGAGCCGGCGAGGATGAGGCCGACGACCTGGGCGCGGATTTCGCCTTCGGTCATGTCGCCGGAGGCGGCGGTGGCGGCGACGTAGTCTGACAGGAAGTCGCCACGCGGGTTGGCGCGGCGATCATCGAGCAGCTTGCCGACATAGTCGTTGAATTCGACGAGGCTCTTCTCGATGTCGGCACGGCGCGCGACATCGACGAAGCCGATCGATTCAGCGGTGTCGCTGATCCATTTCATGAAGACGGGGAGGTCAGCGCGCGGGATGCCGAGAATGTCGGCGATGATGCGGGCAGGCATCTGGGCGGCGAATTCCTTGAGGAAGTCGAACGGGCCCTTGCCGAGATGGTCGTTGATGATTTCGGCGGCGACGGCGGCGGCCTTCGGGCGCATCGCTTCCATCAGCTTGAAGGCGAAGGTGCGGGCGACGGGCTGGCGGCGGCGCTGGTGCGCCTCGCCGTTGGCGAACAGCATGACCTGCGCGATGAAGTCGAAGATGGGCCCGTCGAAGATGCCCTGCATCATCTTCATCTCGGTCTCGAGCTGGCGGGTGTTTTCCGGCGAGACGATGTCGTCGACCATGCTGGCGCGCAGGCCGAGCACCATCGTGCCCATGCCCATCTGAACCTTCGCGAGCGGCGTCTCTTCGCGGAGCTTGCGGAAGAGATCGTAGGACGAGAATTCGGGGTTCAGCAGATCCCAGTCGAGCATTGGGATGTCGGCGTAGGATTTCAGGGCGGTGACGTCTCGTTCAGTCTGGGCGGTGTCGGCCATTTTCGGCTCCGGGGAGGAAAGCTCGGTCAACTTGACAGTGTCAGGGTGTAACCGATCCGGAGGCGGGAGGGAAGGCGCGGGACGTGAAAATTCCGGAAGCGTGGTGCGGCGGCTCATGCGGCAAATGGGGAGGCCCCGGGGGCTGCGTCAGGATCAGCGTGCAGCCCCCGGGATTCCACGTCGCGCGTGTTCGCGCTTCGGCGGAATGGCTAGTTCAGGAAGGCGGTGACGGCGGCGGCGAAGGCTGCGGGCTGGTCGAGCATGATGAAGTGGTAGCTGCCGTCGATGCGGGTGAGCTTCGCGGCGGGCAGGCCGGCGTAGGCGCCCTGGAAGGTGTCGTCGGCGAGTTCCTGCGGCTGGCCCATCGTGGCATCCCACGCATAGAGCACGGTGACCGGCGCCTTGATGGCGGGGAGAAGCGGGCGGGCGTCGTCGATCATGGCGTCGTACATCGCCTGCGCCATCACGTGGCGGTCCGAGCGGAGGGACCAGTCGATGAGGGTGGGGCGCATCGCTTCGGTGTTCGACATCATCGTCATGGTCTGCGTCTGCGCTGCGGCGAACTGCGTGTCGGACATGGCAAGGATCTGGGCGCGGGCTTTTTCGGCGAAGGGGAGTGCAGCTTCGGCGGTGGCGGTGGGGCCGTAGAGCAGCGAGTAGAAGGGCAGCGCGTCGACGACGAGGACACGGGAGATGGCATCGGGTGTTGCGGCGGCGATCTCGAGCGCCATCAGGCCGCCGATGGAGTGGCCGATGAGGGCGGGGTGATCGAGCTTGGCGGCGTAGGCGGCGATCTCCGCGGCGAGCGGCTTGATCACGACGCCGTCGGCATTGGCGTTTGCGGGCGCTCCGGCGAAGCCGCTGACCTGGATGACGTGGACGCGGTGCGTGGGCGACAGCTGTTTTACGGTCGCGTCCCAGACGTCGCCGGACGAGGCGAGGCCGGGGATCAGGATCACGTCCGGGCCTTGTCCCACAACGGTTGCCGTGAAGCGCTCCTGTGCGAAGGCGGGCAGGCCGAGGGCAGGCAAGGTGAGGGCGATCGCCGCGATGGCGGCGTTGAAGATGCGGTTCATGGGAGTGGTCTCTCTGTTACTCGGCAGCGGCGTTGAAGCCGCCCAGTTCGTCGTCGAAGATTTCATCCACGCGCTTGCCGAACAGTCTGGCGATGCGGAAGGCGAGTGGCAGCGATGGATCGTACTTTCCAGTCTCGAGGGCGTTGACCGACTGGCGTGAGACACCGAGTGCGTCGGCAAGGTCGCCCTGGCTCCAGCCTTTCTGCGCGCGCAGGACGCGAAGCTCGTTCTTCACTTTGCGCCTCCGCCTCTTGCAAGGTTGAGTGGCAGGCAGCGGGCCAGCCCCATGCACAGCGACCAGATCGGGAAGGCGAGCCACATCTCGGCGTGCGGCACGACCACGAACATGTCGAGGAAGCCCCACACCGTGCAGATCGCCAGCGTCGCGCCGGTGGCCCAGGCATAGGCGTGGTAGATACGCTCGCGCTGGTATTCGTCGTCCTCTTCGCGGGGCAGCAGGAAGATGGCGCGGATGGCGAGCAGGAGCGGAAGGGCGGGCGCGATGGCGATGGCCCAGGCGACGACACCGGTGGGCGCGGCGGCCTTCGCGTAGCTGACGGCGAGCATCAGCAGGATCACGTAGCCGAACATCGCCGGCATGAAGCGGCGCATGTAGCGGCGGTAGGGCGCGCGCATGCGGCCATCGATGCCGCGCTTGCGGCGGACCAGGTGGGGGAGGTTGGCGACGCCGGCCAGCACCGCCGTGAAGGCGAGGACGATCAGGCCGCCAACGATGGGTCCGCCGGGGGAGTCGTACGCCGAGAAGGCGTAGATCGCCCCGCAGAAGCCGACGCTGATGGCGATCATGCCGGCAAACCACGCAGCCCAGAAGGGCGTGCCGAGGCGGGCGGTGGGCTCGTCCGGGGCGATCGCGATGGGGTCGGCAGGCATGTCAATGCTCCTTGACGATCTGTCAAGGAAACACGACAGACGGCGAGGTGTCAAGCGACATTGACAGATTTTCTCCGGGAGCCTCCCAGACGCTCACTAGGTGCGGTGCAGCACGCGTGCTAAGAATGTCTGTCGAGACCGTTGAGGGCGCGCATTCCAGCCCTCGGACAGGCCTTGATCCAGGCAATCTAGATGTTCCATGGCGTGGATGATCCCACACGAACGCGCGGGCCTCGCGAGACGCTGCGCTATCTGCCACCGGAACTGGCGATCGATCTTGAAGCGGACAACGCGCTGTTGCGGGCAGCGCTCGCAACGTCGGAAGGCGTTGGCGTTCGGCGCGACCTGATCGCCAAGGAGCTGCAACACCGGATGGGCAACCTGCTTGCGGTGGTGACGGCCATCGCGCGGCAGACATTTGCAACGGCGGATGCGGCATCCGTCGATGCGTTCTGCGCGCGCATGCTGGCGCTCGCGGCGGCGCAAAAACTACTGATCGATGCGCAGACGCAGGCCGCATCCGTGCGCGACGTGGTGACGGACAGCCTCGAGCCGCATTCTTCGGCGGATGATCGCGTGAAGCTGTCCGGGCCGGAGGTCGCACTCGATGGGCGACGTGCGCACGCGCTGATGCTGGCGCTGCACGAGCTGGCGACCAACGCGACCAAGTATGGCGCGCTTTCGTCCGAAACCGGGGGCGTCGAGATATCCTGGACGGAAGCTGGCGGGCAATTCGAGCTGCTGTGGCGCGAACACGATGGGCCGCTGGTGGTGGCGCCGACGCGGCGTGGATTTGGCACGAAGCTGGTGAACCGCAATCTCGGCGTCGCATTCAGCGGCCAGGTCGAGCTGGCGTTCGATCCGACAGGCTTCACGTGCCAGCTGCGCGCGCCATCCATGCCGGCAAGTGCTCTGCCCGTGAACGGAGAGACGCTTTAATCGTGTGCGTGACGCGCAGCAGGCGCAGCAGGCGCAACAGCCCCTAGCGCTGTGCGATCGCTTTCGCGTCGGGACGCTGCATGTCGGCGGCTTCCATCATGATGGCGTCGAGCGCCTGTGAGGACGAGACGCCTGTGGCCGCGCGTTGCATCAGCTGGCGGCTGGCGAGGAGGGCGGTGAGTTCGGCGCGGGCGCGGCTGACGCGGCTCTTCACCGTGCCGACGGGGCAATCACAGATCGCGGCGGCCTCAAGATAGGAAAGGCCGGCGGCGGCCACGAGGGCGAGCGCCTGGCGATGTTCGAACGAGAGCTCCTGCATCGCGTTGCGCACGTCGAGCAGGTCTTCGCGTGCGGTCGGATCGTCGTTGGAGACGAGCGTGTTTTCGGCGACGACAGGATCGAGCGGCTGGGTGCGCCAGGAGCGGCGGCCGCGTGAATAGTTCTCGTTGCGCAGGATGGTGAAGACCCAGCCCTTGAAGTTTGTCTCGGGCTGGAAGCTGCCGCGAGCGCGCCAGGCGCGCAGCATGGTTTCCTGCGCTAGGTCTTCGGCATGCGGTCCGCGCGAGATGGAGTGAGCGAAGGCGCGCAGGTGCGGGATCATTGCGATCAGCTGCACCTTGAAGTCCGCGTCCGAGAGAGCGCCGGGCGCCGGCGCGATTTGAGCCGGCGCCGCGGCTATGGGTTGGACCGAGACGTGTTGATGGGGATGCAAAGGCGTGCCTCGCGCGCAGCAGGCTTCGCCGCGTACCGGGTAAGTGGGATCTGTTGTGAGTGGAGGTCGGGCACAGGGCGCCAACAATCTAATACGCGCGGTGGCGGCGGAAGTTCCGCGCCAATTTCGTCCTGAGGCGATCGAGCAGGGCCGCGATCGTCCCGGAGGATGCCCGGAGGATGGATGTGGCGTGAAGAAAAATTGGGCCCGCCTCCATTTCGCGGGGACCATCCGCACGATCTGGAGGCGGGCAGCGCGGGCGTCTCCAGGAGGCCATCTCTGGCGGCTCAGGGAGAAGCTTCGCGCGTCTCGGTGGGCGCGCTTTTATAAAGCGCAGGCCCGGAAGTGAGCCGGCCCGGTCTTGCGACCGGGCCGGGAAAGTCTCTAGTTGGCTTCGACGAGGCCTTGTTCGCGGGCGGCTTCGCGCATCGCTTTTTGCAGTTTCTCGAAGGCGCGGACCTCGATCTGGCGGATGCGCTCGCGGCTGACGTTATATTCAGTCGAGAGGTCTTCCAGCGTGGTCGGCTCTTCTTTCAGGCGGCGCTCGGTGATGATGTGACGCTCACGTTCGTTGAGCGATTCCATCGCACGTTCGAGCAGGGTCATGCGGGCGCCGAACTCGTCGCTTTCGGCCATGCGCTCGGCCTGGCCGGGCGTGTCGTCAGCGATCCAGTCCTGCCATTCGGCTTCGCCTTCCATGCCGCCGATCGGCGCGTTGAGCGACGCATCGCCCCCCGACGCCATGCGGCCGTTCATGGAAATGACTTCCTCCTCGGTGACGCCGAGGCGTTTCGCGATGGCGGCGACATTCTCGGGGCGGAGATCGCCTTCCTCGATGGCGGAGAGTTCGCCTTTCAGGCGACGCAGGTTGAAGAACAGTTTCTTCTGGGCGGCGGTCGTGCCGAGTTTCACCAACGACCACGAGCGCAGGATGTATTCCTGGATCGCGGCGCGGATCCACCACATGGCGTAGGTCGCCAGACGGAAGCCCTTGTCCGGGTCGAACTTCTTCACGGCCTGCATCAGGCCGACGTTACCTTCGGAGATGACTTCGCCGATCGGCAGGCCATAGCCGCGATACCCCATGGCGATCTTGGCCACGAGGCGGAGGTGCGAGGTCACCATCTTCTCGGCGGCTTCGGAGTCCTGATGCTGGGCCCAGCGTTGGGCGAGCATGAACTCTTCGTTCTTCTCGAGGAGCGGGAATTTGCGGATTTCGGAGAGATAGCGCGACAGACCTTGTTCCGGCCCAAGCGCGATTGCGAAACTTGCCATGGTCTTCTCCTTCTTTTCTCCGCCCGCCTCCTTGATACGGGGAGGGGAGGCACGCGGGTTTTTTTATCGTCGTTTCTCCAAGCCCCCGGTTGGTGGTCTGGCGCGGGGGCCAGTTGAAACATGTCTACGAAGGTTGTCTGGCAGGATTATGTCCCGCCCCCGTCCGTCCACTCCCTCAAATGGGGGGCAGGAACGCGGCGTTAAAGGGGCAGAACCCGTGATCGTTTCTACGCGATCTGCGCAGCCAGGCTAAACACCTGTTGCGGCGGGGCCGATCAGGCCCGGAACGTCATCTATTTGTGATGTCGGGGATTTTTTTCAAGGGTGGGCCGCCGAGCTGCTGCTTTTCCATTAGAAAACAGGAGTCAGCGGGCGGCGGCCTCCGGAAGTCATGCGGGGGGCTGGGCGGATCGATACGGCATGGTAGTTTTCGCCCCGGTCAAAGGGGAGAGAAACATGAAAAACGGACTTCTGGCCGGGCTTGTTCTGGCGTCATCCGCCCTGGCGGGAATGGCATATGCCCAGCAACCCGAAATGGTGATCGCCTACCTCGACAAGAACGGGGACGGGAAGTGCGATCTCAACGAGTATCTCACGTATCAACTCTCGCGCGTTCCCGAGTTCGACAAGGATGGCGACGGTGAACTCACTCAGCGTGAATTCAAGGACTCGCTTCAGGGCAAGGCGAAATCGAATTCCGAATTCCTGTTCACGCAGTCGAACGCCAGCGGCGGACGGACGCTGAAGCAGGAGGAATACCTCGGTTACCAGGCGTGGGTGTTCAAGAAATTCATCGACGTCGATCATGACGAGTTCATGTCGCAAGAGGAATGGACTTTGATAATGAAGAGGGCCGGCTGATCTAAAATCTGGCGCGGCGATCCAGATTTCTGTCGCGCTCGGCAACGACCAATGGCAGTGTGCAGTCTTCGTGGTGCTCCAAGACGGAGGGGCAGCATGCTTGCTGCAGAACGACTGAGGGCTGGGTGGCTTGCGGTCGGGACGGCACTAGGGCTCGCGGGTTGCTCCGCGATGCCGGGCTTACCGCAAATTGATTTAGGCATGCCGGCCCTTCCAGGGTTCGGTGCGCCAGCTGTTACAGCTGCGATGGAGCCGGTGCCGCTTGGCCCGGCGCCAGTTGTGGCCGTGCAGCCCGTGTCCGCGACGCAGGCAGGGGCAATCAGTACGAAGCCAGCCTTCTTCGTGCAGTGGACGCCCAACATGACCGGCATGACGCGCCGGCCCCGGGTCGACGCTTCGGCGCCGCTGCCGAAATATCCGGAAAGCGCGATGCGTAGCGGCGACACGGGAACGACGACGCTGGAATCCTGCGTCACGGTCGATGGTCATCTTGCCGATGTGAAGCTTGCGCAATCATCGGGATCGACGGCGCTCGACAGTGCAACGCTGGCATGGGCGCAGAACGCGAAGTTCATGCCGGCCGAGTTCGACGGGCAACCCATGGCCGTGTGCGGCTGGCGCCTCGATTATCAGTGGCAGATGAATAGCGGACACTAGGCTAGATGCCGATCCGCGTTGCGTGCGCCAAGGGCGGGCGATAGCGTTGTCGCAGGGCTTGGGAATGTGCGCATGAATCTGCGGGCGATCGTGTTGGCGGCGACGATGCTAGCTGGAGCGGGTGCAGCGCTCGCGCAGACGCCCCTTGATATTTCCGATGCGTCGATCACACAGAAGCCAAAGCCCTCGGCAAAGCAGGTCAAGTATCCGGAGTACCCGTCAGCCGCCCGTCGGCAAGGACTGACGGGTGAGACTCGGTTGCGCTTGTGTGTGGATGAAAAAGGACATGTGGCCGTAACCGCCATCGAAGCACCCTCCGGAACCGAAATGCTCGACGATGCAGCTGTGAAATGGCTCACGGAGGAGGCCAAGTTCGATCCCGCTGAAGTCGACGGCAAGCCGGTCGCTGTGTGCAATTGGCTCTTCACCTACGTGTGGAGCCTCCCTCACAAGCCCAGTCAGGATTCGATCGACGGCTTCACTACGTACTCGTCGATGATCGAGGCCTATCGACCCAGGATTGTGAGCAAGGCCGCCCAAGCGGCCTATCCTGAAAGCTCACGCGCTGCAGGCGTTTCGGGGCTCGTGAGGGTGGAGTTGTGCATCGGCGTCGACGGAAAAGTCGCTGCGCTTTACAGCGACCCGGTTGGCGGAGACGACGCGCTCGTCAAGGCGACGTTGGGCATGGCGCTGAGCAGCACATACGCCCCAGGCAGGAGAGGCACAAAACCGGCAGTGGTCTGCGGCCTCCCATTTGAACACACCTGGGTGCTGCCGCAGTGATGAAGCTGGCTCAGGTCGGCATCGCCCGTAGCGCGTCGATCAGGTCGGCCATATCGGCGGGCGGGTCGCGTTCGAAGCGAAGTTGCTTGCCGGTGATGGGGTGCACGAAGCCGAGGATGGCGGCGTGGAGGGCCTGGCGCTCAAAGGCTTTGGCGGTGGCGGTGGCGCGCTCGAAGGCGGGGCCCTTGCCGTCGGCGCGGAGCCAGCGGTGCTTGCCATAGGTCTGGTCGCCGAGGATGGGGGCCTGGATGTGAGCCATGTGAACGCGGATCTGGTGGGTGCGTCCGGTTTCGAGACGGCATTCGATGAGGGCGGCGGCCGGTTGCGTGCCCGTCGCGTCGAGACGCCCGTAGGTTTCAAGGCTGCGATAGTTGGTGATGGCGATCCTGCCTTGCGGGAGATCGTTCTCCTGGCTTGAATCGTCGGACCAATGGTCGGCGCGGAAGTGCTTCTCCTTCATTACCGCCATCTTCTTCCGGTCGTTGGGCGAGCGGCCGATGTTTGTCTCGATGCGGCCAACCAGCGGACGCGGCGCGCCGCGCGTGACGGCGAGGTAGGCGCGTTCGATGTCGTGGGCGGCGAACATGGCGGTGAGGGCGGTGTGGGCCGCTTCGGATTTCGCGGCGACCATGACGCCAGAGGTGTCCTTGTCCAGGCGGTGGACGATGCCGGGGCGGGCGACGCCGCCGATACCGGTGAGTTCCGGTCCGCAATGGAAGAGCAGCGCGTTGACCAGCGTACCGCGCTCGGATCCGCCGGCGGGATGGACGACGAGGCCGGGCTGCTTGTTGATGACGATGAGGTGCTTGTCCTCGAACACGATGTCGAGCGGGATGTCTTCGGGCTCGGGCAGGGCGCCGACGGGGGCGGGCAGGTCGATGGCGTAGAGGACGCCGGGCACGACCTTGGCGCTGGCGTCGGTTGACGGCTTGCCATTGGCGGTGACGCGGCCCTCCTCGATCAGGACGCGCAAGCGGGAGCGGGACATGCCCGTGCCCGAATCGGCCAGCCATTTGTCGAGGCGGGCGCTCGCTGCTTCCGCAGGGGCGGTCAGGGTGAAGGTCGGGGTGGCGTCAGTCATGCTTTCGTCGCGATGCGCTGCGAGGTAGGGACTTACCTTGGATTCTGGGCCAAGTATCCCAACGGGAAGGATAAATCCATGACCAGGCTGACACGGCGCGGGGCGCTTGGACTTGGGATTGCCGGCCTGGGGGCCGCAGCCTGCACCACGACGGGGACGGCGCCGGCCTATACCGGCAAGGCCGCCTTCAAGCATGGCGTGGCGTCGGGAGACCCGAACCAGACCGCCGTGGTGCTGTGGACGCGGATCACGCCGGAGGCGGAGGGGGCGGTGCCGGTGAGCTGGTCGCTGACGCGGGATCCGGGGTTCAAGGACGTGGTGAAGCAGGGCGTGGTCACCACCGGGCCGGAGCGCGACTACACAGTGAAGGTGGACGTTGCCGGGCTCGAGCCGGGGCAGATGTATTACTACTGGTTCTGGGCGGGCAAAGCCGCATCGCCGGGTGGGGTGACACGGACGCTGCCGGAGAAGGGCGTCGCGGATTACCGGATGGCGATGGTGTCGTGCTCGAACTGGCCGTTCGGGTTCTTCAACGCCTATCGCGAAATTGCGAAGCGGGGAGCAAAAGGCGAGATCGACGCCGTGATCCATCTCGGCGATTACATCTACGAATACGGCGTCGCGGGATATGGCGGCGTGATGGGCAAGCAGCTCGGCCGCAATCACGAGCCGGAGCACGAGGCGGTGTCGCTCGCCGATTACCGGAAGCGTCACGCGCAGTACAAGGGCGATCCCGATACGCAGGCGGCGCACGCGATCGCGCCATGGTTCTGCACGTGGGACGACCATGAGTCCGCCAATGACAGCTATCGCACCGGGGCGGAGAACCATCAGCCCGATACCGAGGGCGAGTGGAGCGTTCGCAAGGCCGCAGCTATCCAGGCCTATCTGGAGTGGATGCCGGTGCGCGATCCAATTCCGGGCCGCGCCAAGGAATCGATGTGGCGCAAGTTCGATATCGGCGAGCTGGCGACGCTGTTCCTGCTGGAGACGCGCCTTGTGGGTCGCAGCGAAGAACTGACATTCGATGAGCTGTTCATGGCCCCTGATGCGGAGCGCCCCGCGATTGCGACGGCGCTGAAGGCGAAGATCGCCGATCCCCAGCGCACGCTGATGGGCGCCGAGCAGGAGGCGTGGCTGGCGCAGGAGCTGAAGACGTCGGCGGCGTCCGGCAAGAAATGGCAGGTGCTGGGCAACCAGGTGACCATGGCCAAGGTGAAGATGCCCGACCTGCAGAAATTCCTGCCGGCGGAAAAATACGCGCAGGTGTCGCAAGGCGCGAAGCGCTTCTATTCCACGGCTCGCTGGGGCCTGGAATGGAATCTCGATGCGTGGTCGGGCTTCCCGGCGGCGCGCGAGCGGCTCTATGCGTCGGCCAAGGCGGCCAATGCCCGCCTGATCACGCTGACGGGCGACACGCACACGTCATGGGCCAACGAGCTGCACGATGCCTCCGGCCAGAAGCGAGGCGTGGAATTCGGATGTACGTCGGTCACGTCGAACGGGGCGGGCGACAATGTGCCGTTCGAGGAGCTGAACTGGCTGATGCCCGAGGCGAACGACGAAGTTCTCTATTACAACGCGTTTTCCAAGGGCTTCACCCTGCTGACCCTGAAGGCGGATATGGTCCAGGCGGAGTTCGTGAAGGTCTCGACCATCAAGAGCCGCGACTATTTTGCCTCCACGGACGCCAAATTCATCGCCCGGGAGAACGAAGTGGGCGGAATGGGCGGTTTGCAAAGGATTATGGGCGGCGCCAACATTACGGCGGGGTAGCCCATTTAACCGTTTTCCCCCGAAAACCTGCCCATTCCGGGGAAAGCGAGGGCGGTCAGCAAGGACGTATTAACGCGGCGGAGCCTAGGTTCCATCGTTATTCGTCTACCGACGGCAGGGGCTTATCTTGGTCCACGATCCCGACACCAACGCTCCGGCGTTGCTCGAGCAGCTCAGCGCGCTCGGCATTGCGGGTGTTCGCGTGGACGCCGACGATCAGGTTGTCGAAGCCAACGAGCTGTTCTTCCAGATGACCGGACTGCCGCAGCCCGGCGTCGCGGGCCACAAGCTGAACGACCTGCTCGAGAGCACGGCCGCCGAGCACAAATCCTACGGCGAAGGCGCCGTCTATCGCTTTGTGACATCGCGCGGCGAGCGTTGGCTGCGGCCGCGCTGGGGCCGGGGCTCGACCGAAGGCATCGCGACGCTGACCGACGTGACCAGCGAGTGGAGCATGCTGGGCAAGCTGGTGGCGGCGATCGACGTGCGCGACCGCCTGATGCGCGACGCCGACATCGGCATGTTCCGCTACAATCCGGACGACGGCACGTTCCACTTCTCCGAAGCCCTGATCCGCCGCGGCGAGCCGCTGCCGACCTACCACATCAGCGAGATCGTCAAGGACCTGCACCAGGACGACATCGACAAGGATGCTGCCGTTCGCGAGCGGCTGTCGACCGAAGGCGGCACTGCGACGCTGCACCTGCGCCGCCGCAAGCCGGACAACACATGGCGCCACACGCTGGCGCAGTTCACCTCGGGCCGCAGGCTGCCTTCTGGCAAGTTCGAAATTTTTGGTTTGTCCCAGAACATCACTGAGCTGGTCGATGCGCGTGACCAGGCGTCGATCATGAACGATCGCCTCGAGATCGCGATGAGCGCGGCGAGTGCGGGCGTTTACGAGATTGACCTGCGGTCGTCCGAACGCTGGACGTCGCCGCAATACCAGGCGCTGGCCGGGCAGGAGGCGCTGACGCGCCACGCGATGACGCCGTTCGGCATGTATCACGACGAGGACATTCCGGCGGTGCGGGAAAGCTGGGAGCGTTGCCTGCGCTCGCCGGGCGTCGAGTCGATCGATGCGCGGCTCTATCGTCCGCACAATGGCGAGCAATGGGTCCGCCTGTTCATGCGCGTGCAGCGCAACGAGCATGGCGTGCCGACACGCGCGATCGGCCTGATGCTGGATATCCAGGAACAGAAGGCGCAGGAACTCGCCCTGATCGAAGCCAAGCAACAGGCTGAAGCGGCGACTATTGCGAAATCGAACTTCCTTGCCTCGATGAGCCATGAGATCCGCACGCCGCTGAACGGCGTGCTGGGCATGGCGCAATCGCTGGTTAGCGACGGGCTGCTGACCGATCAGCGCGAGAAGGTGGACATCATCCTCGAGTCCGGCCGCACGCTGACGGCGCTGCTGAACGATGTGCTCGATCTGTCCAAGATCGAAGCCGGCAAGATCGAGATTGCCTCGACCGATGGCGAACTTGCGGTCACGCTCGATCGCCTGCGCCAGCTGTTTCTGTCGAAAGCGGTTGAGCGCGGGCTCAACATCGATCTCGATATCGCACCGGGCATGCCGCGCCTGCTGCATTACGATCCAGTGCGCGTGCGCCAGTGCGTCGGCAATCTGTTGTCGAACGCCATCAAGTTTACCGAGAACGGCCGCGTCAGCGTCAAGGTCGGTTCGCACGAAGCCGAGCCGGGCAAGTGGACGATCTCTGTCGCTGTGGCGGACACGGGCATCGGCATGACGCCGGCCGTGACCCAGCGCCTGTTCACGACATTCACGCAGGCCGACGCGACCATCACGCGCCGCTTTGGCGGATCGGGCCTCGGCCTCGCCATCACGCGGCAACTTGCGCGCCTGATGGGCGGCGACGTGACGGTTGAGAGTGTACCCGGCGAAGGCTCGACCTTCACGCTGACCTTCAAGGCCGAAGCGGTGAAAGACGATGTCGCCTCCAAGCGCGTCGACACGACTCTGCCGGTCGTGGGCGAGGATACGCTGCGCAAGCTGCGCGGCATTCGCATCCTGCTGGTCGATGACAACGCGGTGAACCGCCAGGTCGTGAAGCTGTTCACGGCGCAGCTGTCGCCGAAGTTCGTGGAAGCGGTGAACGGGCAGGAAGCGCTGGACCGCCTGCACAGCGATGCATTCGATCTCGTGCTGCTGGACGTGCACATGCCCGTCATGGACGGCAAGGAAGCGATCAAGCGTATCCGCGCGTCGAACGAGGCGTGGCGCGCGCTGCCGGTGATCGCGCTGACGGCCGACGCGATGAGCGGCGACCGCGAGCGCTATCTGGCGCTGGGCATGACGGACTATGTCTCCAAGCCGCTGGACCAGCGCGAGCTGACATCCAAGATCGCAGCCGCAATGGGCGAGCGCCCGTTGGTGGCGGGGATCGCGGCGTAGGCCTTACGGCTTCAGCACTACGCGGCCGACAATCGAGCCTTCGCGCAGCTGGTTGAGCGTCTTCTCGGCCTGATCGAGCGGGCGGGTCTCGACCGGGATCGGCGCGATCTTGCCGGCGCGGACCAACGCCATCATGTCGCGCGTTTCACCGAGCGGGCCCGTGTAGGAGCCGACGATCGAATAGGGGCGGCCCGGGAAGGACGGGATCGGCGCGGCGAACTTGCCGCCGAACAGGCCGACCACAACAATCTCGCCGCCGCGGCGGATGGCGCCGTTGGCGTAGTTGAGCGAGGGGGTCGAGCCGACGAAATCGACCGCAGCCGCAACGCCGCCATCGGTGTCGAGCTTCAGCTGCTTCAGCGAGTCGGCTTCCTTCGAATTGTAGACGGCGTGGGCGCCGGCGGCCATCGCGGCGTCGAGCTTCTTCGGGTCGATGTCGCAGCCGATGATCTTGTTGTTCGGGAACATGGCGCGCGCGAACTGCAGGCCCATCATGCCGACGCCGCCGAGACCGACGATCGCGATGGACTCGCCCTCATAAGCGGTGCGAACTTTCTTGAGCGCCGAGTAAGCGGTGATGCCCGAGCACATGTAGGTGGCGGCGAGGCCTTCGGGAACGCCGGTGGCGTCGAGCAGGTATTTCGGGTGCGGGACGAGGACGTATTCGGAATAGCCACCGGCAACCTGGATGCCGAGCTGGCGCGGCTTGTTGCAGATGTGCTCCTGGTCGCGCTTGCAGGTGGCGCACTCGCCGCAGCCGATCCACGGGAAGACGACGAAGCGCTGGCCGACGGCGCGGCCTTCGAGCAGGGCCTGCGCATCAGGGCCGACAGCCGAGAGCGTGCCTTCGATTTCATGGCCCAGCGTGTGAGGCAGCGAGCGGCCGCGCGACCAGTCGAGCTTGTCGCCATCGCCGAGATCGACGTGGCCGTCCTGCAGGTGAACGTCCGAATGGCAGACGCCGGAGAAGGTGATCTTCACCACGACTTCCGTGCCCTTGGGCGTCGGAATTTCGGAGACGACTTCCTCGAGCGGTTTGCCGTAGGCGACGATGGCTTGGCTCTTCATGGGGCGTTCCTCCGCAGGTGATGATCTGCGTTAGCAACGACCGGCGGAGATGGGAAGACCTGTCGCGCGGGAAGGCGGTTACTCGGCGAGAACAGCCGGTTCGCTAGCGGGCGCTTCGGCCTTGACCGCGACCCTGAGGCGCGGCGGCGGGCCGGAGCAGCGGCGGAGGACGGCGGCGCGTTCGGCGGGCGTCGAAGCCATCATGATCGCGTCATCGATTGAGAGTTCCTCGGCATGGGCGGGCGCCGTGACTTCGATCGCAGTTTCGATCGGGGCGGGCGCCGGAGCCGCGTTGGTTTGCGGCTGGCTGGTCTGCGCGAAGGTGGGTGAAGACAACAGGACCGAGACAACGAGGGCGATCCCGGCCAGAGCAAACTCGCGTTTCATGTTCATCTCCGTGTGGCGATGAGCGAAGGTCGCGTCCGCTCAAGGCGGATTGCAGGCAGGAAATGGGGAGAAGCTGGGGCGAAACATTAACTCTGGCGGCCGCCGTTAATGTTGGGGCATCGCCTTCGTGAGGAGCTGCCAGAGCTTCTCGTTGAAGTCCTTGTCGGGTGCGGCCTGTCCGGTGCGCACGACGAGGAGCTTCATTGACGGCACGATGAACAGCTTGCGGTCCATCGCGCCGAGCGCAGCAACCAGGTCGCGCGGCGCGGAGGCGATGAGTTGGCCGGCGCGACGCGGCGATGAAGCGCCAACGTTGACGGTCTCGTCCGAACCGTTGAGCCACCAGAGATGGCCATAGGCGGGATTGGTCTTCGTCCGCACGAACAGCGCGTCGAGCTGTTCCTTCGAGATGATGTGGCCGCCGTTTGGCTTCGTGCCGCCGTCGAGAACGATCTGGCCCATGCGTGCGATATCGCGCGGCGTGGTGACGAGACCGGTGGGATTGCCGACATCGGCGAAGGCGGCGGGGCGTTTTTCCCACGACGTGTCGTGCATGTCGCCGACCTTGGTGAGCCAGAGCTGCGTGACGACGTTGAGCTCCATGCCGGAGGCTTTTTCCAGTACGGGCTTCAGGAGGGCGTAGGCGGGCGTGTTGTAGAAGAATTTCGTATCCGGGGGCACGTCGAAGGACAGGTCTTCCTTCAGGCCGGAATTCATCTCGAGCAGGTTGCGGACGGTGATCGCAAGTTCGCGCTCGGGCGAGGCCTTGGACCAGTGGGCCCCGAGGTAGGTTGTGACCGGCTGCGAGAGGTTGATCAGGCCCTTGTCGATGCCGACGCCGATCAGGATAGCGATGAAGCTCTTCTGCTGGGAAGCGACATCTTCGCGTAGTTCGCCGGTGGGCGATGTGCCGTGGACGAGGTTGGCTTTGAATGTGGCGTCCGCACCGGTCAGCGGCCAGTTGTGTTCGGCGATAGTCTTGCCGTCTTGAATGATCAGGAAGCCGGTAGTCTTCTGGCTCTGCGCATAGCTGACGACATTCGCGAGCGCGGCTGTGTTCCAGCCGGCGGCGTCGGTTGCGGTTTGTACCGTCTGATCCTGCGCGGAGGCCGGTTGCATGGCGCAGCCGCCCAGGGCGAGCGAAGCTGTGAGTGCAATAAGCGGCTTGAGCATGGATCTCTCCTAACGCGTTGGCGCGACTGGACAGGGCGGGGCGCCGAAGTCGAGGCAAAGCTTTGCGCCGTCGGCAGGAATGGCGCCGGTTTTGTCGAACACGCCGTCGAGGCGGATGTTGGCGATGGACGGGCCGTCCTTGCCCACGGTGAGCCACATGAAATGGTCGACCGCGCCGGCCGATCCGTCGAAGCCGCGTTCGCCGCCTGTCGTGCCCAGCATGATGTAGTCGCGCTTCACGCCATTGCCGGCCGGGCGCTGGCTGTAGCTGTAGCGATGCAGGTGGCCGTTGAGCAGCGTGTAGGGGCGATAAGCGAGGGCGGCTTCAATGCGGGCGAGACCGCCATCGCCGTCGCGTTCGTAGACCGGCTTGTGCATCAGGACGATGGTCCAGCGGACGTTGGGATTATCGGCGATGGCCTTCTCGAAATAGGCGGACTGTTCAGGGCCGATCTCGCCGGTGCGTGACTCTTTCAGCTTTGCGTAGGGCAGGCTGGCAGCGCTTGCGGGGTTGGTCTTGCGAGCTTCGAGGAAGTCCGCACGCATCCTGTAGATCTCGCGCATTTTCGCTTCGGGGTAATCTTCCGTATCGAGCGCGAGGAAGAGGACATTTCGATACACAAAGCTGTAGTAGCGCGGTCCGTAGCGTTCGGCCCAGACTTGGCGCTGGGTGATGTTGGTCATGTCGTGATTGCCGGCGATGTGGAAGAACGGCGCGGAGTCCTTCAGGCGCGCGTCGAACTCATCCCACTGGCGTTTGAGTTCAGGCACGTCCTCCGTGCCGCCGTCGATCATGTCACCGATTGTGAGGATAAAGGTGGGATGGAGGAGTTTGAGTTCTTCGAGCGCGACGTCGAACACGCCGGGGCGATAGCCGGACTCGAGGTCTGCGACGACGGCGAAAGAGAAATCATCCGGCTTGTCGTCGAAGGCCGTGTGGGTCCATGGCGTTGGGCCGCTGGCGATATCCGACTTGAAGGCCGGCGCCGTGCAACCGGCGAGGGCTGCGAGAAAGAGGGATGCGGCCCGGCGTTTCATCTCAGTCTTTCTTCAAGCCCGTCGGCGAGGCGATGCGATAGAAGCACGAACGGCGGCCGGTGTGACAGGCGGCGCCGGTCTGGCGGACTTTCAGGAGCACGGCGTCCTGATCGCAGTCGACGCGGATTTCCTCGATATGCTGTTCGTGGCCAGACGTGTCGCCCTTGCGCCAGAGGGCGTTGCGCGAGCGAGACCAGTAGACGGCGCGGCCGGTGTCGATGGTTTGTTGCAGCGCCTCGGCATTCATCCAGGCGAGCATCAGGACTTCGTTGGTGTCGGCATCCTGTGCGATGGCGGCGACCAGGCCGTGCTCATCGAACTTCGGGCGAAGCTCGATGGTCTCGTCCTGTTCGGAACCGGAGAGGGGCGGGGCGAATGTCATGAGTCCTCGGTAGGACAGTCGCCGCGATGGATCAACTCGGATCGAAATAGCTGAGAACGATGGTGTTGAGGAAAGGCCGGGCCGCGCGCATTTCCGGGCTGTCGGAGCTGTAGACCTTTTCCGGATCATTGTTGACCGGCCCGACCGCTTCGGGCGGCAGGTCGTTGGGCATGGCGAAAATCAGTGTCGCCCGGCAGCCGGGATCGCCTACTTCAAGCTTGCCGCTGTGGAAGTCGTTCGCCTCGCCGGCATTGTGGTTCGAGAAGCCCATCAGCGAAACTGGCGCTCCGTTGGCCGCTTCGACATCAGCCATCGACGCCTTGACGTGAAGACCGAGCGGGCCGGTCCATCTTGTTCCGTCGGTCTGGATAACGCGCGGTCCACCGGTGGTCTTGTCGAGCCAGAGGAATTCGATGCGCAGTTCGGGATCGTTGGCGAAGAGGATGACGGCCTTCTCCTCGCTGTCGACCCAGGGAAGGGTTTCCTCGGTGACGTTCTCGGTCCCGTAGGTTGCGATCAGACTTTCTTTCGTGACGTCCGGTTTGATCGTGCTGGTTCCGTTGCAGGCGATCACCGGGTTCGCGATCGTAGCGGGCTTCGCGACTTCGGCGGTTGCTGGAGGCGTCGCCGGAGCAGCTGGCGCAGGGGGTGAGCAGGCGACTGCGCCGAGCGCGAGGGACGCAAGAAGGGTGGAGCGGAGCAGGGCTGAACGGATCACGGCGCGCCTTTCGGACTGTAGCCGCGTATGCCTGCGGCAGCGCAATTGAGCGCAGGTTGTGGGAAATGTCGATCAGGCTGTGCGTGGCGGTCTCTTGAAACATCGCGGGGAGCGTCGCACGGTCGGGCGATGAGACAGATTTTGATAGTTGCGGGATTTGCGCTGGGGCTTTCAGCGTGCGCGCAAGCGCCCGCGCAGTCCAACGGGTTTGGCGGCGGGTGGGCTCTCTATCCGCCGCTATCGGGCGCGGCAGCGGGGCAGGCGCATGCGGACCCGTGCTCGCCACCGGGGTATGACAGGGACAAGCTTGACGCGCTGAAGGCGGCCGAGTTCGAGATTGCTGATCCGCAAGCGCGTGCAGCATTTGCGGCGGGGATCACAGCGTGTCTGGCTGATCCCGATCCAGCGGTGCGCGACGGTATTGCATTCGAAGCGCTGTCGCACATGCTGCGGGCAAAGCAGCTGGATGACGCGACGAAGCGCTTGCTGCTGGTTGATCTCTCGGCGCGATTGAACGCGCCGGATCCGTTGGGGTTCGGGCGACCCTTTGCGGCGCTCGCGCTTTCGGAAGTGGCGCGGGCGGATCGGGTCGAAGCGTTTCTCACGAAGGAAGAGCGGGCGAAGCTGCTGGTCGAGGCGCAGCACTGGTTTATCAACATCTCGGACTATCGCGGGTTCAGTGACACCGAAGGCTGGCGGCATGCGGTGGCGCATGGGTCGGACCTCCTGATGCAGTTGGCGCTCAATCCGAAGGTGGATGAAGAAGGTTTGCGCGTGATCGTGTCGGCGGTCGGCATGCAGGTTGCGCCGGCGGGGCACGCCTATGTTGATGGCGAGAGCGAGCGATTGGCGCGCCCGATTCTTTTTGCGGCTGCGCGAGGGGTGATGAGCGAGCAGGAGTGGACGGAGTGGCTGGGCGCGCTGGCGACACCGCGCGATGCGGACGCGGTTTTTTCGAGCGAGGCGGGACTGGCCTGGCGGCACGATGTGACGGGGTTCCTGCAGGCGCTCTATGTGAATGTTGTTGTCGGGAGCGATCCGAAGGACGACGTCATGCGGCCGGGGCTTGAGGCGGCGTTGAAGGCGCTGCCTTAGATGCGCCGCGGCGCGGCGTGGGCTGCAGCGCGATCACGCGCAGGATGATGACCGCGGGAATCGCGGCGACGCCAGCGAAGTAGAGCGAAGCCCGGGCGTAGGTGCCGGTGTGAGCGATTGCTGCTTCCCAGCTGTAGACCTCGAACAGGCCCATGGCGCTGACTGAGACGCCAACCTGTTGGCCGGCCCAGGTGATCAGCGTGTAGAACGGGGCGGTCCCGGTGCAGGCCGCGAATATGCAGATCAGTGTGATGCCGGTGACACCGCGAATGCCGAGCCCGCCATCGCGGATGTAGAGCATCGCGAAGAGAAGGCCGAGCTCAAGCGGGACGGCGACATGCCAGGCCCAGATCGTGTAGTTGAATTCGGGCATCCCGAAGACGAGATAGGAGAACCACCCAGCCGGATTGAGCATGCCCGCCGCGATCCATCCGGCTATGGCGAAAGGCTGTGCCGGCTTGCGGAACTCGAGGCTCGGTGACGTCGAGACGTAGGATGTCGGCATGTGTGATCCCCCTGAAACGGAGGGTTAGAGGGTTCGGTTGCGGTTGTGAACCGGCCTCGCGTGGAAGGATCGCAAATACGATGGTTTCGAAGCATGAAGGCTGACGCGCAGCGGCTTGAAGGTGTTGCTGAAATCGCACGGCCGGCGCCCTCAAAAGACGGTCATTTGGCGGGTCTGCCGGGGGACTCTGGCGCGGCGCTGGGGCTCTGCTAGGCTGGCGCGGTAATAGCGTGGGTGGCTGGCGTGAAGCGTTTCATAATCTGTTTTGACGGCACGTGGCAGAAGCTGCGCCAGCCCAAGCCAACCAACATCGCCATCATCGCGCGCAGCGTGGCGCACACGCATACGCTGGAGGATGGGACCAAGATTCCGCAGATCGTCATCTACAGCCAGGGCGTCGGCTCGAACGTCGATGCTCTGGGCAAGGACGGTTTCATGGATGGGTTCAGCGAGTGGCTGAACCAGATGCTCGGCGGCGTGTTCGGCGAGGGGCTCGAGGATGTGATCGTCGACACGTATCTTCGTCTCGCCTTCAACTACGAGGAAGGCGACGAGATCTATGTGTTCGGGTTCAGCCGCGGGGCGTTCTGTGCACGGAGCTTTGCGGGGCTGATCGGGTCGGCAGGCATTGTGAGCCGGATGCATGCCGAGAAGGCGTGGGATGCGTTCAGACTCTATCGCGCGCATCCGGGGCCGAAGGCGACGAAATTCGAGCTTGAGGATTATGAGCGCGCGCGTCGCGACTTCCGCGCCAGCTATGGCAAGGGCAAGCGGGCGGCGGATGGTACGCGGGTGAAATCAGAGGAGCCGCCGAAAGTCACGTATCTCGGCATCTTCGAAACCGTGGGACAACGCGGCGTGCCGAGCGTGCTGGGCGGAATGGCGCGGTTCTTCAACAAGCGGTTCGGTTTCCACGACATGACGATCGGCACGTCGGTATTGTCGGCGCGGCACGCGGTGGCGGTGGATGAGAACCGGCTCGGCTTTCCGCCGACGCTGTGGGAAGGCGTGGACGAGGCCAACAAGCGTCCGCACTGCCAGGAAGGGCGCCAGCACTACGCGCAGCGCTGGTTCATCGGCACGCACGGCGATGTTGGCGGCGGCGAGGGATCTGCACTGTCGGCGGCGCCGCTGAAGTGGGTTGCGGAAGGCGCGGCGGAGTGCGGCCTGCGTTTCTACGGCACCTATGGCGAAGATGAATCGCCGCTGGCGCAGGCGGTGCGCGAGGCGGGGCTGATTTTCGATGCGCGCATCTCGCGGCCACGCTTCTGGGACTCGCTGTCGCCGATGAACTATCCGATCTACACGCGGAGCATCTGGAAGGCGAAGACACGCAAGGATGCGCCGACCGTCGACTATGCCGCGAGCATTCTGGACAGCACCGTGAGACAGCGGATGGAGGATATGAACCTCAAGCCGCGCTACAATCCCGGTCCGCTGCGCGTGTTCCGGTCGATCCTGATTCCGCTACCGGCGAAGCCGCTGAAGGGGAAGAAGGCGAAGCGGGCGGCAGCGCAGGCAGAGGCGACGGAGTCCGCCGAGCTGAAGACGCCGCTGGTGGACGCGCAGATGCAGGAGAACCGGGCGGAGTAGGTCTGTGGGTGTGGCTAGCGTGACCCCCACCTGACCTCTCCCTTTCAGGGGGAGGGACCCCGATGAGCCAACTTACCTCGAAGCAGGATCTCAACGGGATGGTCTTGCGCTGACGCTGCAATCGCGCGTTGATGGCCAGGGTTGCGGGGGGCTGCGTTGACCGAAGAACGGCTGGACTATGCAATCCTGATTTCGCTTTCGATGCGGGAGGAGGCCGAGGTCATGGCGTCGGCGCTGCGGGCCGAGGGTATCGATGCGTTCGTCGGCAATCGCCATCACGCCAATGTCGATTGGGGCTGGATCATCGCGCTGGGCGGCATGCAGGTGTTTGTGCCGCGCTTGAAGATCGATGAGGCGAAGACGGTGATCCGTACGCGGATCAAGGAAGCGAGCGAACTGCCAGATCCTGAGGCTGAGCCGACGCGCCGGCGCGATCACTGGAAAATCTGGTCAGTGATCGCAGGCGGGTTTGTGCTTGGCTGGTTCGGTATCTACGCCAGCACCTCTACGACGCTGGATACGGATCGCGCCAGGCAAGCGCAAACCGCCGAATGGCAGCGTGACAGTGCACTGGGATTTGGAGGCAATTCACTCGCGCCGGTTGAACCGCGGATATTCTGGCCCGAGCCGTGAGCCCGCCCTCGTCCTTCGAGACGATCGCACCGAGAACGTTTCAAGGTTGATGTGTCGTACCTGCGATCGCTCAGGATGAGGGCTCTCTGCTGCCGGCGCCGCTTGGTTGAACTGTCACTCGCATCACCATGAGGGATCGGCGCGGTGCGCCGTTTCGAGCGGAAATCAGAAAATTTGTAGAAGGAGACTTGATGTACATCGAAATTCGAGGTAGATCGGATCAAAGCTTAGGTGTCGGCTGTGAATGCACAGGTGGATGATTGGGAGAAGCGCTGGCGCAAGGGGGTTTTGCCCTTTGCCGTGCTTGGCGCGCTGAAGTCGGGGCCGCGCCATGGCTATGCGCTGGCGGTGGGGGTGAGGGGGGTGCTGGGGGCCAGCATTCCCGAGGGCACGCTCTATCCGCTGCTGGCGGGGTTCGAGCAGGATGGGCTGACGAGCGCCGAGTGGGTGATCCAGGAGTCGGGGCCTGCGAAGAAGACGTATTCCATTACCGCCAAGGGGCTTGCCGCGCTGGCAGAAGGCGCGCGCCGCTGGAAGGGGTTCGACGCGAGTCTGAGGGGGCTGCTTGATGTCTAGCTGGATCGAGATTGGCGACGTGCCCGCGCGCAAGCTGCTGGCGACTTACTTCGCGCAGGTTGATCGTGCGTTGGCGCCGCTGTCGCGCGACGAGGCCGATGCCGTGAGGCAGGAGCTGGAGACACATATTCTCGACGCCATGGCCGGTGCGCCGCCGAGCGAGGGCGCGGCGCGGGCAGCCCTGGAGCAGCTTGGCGATCCCGATGAGTTCATCCCGCAGCTTGTGGCGGACCGGCTGCGCGCGCGGGCGGGGCGGACATTTGGTCCGCTGGATGTCGCGTCCGCCATCCTGCGAACGGCGCTGACCGGCATGCGCGGGTTGCTGATCGCGATCGTCATGAGCGTCGGGTATCTGTCGGCCACGATCATGATCGGGCTCGGCGTCGCGAAGCTTACGACCAGCCAGGCCGTCGGGGTTTTCCGGCTTCGCACCGGCGAGTTGTTCATTGGCGCCAACGACACCGTCGATGGCGTCGACCTGCTGGGCGCGTGGTTTGCTCCGCTCGCCATCGTGGCGGGCATTGTTCTCTACCTGCTGCTGACCTGGGCGTATGGGCGCGTGAAACGACCGCGCGTTGCCGCCGCCCTCTGACCCATCCAACGAATTCTAGACACTGGAGACTGAGATGAAGATCGTGTGCTCTGCCGCTGTTGCGGCGGGATTGCTGACGGCTGCCCTGATGCCGGCGATGGCCTATGCGGATGGCAAGGACAAGGTTGATGATGTGGCCGTGAAGTTCTGCCCGGTGGAGCAGGTGCGCACCTATCCGCTGGAATCGCGGCGCAATATTCAGAGCCTGATGTTGCAGAACGTGCTCGTCTCACATGCCGGATCGGCGGAGGTGGAGATCGTCGGGGTCGATATCGAGCTGATGGCGGGCGGCGAGGTGAAGGACACGCGCCGGATCGCCGGGGCTGATCTGAAGGCGGTGTCTGCCTCGGGGCCACGGCTGCAGGCGTCCGGCGCGATGGAGATGATGGCGTTCCAGTTCTGCTCGGGCGCGCTGATCCCCAAGGGAGCGACGCTGGCCGGGCCGGTTCTCAAGCATGACGAAGCGCTGCTGCTGACGACGCAACCCTTTGCCTACAAGGGCGCGCGGGATGCGGTGCGTGTGCGGGTTCAGTTCATGCGTGGGGGCAAGACGGTCGAGACGAGCGCGAGCCTGCCGATCAACTCTGCTCTGTCAAAGACGGCGTTCCACTTTCCGATGACGGGCCTGTGGTTCGCTGCTGTCGGGCCGACGCCGCATACGGGCGCACCGCTGGGCGCTGCCGGAGGAGTTCGCGTTCGACATCGTGCGCATGGGCGATGGCACGAGTTCGCACCGTGGGGATGGAACGAAGTTCGAGGACTTCTACGCGTATGGCGCGGACATTCTCGCGGCGGCAGATGGGAAGGTCGTGGCCGTGAAGACCGATGTGGTCGAGGACGCGACCACGCTGCGGCAGCCGGGGGAAACGGCGGACGCCTATGGCGAACGCTCGGGCGCGTATCAGATGCAGCTGGTGACGAACGACATCAGGGCGATCGCGGGAAACCACATCCTGATCGACCACGGCAATGGCGAGTTCTCGATGTATGCCCACCTGAAGCCGGGCAGCCTGACCGTGCAGGTGGGCGATCAGGTGAAGGCGGGGCAGGTAATTGCAAAGCTCGGATCATCGGGCAACTCGACCGAGCCGCACCTGCACTTCCAGGTGTGCGATCGGGCAGAGCCGCTGAACTGTGCGGGCATACCGATCAACTTCACCAACATCGAGCTGCCCTACGCGGACTATCCGCGTCCGCTACAGAGCGGGGACATTGTCATGGCAAAGTGATGCTGGACTAATCCGGTCTAGCGGCCCGCCAGACGCAGGAAGCGCTCGCGCAGTTCCTTGTCGGACTTGAAGACGCCCGAGAACTGCGTGGTGATGGTGGAGACGTTGGCGTGGTGGACGCCGCGGGTCGTCATGCACTCGTGCTTCGCGTCGATCAGGACGGCGGCGCCCATGGGGGCGAGCGAGTCCTGGATGGCGTTGAGGATCTGCGAGGTCATGGTCTCCTGCGTCTGCAGGCGCTTGGCGTAGATCTCGACGACGCGGGCGATCTTGGAGATGCCGACGACGCGGTCGAGCGGCATGTAGGCGACGAAGGCCTTGCCGAGGAACGGGGCGATGTGGTGCTCGCAGTGGGACTCGACGTCGATGTCGCGCAGCATGACGATGTCGTCATAGCCCTTCACGTCGTCGAACACGCGCGAGAGGTAAGTGTTGGGGTCTTCGGCGTAGCCCTTGAACCATTCGCCGTAGGCATCGACGACGCGGCCGGGGGTGTCGATCAGGCCTTCGCGGCGGGGGTCATCGCCGGCCCAGGAAATCAGGGTGCGGACGGCGTCTTCGGCCTGCTCACGGGAGGGGCGTGCGGTGGGTTCAAGCCCGGCCTTGCCCTTGCCTTTTGTCACGGCGTCCATGGGCCGGTCCTTTCGTTACGGGGCTGGAAACCGTCGTGGTTTCAGGGCCCATCAGAGCGCGAAGCCCTGTTTTAATGCGGTTGCCCGACCCACATTGATCGGACGGGAGGTGCGTGACACATAGGCGCCTCTTGGCGAGACGCCAATTGCTGCAATCGCAAACCCTTATCAAATATTCCTAACGGAACGAAAAGACCGGTCTTATGGACATCCGCCTTCACAATACGCTGACACGCGAAAAGCAGGTCTTTTCGCCGCAAAACCCGCAGCGGGTGACGATGTATGTGTGCGGGCCGACGGTCTATTCGTACGCCCATATCGGCAATGCGCGGCCTCCGGTCGCATTCGACGTGCTGTTTCGCCTGCTGCGTGCGCGGTACGGGGCCGAGAACGTGGTCTATGCGGCCAACATCACGGATGTGGACGACAAGATCATCGCGGCGGCCGCGGAAACGGGCGTGCCGATCGCCGAGATCACCGAGAAGTTCGAGCGGATCTACAAGGAAGACCTGGCGGCGCTGGGCGTGATCGAGCCGACCTTCCGGCCGCATGCGACCGAGCATATCGGCGGCATGATCGAGATCATCCAGACGCTGGTCGACAAGGGTCATGCCTATGCGGGCAAGGACGGCGTGCTGTTCGACGTGCCGTCGATGGCCGACTACGGCAAGCTGTCGGGGCGCAATCGCGACGACATGATCGCCGGCGCGCGCGTCGAGGTGGATGCGGGCAAGAAGGATCCGGCGGACTTCGCGCTGTGGAAAGCGGCCAAGCCGGGCGAGCCGAAAGAGGCGCGCTGGGACAGTCCGTGGGGCGAGGGGCGGCCGGGCTGGCATATCGAGTGCTCGGCGATGGCGAAGGCCGTGCTGGGCGAAACGATCGACATTCACGCCGGCGGGCTCGACCTGATCTTTCCGCACCATGAGAACGAGATCGCGCAGAGCGAGTGCGCGCATGGCGCTCCGATGGCGCGCTACTGGCTGCACAACGGTTTCCTGTCGATGGACTCGGAGAAGATGTCCAAGTCGCTGGGCAATGTGAAACTGATCAACGAGCTGCTGAAGCACTATGACGGCGAGACGATGCGCTTCGCGCTTATGACGGGGCATTACCGCCAGCCGCTCGACTGGACAGAGGCGCTGCTCGACCAGAGCAAGGCGACGCTGGACCGGCTCTACAATGCGCTGCGGCGGATGAAGGATACGCTGGCGGATTATCTCGAAGCGCCGAACGCGGTGACGGCGGCGCTGTGCGATGATCTCAACACGCCGCTGGCGTTGGCCGAACTCTCTGCGCTGGCGACGGAAGCGAACAAGGCCGAGCCGGAAGACTGGGCGCGGATCAAGGGTCAGATGCTGGCGGCGGGGCGGTTGCTCGGCATCCTGCAGCGCGATCCTGAAGAGTGGGCGCGGGGCGATGCGGGCGACGCGAAGCGGATCGACGATCTGGTCGGCAAGCGGATCGAAGCACGTCAGGCCAAGGACTTCGCGGAGGCTGATCGCATCCGCAAGGCGCTGGCCGCCGAGGGCGTCGAGATCATGGACGGGCCGATGGGCTCGACATGGCGCCGGGTTTAGGGAGACGCGTCTGACCAGTCCCGCTGACGAAAAGCCAAATCAGCCGTCGAGCCTCGCGACCTCGCAGCTGCTGGTGCGCGCGGTGCAGGGCGAGAGCGAGAAGGTGACGGTGCGCGAGATCATCGATGCGCTGGATGCGCGCTCGTTCGGTCTGGCGGTGCTGCTGTTCTCGCTGCCGTCCGTGGTGCCGATGCCGCCGGGCGTACCAACGGTCGTCGGGATCATTCTGGTCATCGTGTCGATCCAGATGGTGATCGGGCGCGAGGACCTTTATCTGCCAGGCATCCTGTCGAAGCGATCGTTTGACCGGAAGACGCTGGTCGGCGCGTTCACCGGGCTGGCGCCGAAGCTGGCGGTGATCGAGCGGGTGATGAAGCCGCGCCTCTTGTTCATGACCGGGCGGGTGGGCTCGATCTTCATCGGTATCATCGTGCTGGTGATGGCGTTCGTGCTGGTGCTGCCCTTGCCTCCAGGCGGGAATTTCCCGCCGGCGCTGGCCTGTGCGGTGCTGGGACTGGGGCTGGCGCAGCGCGATGGGGTGATTGTGGGGCTGGGGCTGATTGTCTCGGTCGTCGCCATGATCGCGGTGTCGTATGTGACGCTGCTGTTCATCGAAAGTCTGCCGGGTTTGATCGATTGGTTTGGCCGGACGTTAGGTTTTCACGGCTAGTCTGGCCCGGGTAACTGCGCCTCGGCAGTTTGACGATGCGGCGGGCGGGTCTATGATCAGCGCGCAATTGTTTGGGCTGGGTGTTCGGGAGAGGCTGTAGATGAAACTCGCAGGCTTGAAGCTTGTTGGCGGCGCAGTGATGGCGCTGGCGCTCGCCGCGTGTGCGACGAACACGATCCAGACGGGCGGGCCGCGTCCGCCCCAAGGGCCGGGACCGGCCGGCACCAATTTCGGTTTCTGGGATCGCGACGCCGAGGGCTCGGTCGACCAGGACTTCCGCCAGTCCGTCGGCCGGACGTGGCGTGGCGGGCAGGAAATCGAGGCGCGCAAGGTGTTCGAGGCGGATGGCTTTGCCTGCAAGGACGGCAACCGGCCGGAAGCCACCGCCGTGCCGAACCTCGAATGCGAGCGGGTCTATTCGGAAGGCGACAACGTTCATTCGTGGACGGTGCGGTTCTGGCCGAACCAGCCCCGCGCCGAGGCGCACTACGTGCGCCTGCACATGCGCGACCCGAACAAGAACTACGACGACAAGAAATCGAAGAGCCATTGAGGCGCGGCTGGTGAGTTTTGTTCTCGCGCCCCATGAGTCGCCCGGCGAGGGCCTGACGCGCGTTATCCGCGAACAGGTGCAGAAGCTGTCAGCCGAATGCGCCGAGGCGGGGCAGGAGCAGGCAGCGTTCGCTCACAAGGCTCGCGTGCGGTGCAAGCGCATCCGTGCGGCGTTGCGTCTGGCCAAGCCGTTGATGGGCGGCAAGGCTTTCCGGCGCGAGAACCGCTGGTGGCGCGATCAGGCGCGGCTGCTGTCGGAGCTTCGCGATGCAGGCGCGCGGATCGAGGCGCTGGATACGTTGCGGCCATTCCTCGCCTCGCGGATCGGCAGCGATGCGACACGCAAGCTCGAAGAGCGCTTCCTGCGCAGCCGGCGCACGGTGGAAGCCGAAGATACGATCAAGCTGTTCATCGATGGTCTGGACAAGCGCGGGGACGATCTTGTGCCCGCGATGGAGGCGGGCGTGCGCGCTGATCTCGCCGGGGCGTTGGGTGAGACGTATCGGCTGGCGCGACTCGCCATGCACGATGCACTGGAGACAGAAGCGCCGGAGTTGCTGCACGAGTGGCGCAAGCAGGCGAAGTATCACGCGCTGCAGGCACGGCTTATGCGGCAGCAGTTTCCCGATGCGCTCGACAAGCGGGTGGCGGGCGTGCGCGATCTGGCGGAACTGCTGGGCGAGGTGCAGGACATCGAAGTCGTGATGGCGGGCGCCAAGGGCTGGCGCGAGCGGCCGATGGGATTCCGCGAAGTGCTGGACGCGCGCCGCAAGTCGCTGGTGACGGGTGCACGGGCGACGGGGGCCGCGCTGTTCTCCGAAAAGCCCAAGGCGTGGACCAAGGAACTGACCCCGCCGGTGATGGCGGAGTAGGGCTGCGCCCTTGATTGGCGGCGCGTTAGGGCCGATCTAAGCCTCATGTTCGGTGAGCTTTACCACAATCGCGTTCTGGAACTGGCGGCGGATATTCCGCATGCCGGGCGGCTGGCCGATGCGCAGGGCTCGTCGCTGAAGGTGTCGCGCGTGTGCGGCTCGACTGTGCAGGTGGATGTGAAGCTGGATGCGGACGGGCGCATCGTCGAGATCGCGGTGGACCCCAAGGCGTGCGCGCTGGGGCAGGCGGCGACAGCGATCCTGTCACAACATGCGATCGGACGCTCGCTGGAAGAGATCGAGGCGGCGCGTGAGGCGTTGCGTGCGATGCTCAAGGATGGCGCGGAGCCTCCCGGTGGCGAGTTCTGGGAGCTGCGGCATCTGGCGCCGGTGAAGGATTATCCGCCGCGTCATGCGTCTACGATGCTGGCGTTCGATGCGGCGGTCGAGGCGATGCGCAAGGCGTTGGGGCTGGCGGCTTAGACCAGCCCCTGTTTCAGATCAGTTCGGCGCGATCCGTAGCAGCTCGCCAGCAGGCGCGTCCGTCAGCACGTAGAGCAGGCCGTCGGGTCCCTGGCGTACATCGCGGAAGCGCTGGCAGCGGTCGCGGAGGAGTTTCTCTTCGCCGATGACGCGGCCGGCGGCGTTCATCTCGACACGCACGAGCTGCTGGCCGGAGAGGCCGCCCATGAAGATCGAGTTCTTCCAGCCCGGATACTTGTTTCCGGTGAGCCAGGTCATGCCGGAGAAGGCGACCGACGGCGTCCAGAAATAGACGGGCTGTTCGAGGCCGTCCTGCTTGGTGAGGCCGTTGTTCAGCAGCTTGCCGTCATTGTCACGGCCATAGCTGATGGTCGGAAAGCCGTAGTCCTTGCCCTTCTGGATGCGGTTCAGTTCGTCGCCGCCGCGGGGCTCGTTCTCGATGATCCAGATGTCCTGCGTGCCGGGCTTGAAGACCATGCCCTGCGGATCGCGCACGCCGACCGCATAGACGGTGGGATCGGCGGTTTCATCGGAGAGGTACGGATTGCTCTTCGGCGACGTGCCGTCGGTGTTGATGTGCAGCACCTTCCCGTTCGGGCTCTTGGGCGCGCGTGCGCTGACATAGGGCGTCAGGATGTCGGCGGTGATGACGAAGAGCGAGCCGTCCTTGGCCTGCAGGATGCGGCGGGGCACCATCGCGCCTTCCTGCTTCAGCACGTGCAGGTCGGTGATCGACTGTTCGTCGGCGGAAAGTTTTGCTTTCGCGATGTAGCCCGTGTTGCCGCCGCCAGCGGGCGTCGAGACGTAAGCAAGATAGATCGTGCGGTTCTTCGCGAAATCCTTGTCGAGAATGACGTCGTGCATGCCGAACAGCGGGATGGACGATTTGATGAAGGGCGAACCGGTGAGCGTCTCGGAGACCTTGCCATCGGGCTTGATGATGCGAAGGCCCGAACCACGGATCGTGACGATGATGTTGCCCGAGGGCAGGAAGGCCATGCCCCAGGCGTTGGGCAGACCGGTCGCGACCGTCTCGACGTGGAATTTCTGGGTCGAGGTGATGCGCGGCGCGCGGGTCTGGTCAGACATGAGTGGGGTCGGGCGATAGTCATCGGCCGCGTTGCGGGGAACGCCGCACTTCTCGAGGCTCAGCTGGTCTTCCTCGTAGGTCTTCGCGAGCTGTTCGGGTGTGGGCTTGGGAGCGGCCTGGCCGAAAGCGGGCGTGACGAAACAGGCGCTGGCGGCCAGAGCGAGAAGCAGGCGTTTCATGTACAGGTTCCGTCCCAAAGACTGGCCCAATCGGCTGGGTTGCCGGGCGGACACTGCACCGGAATTGTCGCTCGCTGCAACGCGCCGCACTTCAACAGAGCGCGATGCAGGCCTAGTACTAAGTCTCGGCATCCCCCCGCCTTCGCAGGGTCTTGCCTGCGGGAAGGGCGATGGCCTTGGCGGATACCTCCGAAAGCGGAAAGCGCGGATCGAGCGCTGTTGTCGAGGCGGACGCAGCCTACGACCAGTTCGTCGAGGACAATCTGAAGCGGAACTATGCCGGCCATTATGTGCACGGCATGCTGGGGATGACCGGGTTCCGGCTGGTCAACACGCCGACATTCGTGCCGGCCTACCTGCACTCGATCTCGGGATCGGATTTCTGGGTCGGCATCGGCTCGAGCCTCCAGCAGCTCGGCGGGATCGTGTCGCCGATCATCGGGGCCGCGCAGATCGAGCATCGCAAGAAGATCCTGCCCGTTTCGGTGATGCTTGGGCTGCTGATGCGCGCTCAGATTCTCGGGCTGGCGATTTCGGGCTGGTTCCTGGTCGGGCCGATGGGCGCTCGCGCTTCGCGCTGCTTTTTCCTGTTCCTGCTCGGCTTCTTCCAGGGGCCGCAGCGCGTGGCGTTCCAGTTGTTGCTGGCGAAGGTGATTCCGATCCGGCTGCGCGGGCGATTGCAGGCCTGGCGGAATGTCACCGGCGGGTTCATCGCGGCGCTGCTGTCGTACTTCGCCGGTTCGTGGCTGGTGGCGAACCATGTGTGGGGCAATGGTTATGCGACGACGTTCTTTCTCGCTTTCGTGCTGACCAGCCTCGGACTGTCGGCGCTGCAGATCCTCATGCGCGAGCCGGAACCGCCGACGGTGCGCGAGCGCAAATCGTTGCGCGACGGATGAAGGACTTTCCCGTCGCTGATCCGCGACGACAAGGGTTTTGCGTGGTTCATGCTGGCGCGCACGCTGGTGATGGGATCGCGCATCGGTCAGCCGTTCTTCTTTCTCTATGCGACCTTCGCGCTCGGCATTTCGGCGGAGGCGCAGCCGGAACAGTTCGGCGCGACACTGGCTATCCTGTCGTTCGCGTATATGGGCGCGGACACGGTCTCGAACCTGATCTGGGGCTATCTGTCCGATCATCACGGGTTCCGCTCGACCTTCGTGATCTCGACTGCGCTGAACATCATCGGCGTGGCGGGACTGCTGTTCTCGGACTCGCTGGTGACATACGCGCTGTCGTTCTTCGTGATCGGCGCGGCGCAGTCGGGCTTCCAGATGTCGACCACCAACATCGTCCTCGAATACGGCCACCCGCACGACGTGCCGATGCGCATGGCGCTTTCCAACACGGCGGAGGGTGTCATGGGATCGCTCGCGCCATTGCTTGGCGCCGGGCTGGTTATTGGTGTGGGGGTATCAAGTCGTCGTTCTGGGCGACCATCGTTTCGATGAGCGCGGCGCTGGTCGTGCTGATCTGGAAGGTCGAGGAGCCACGTGGCCGGATCGCGCCGACGGATAGTTCCGGCAAGTAGGTCAGGCGCCTTCGGACTGGCCGCCGTTGCCGCGGGACTGGCTCATACGCTGGTCTGCCGAAGCGAGCAGGTCGATGAACTCGTCAGAGCTCATCGTTCATGTCGACCTGAAAGGTTTCGCGCAGCGGGACGCCGAACTTGCGGGTCCACATCACGATGCGTGGGCGGGGATTTTCCGATGCTTCCGACATGTGCTTCCTAACGTACTGCAGCGTAGACGTGCGAAGCACTCGTCAGTTCCGGTTACGTGCCGAGTTGACGCAGTAATCTGCCAACTCTGAATAGAAACGGCGCGATCGTTAATGATCGCGCCGTTCTTCAGTGATTCTCGGGGTTAGCCGCGAGGTTATTTGACCTTCGCGAGTTCCGCGTCGAGTTCGGCGACTTTGTCGTCCGGGAAGTATTGCGGCGCCATGCCTTTGACGGCGTCGATGGTCATTTCCTTGACCGCGTCGAGCTGCTCGGAGGCGGCAACTTCCGGCATCACTTTGACGAACGCGGCTTTGGCATCCGGGTTCTCGAGGATGGAGGCGATGGTCGAGGTCTTGACCGAGAATTTCGGCGCGTCTTGCGCAAGCGCGACGGGCGACAGGGCCACAACGAAGGCGGTCGCGGCGATCAGACGACGGATCATGGACAATTCTCCCTATGCTCGGGCGGTGCGCCCGGCGGTTGGAAAGGCTTCTAGGAAGGCTATTGGAAACTGTCGAGTACGCATTGCAGCGTCATGCAGTCACGAGGACGCGAGCAGGGGAGCCCAGTGGGGCAGCAAAGCCGTCGGCTCAGCCCTTGTAGGCCGAGCCGCGACCGTCCTTCTTGCGGGCATCCATATCAGCCAGCAGGACGTTGATGCGCCCGATCAGCTTATCGATATTGCCGTTGTTGCGGTCGAGATAGTTGATGAACTGGGCGGCCTGTTCCTGGGCCAGCCACAGGGTCGAGCCGGCAAGCTCGATACCCACGTCGCGCACGCGATACGACGTCCCGTCCTTGCCGAGCAGGACGTCCCAATAGACCTTGGTGTCCTTGCCGGTGGTCGAGCTCTTGATGACGGATTCGACGATCGAGCGTTGCGGGCCGTTGTCGGTTGAACCTGTGACGCGCAGTTGCGCGCCGCGGAAATCGTCGAAGTGAACCTGGTAGACTTCCAGGGCGTATGTCTCGAACGCCTTGTAGTAGCGGCTGAAGTCCTGATCGGAGAGCGACTGGGCGTTCGAGCCGATCACGCGACGCGCAATCGACGGCATGTTGGCGAACTTGTTCATGAACTCGCCGAACTTCTTTTCGCGCGCCTCTGTCGTCAGCGTGCGATCATTGAGCACCGAAAGGACGCTGTTGGCATTGGCCATCACATACGCTTCGGATTTCTTGTCTGCGAACGCAGCGGGAGCTGTTGCGGCGACAAGAATGGCAGCTGTGAGCATGCTCTTGAGTTTCATGGGGGAGTCTCCACGTTCCGATCAGAAGTCTAGTTCGTCGTCAGGCACTTCTTGGGCGCCATTCGGTTCAGTGTAAGGAATTCCAATGTCTGCGGCCCTTGTGCGGCCATACAAACGCCTGAGTGTCGTATACGGGTCGATCTGGTTGCGGAGTTCGTCCACAGTCTCGATCGCCCCCTCGCGCGCATTGATGCCGCCGAGCACGGCTATGCCGAGGCGGATCGAATCGTCATTCTTGAATTCGGGATAGTTGAGCGGATTGAGCGCGAGGTCGCCGCCCATGCCGACAACGTCACGCCCGTTGGTCGGACCGACGAGGGGCAGGACAAGGAACGGGCCGGGCTGCACGCCCCACGTTCCGAGCGTCTGGCCGAAATCTTCCTTGGTGCGAACGATGCCGAGGCTCGAGGCAGGATCGAAGACGCCGGCGATGCCAATGGTCGTATTGAGCACGAAACGTCCGAACGTCGCGCCGGCGTCCGGAAGCTTGCCCTGCAGCACATGGTTCACGAAGGTCAGCGGCTCGTTGAGGTTGTTGGTGAAGTTGCCGACGCCCTCGCGCACCGGCTCGTTCGTCACAGCGCGATAACCATAGGCGACCGGCTCGATCACCGCCTTGTCGAGGCCTTCGTTGAAGGCGAACATCTGGCGGTTGAACTCTTCATACGGGTCTTGCGGGTCGGGCCCGGCGGTCATGCAGCCAGAGAGGCTGACCGCAGCGAACATCGAAGCCGCCGCCGGCAGCATCGCCAATTTGATATTCATCGTGAGGCGCTCCCAGCACTTCGGTCGATATGTGTTTCCGTAGGGGTCAGGTCAACATCCGTTGACTTACCTTTTTGGACTTGTTGCTTAAGGGCAGCATAACTTGGGCCATGGCGACACTAGGGCGGGACGCTTCAAGACGCGCCTCTTGAGTTCATATAAGGATATGTTTATATCGTTATATGGCTTCCGTGACCCTCAACCACCTAGTGACGCAGCTGCGGGCCGCCGGCGAGATTACGCGGGCCCGCATTCTGAGCCTGCTGGCGCACGGCGAGCTGTCAGTGGGTGAGCTTGCACAGGTGCTGAACCAGAGCCAGCCAAGACTGTCCCGCCACCTCAAATTCCTGACCGGCGCAGGACTGGTCGAGCGGCTGCCGGAAGGCGCGTGGGTGTTCTACCGCCTCCCTGCCGAGGGACAGGCGCGCGAGCTGGTCGATTCGCTGAATGCCGTTGTCGATCCCATGGATGCCGAGCTTCGCCGCGATCTCGACCGGCTTCGCGAGGTGAAGGGGGAGAGGGCGGCGGCGGGGGGGGCGTATTTCTCGCGGGTGGCGGATGACTGGGATCGCCTGCGCGCGCTGCATTATTCCGATCACGATATCGAGCAAGCGGTTCTTGCCGCAGCGGGCGCGGGGCCGTTTGAGGTTGTGCTGGATTTCGGCACGGGCACGGGCCGGATGCTGGCGCTGTTCGCGGGGAATGCGCGGCGGGTGGAGGGGATCGACCTGTCGCACCAGATGCTGACGGTGGCGCGCTCCAAGCTGGAAGAAGCCAGCGTCGCCAACGCATCAGTCCGGCATGGAGACGCCACGGCGTCGCCCTATCCTGACAATTCGGCAAACCTGGTGATCATCCATCAGGTGCTGCACTTCCTGGACGATCCCGGCCGTGCGCTGAACGAAGCCGCGCGCGTGCTGAAGCCGGGCGGGCGTCTGGTGGTGGTGGAATTTGCGCCGCACACGCAGGAGCATCTTCGCTCGGAGCATGCGCATCGCCATCTGGGCGTGAGCGAGCAGGACATGGCGCGCTGGGCCGACAAGGCCGGGCTGGCCGTGCGGTCCGCAAAGACGTTCGCAGCGCCGGGAGGCGAGAAGGGCATATCCGTGATGGTCTGGTCGGCTGACAGCCAGAAGGCCGCGCGGGAAGGCACGGACAAGAGGACTGCAGCATGAGAGACACGCCATCTGTCTCCTTCGAATTCTTTCCGCCGAAGACGCCGGAGATGGAAGCGAAGCTGTGGGATTCCGTGAAGCGGCTTGAGCCGCTGAACCCAACCTATGTGTCGGTGACGTATGGCGCGGGCGGCTCCACGCGCGAGCGCACGCACGGCATCGTCAAGAAGATGGCGGAAGAGACGTCGCTCAATCCCGCCGGGCACATCACCTGCGTTGCGGCGAGCAAGGACGACATCGACCAGGTGTTGCGCGACTACTGGGAGGCGGGCGTGAAGCGCGTCGTGGCGCTGCGTGGCGATCCGACGGCGGGCATCGGCACGCGCTATGAGCCGCATCCGGGCGGCTATGCCTATGCCAATGACCTGATCGCGGGCGCGCGCAAGATTGCGGACTTCGACATTTCGGTCGGGTGCTATCCGGAAGTGCATCCCGATGCGCCGTCGATGGCGTCGGAGATCGAGAACCTGAAGCGCAAGTTCGATGCAGGCGCGACGCGCGCGATCACGCAGTTCTTTTTCTATCCGGACGTGTACTTCAAGTTCCTCGACGCGGCGCGCGCGGCGGGCATTCACCAGCCGATCGTGCCGGGCGTCATGCTGCAATCCAACTTCAATGGCCTGAAGCGCATGGCGGCGTTGTGCGGCACGGCGATCCCGGCGCGGATCGCGGCGCTGTATGAAGGGCTCGAGAACGATGCGGAGACGCGCGACCTCGTGACGGCGCATGTCGCGGCCGAGTTGTGCCAGCGCCTGGCCGAGCAGGGCGTCGATCATTTCCATTTCTACACGATGAACCGGGCTGGCCTGTCGCTCTCCACGTGCCGCTTGCTCGGCATCAAGCCGGAGGCGCACGCGACATGAGCGATCCCGCGATCCGCATTGCACTCGTCACGCTTGGCGTCGAGGACCTCGCCCGAGCAGCTGCGTTCTACGAAGCGATGGGGCTGAAGCGGTCACGCGCGTCGCAGGAGACGATCCATTTCTACGACATGGATGGCGTCGTGCTGGCGCTGTTTCCGAACGACATGCTGGCGGAAGATGCCGGCGTGCCGGGCGAGGGCGGTGGCTTCCGCCGCCAGACGCTGGCGTGGAATGTCGCGGATGCGGCGACGGTCGATGCCGGCTTTGCGCGCGTGCTCGCCGCGGGCGCCGTCAGCCTGAAGGCGCCGCACAAGACGTCATGGGGCGGCTATGTCGGACACTTCGCGGACCCGGAGGGCCATCTCTGGGAAATCGCGCACAATCCATTCTTCCCGCTCCACGCCAGTGGCGCGGTTTCTGTTCCACCGCCTCGCCAGGGAGGGCAACAATGAGCGCCCGCAGCGAACGTATCGCCAAGCTGAAGCAGATTGCGAAAGAGCGCATCCTGATCCTCGACGGATCGTGGGGCGTGATGTTCCAGAAGATGGGCCTCACCGAAGCCGATTATCGCGGCGAGCGTTTTGCGACGCACCCCGGACAGATGAAAGGCAACAACGACATCCTGTGCCTGACGCGGCCGGACCTCGTGGCGCAACTGCACACGATGTATTTTGAAGCGGGCGCCGACATCTCGGAGACGAACACGTTTTCCGCGACGACGATTGCGCAGGACGACTACAAGCTCGACGCCAAGGCGGTGTGGGACATCAACTTTGATGGCGCGCGCATCGGCCGGCAGGTGGCCGATGAATTCAATGCGCGCGAGCCGGAGAAGCCGCGCTTCCTCGCGGGCTCGATCGGGCCGCTCAACAAGATGCTGTCGATGTCGTCGGACGTGAACGATCCGGGCGCGCGGCTGGTGGATTTCGACGAAGTCTATCACGCCTATCGCGACCAGATCCGTGCGCTGAACGAGGGCGGGGTGGATCTCTACCTGATCGAGACGATCACCGACACGCTGAACTGCAAGGCGGCCATCAAGGCGATCATGGATCTCGAGGCCGAAGGTCTCGAGCATCTGCCGATCTGGATTTCGGGCACGATCACGGATCGCTCGGGCCGCACGCTGTCGGGACAGACGACGGAAGCGTTCTGGAATTCGGTGAAGCATGCGAAGCCGTTCGCGGTCGGCTTCAACTGTGCGCTGGGCGCGGACCTGATGCGTCCGTTCATCGCCGAGATGGCGCGCGTGGCGGACACGCTGGTCGCGGCCTATCCCAATGCGGGCCTGCCGAACGAGATGGGCCAGTATGACGAGCAGCCGCACCAGACCGCGCACGCGGTCGAGGGCTGGGCGAAAGAAGGCCTGGTCAACATTCTCGGCGGCTGCTGTGGCACGACGCCGGATCACATCCGGCATGTGGCGGAGTCGGTGAAGGGCGTGAAGCCGCGCCAGCCGCCGGAGCGTCCGCATGCGCTGAGGCTGGCCGGGCTGGAGCCGTTTGAGTTGGCATAGGGGGCTACGATGGCGAAGTTCTACGATGCGCTGAACGACAAGCATGTCGCCTTCATCGAGGCGCAGAAGATGTTCTTCGTCGCGACGGCGCCGCTGTCGGATGCGGGGCGGGTGAACCTGTCTCCGAAGGGTTATGACAGCTTCCGCATCATTGGGCCCAATCGCGTGGCGTATGCGGACCTTGGCGGGTCGGGCGCCGAGACGCTGGCGCATGTGAACGAGAACGGGCGGATCACCTTCATGTTCTGCGCCTATGACGGCGCGCCGAACATCATGCGGCTGTATGGGCGTGGGTCGGTGATGCAGTTCAACGATCCGGGCTTTGCGGAGGAGATCGCGAAGTTCGCGCCGGGACATGAGCGCGCGCGCGATATCATCTTTGCGGATATACATCAGGTGCAGGACAGCTGCGGCTGGGCCGTGCCTTTCATGGAATACAAGGGCGAGCGCGATCAGCTGCGCCGCTATATCGATCACATGGAGCTCGATGCCTGGCATGAGAGCCGGCTGACGAAGAATGCGCAGAGCATTGATGGCTTGCCGGCGCTGCAACGCACGAAGGCGGCGGAATGAAGTATCTTCTTGGAATGGTTGTTGCCGGGCTTTCGCTGGGCGGCTGCGTCATCGCAGATGTGGAGACGCGCGAAAGCCCTGCTGGAGCGATCCAGCGGCAGTATGCGTCGCCGACCGCGTTTTACGCCAAGACACATCATCATTCCGCCGGGCTATGCGACCATCCGCTTGCCGGGGATCATTCCGGATGAGGTCGCATTCGGCAAAGACACGGAAGCGCAGGCCGAGAATGTGTTCGGCAAGATCGCCGCGTCGCTGAAGGAAGCGGGCGCAGTCTGAGGGCGATGTTGTTGCGATGACGGTTTATCTCGCGGCGCCGACACCGGGCGGGAACATGGATTTCGATGGCATGATGCGCGCTTATGGCCGCCATTATGGCAGCGATGCACAGCCTAATCGGCCGGTGCGCTCCACGGTGCAGGTCGCGGGCCTTGTGCGGCCAGGCATACTGGTCGAGATCGAAGTCACGGCCGCTGTGCCGGCCCCTCACTAGCGTATTGCGAACAGCATCCCATGACCAAATCTACGGCCAACTTCATCAATATCGGCGAGCGTACGAACGTCACCGGATCGGCGGCGTTCAAGAAGCTGATCGTCGAGGGCAACTTCGCCGAGGCGGTGGATGTGGCGCGTCAGCAGGTGCAGAACGGCGCGCAGATCATCGACGTGAACATGGACGAGGGGCTGCTGGATTCGAAGGCAGCGATGCGGACCTTCCTGCGCCTCATCGCGGCGGAGCCGGATATCGCCAAGGTTCCGATCATGGTGGACTCGTCCAAGTGGGACGTGATCGAGGAGGGGCTGAAGAACGTTCAGGGCAAGGCGATCGTCAATTCGATCTCGATGAAGGAAGGCGAGAAGCAATTCCTCGACCAGGCGCGCAAGGCGTTGAGCTATGGCGCGGCTGTTGTCGTGATGGCGTTCGACGAGCAGGGGCAGGCGGATACGGCCGCGCGCAAATACGAGATTTCGAAGCGGGCTTATGAGCTGCTGGTCGGCATCGGCTTCCCACCGGAAGACATCATCTTCGATCCCAACATCTTCGCCGTCGCGACGGGGATCGACGAGCACAACAACTATGCCGTCGATTTCTTCGAGGGCGTGAAGATGATCAAGGAAAACCTCCCCTACGCGCGGACGTCGGGCGGGTTGTCGAACGTGTCGTTCTCGTTCCGGGGTAATGAGCCGGTGCGGCGGGCGATGCACTCCGTGTTCCTGTATCACGCCATCAAGCTCGGCTTCGACATGGCGATCGTGAATGCGGGACAGCTGGATATCTACGACAACATCGATCCGGAGCTGCGCGAACGGGTGGAGGATGTGATCCTCAATCGCCGGCCCGATGGGACGGACCGCCTGCTGGAGATCGCGGAGAAGTTCCGCGGGCAGAAGGGCGAGGTGCAGAAGAAGGACCTGCGCTGGCGCGAGAAGCCGGTGAAGGACAGGCTGGCGCATGCGCTGGTCAACGGCATCACGGAATTCATCGTCGAAGACACGGAAGAAGCGCGGCTGACGGTGGAGCGGCCGCTGCACGTCATCGAAGGTCCGCTGATGGACGGGATGAACATCGTCGGCGACCTGTTCGGTGCGGGCAAGATGTTCCTCCCGCAGGTGGTGAAGTCGGCGCGCGTGATGAAGGCGGCGGTGGCGCACCTGATGCCGTTCATGGAGGAGGAGAAGCTCCGCACCGGCATGGCCGACAAGTCCAACGGCGTCGTCATCATGGCGACGGTGAAGGGCGACGTGCACGATATCGGCAAGAACATTGTCGGCGTGGTGCTGCAGTGCAACGGCTACAAGGTCATCGACCTCGGCGTGATGGTGCCGGCGGAGAAAATCCTCGAGGCGGCGCAGCGCGAGAATGCGGACATGATCGGGCTGTCGGGCCTGATCACGCCGTCGCTGGACGAGATGGTGTATTTCGCGAGCGAGATGCAGCGCCTCGGCATTCACAAGCCGCTGCTGATCGGTGGCGCGACGACGAGCCCGGCGCACACGGCCATCAAGATCGAACCGATGTTCAAGCACGCGCCGGTGGTGCACGTGCTCGATGCAAGCCGTGCGGTCGGCGTGGTGAGCCAGCTGATCGGCGATGACTCGCGCGACAAGTTCTGGGCCGACATGAAGGACAAGTACCAGAAGATCCGCGACTCGCGTTCGGGCGGGCAGGCGAAGGCGCGGGTGTCGCTGGAGGCGGCGCGGGCGATGGCGCCGAAGATCGACTGGTCGAACTACAAGGCGCCGAAGCCGAGCTTCATTGGCGCGCGCGAGGTCGAAGTCGATCTGGCGACGTTGTCGCGTTACATCGACTGGACGCCGTATTTCGCGAGCTGGGATCTGGTCGGACGTTATCCGATGATCCTCGAGGACGATGTTGTCGGCGAAGCGGCGCAGTCCTTGTGGAAGGATACGCAGGGCCTGCTGCAGCAGATGATCGGCGAGCAGTGGATCACGGCGAAGGGCGTTGTCGGCTTCTGGCCGGCGAATGCCGATGGCGATGATGTCGTCGTGTGGACAGACGAGACGCGTACGGCGGAACGCGCACGGTTCTTCACGCTGCGCCAGCAGATGGAGAAGACGAACGAGAAGGGGCAGCTTGCTCTGGCCGACTTCTCGGCGCCGAAGGGCGCGGACTACATCGGCGGCTTCGCGGTGACGGCCGGTCATGGCGAGATGGCAAAGGCCAAGGAGTTCATCGACAAGGGCGACGACTATTCGTCGATCATCGTGAAGGCGCTGGCGGATCGTTTTGCCGAGGCGTTTGCGGAGTACTTACATGAACGCGTACGGCGCGAGCTGTGGGGCTATGCAGCTGACGAGGGTCTGACAAGCGAAGACCTGATCGCGGAGAAGTATCAGGGCATCCGCCCGGCGCCCGGTTATCCCTCTCAGCCTGACCACACCGAGAAGAAGACACTGTTCGATTTGCTCGATGCTACAGCGAAGGCAGGCATAGAGCTCACCTCAAGCTATGCGATGAACCCGCCGGCGAGCGTTTCGGGACTCTACTTTTCACATCCCGATGCGGTTTACTTCGCAGTCGGGCGTATCGAGAAGGATCAGGTTGAGGACTATGCGAAGCGCAAGGGCTGGGACCTCGCCACGGCGGAACGCTGGCTGCGGCCGATCCTGAACTATTAGGGCTGTACGCTGTTGTGCGGACGCATCAGATGCCAGGCGAGAACCGGGCACGGCGACTGATTTTTGTTGACCTTCCGGGTAATCCCCAATCTCTTGCCCATTGTGAGACAGAAGTCCCGCAGTTGGGGCAGAAATGCCCTCCGTTTGCGGATTCGGATTCACACATAAGAAACGCCGGCGGCCCCACATGGGCAGCACGTCGGCACACGGGAGGGACGGACGTGAGGCGCTTGACCAGCCTACTTGCGGTTGCCGCAAGCGCGTTGGCGCTGACGGGCATCGCCCGCGCGCAGGAAACGACGAAAAGCCCGCCACCCCTGCCAGCGCGCCTGAAGGCGTGCAGCAGTTCGAGCCGGCGTTCTTTGCGCGGTTCAATCCCGTCACCGCCGAAGACATGGTGCGCCAGCTTCCCGGATTCACGCTGGACGAAGGCGCTGACCTTCGCGGCTTTGGCGCCACCGCCGGCAACGTGTTGATCGACGGCCAGCGCCCGTCATCGAAGACCAGCATCCGTGACGAGCTTGGCCGCATCTCCGCCGGCTCCGTGCTGCGCGTCGAACTGATCCGCGCGTCGGCTGCGGGCGATCTCGACGTGCGCGGCTATACCGAACTTGCCAACGTGGTCCTGAAGCCGGCGGTCGGCATGAAGGAGTCCACCACGTTCGCCGTGACGCTGCGTGGCTACGAGCAGGGGCGTCTCGGCGCACAGCTCGGCGGCACGCACACCTGGAAGACTGACAATTTCAGCTTCCGCCTCGGCGTGCAGGCGACCAGCCTGGGCGAGCGCGAGGAAGTTGCGTCGACCTATCGCAATGCGCTGGGCACGGTCATGCGCACGCAGGATGAATTCTACCAGAACCAGGTCGACGAGCTGACGGTCACCGGCGCCGCCAACTGGACGCTCAGCCCGCGCGACACCCTGAATGCGAACTTCCGCGTTCTGCCGCGATTGTTCACGACCAATGCGGCCGGTAACATTTCTGTACCCTTGCTTGGTGGGCCTGCCGGCGCGATATCGCTCGACTATACCGAGAAGGACATCTGGTACGTCGATCTCGGCGGCGACTATGAGCACAAGTTCGACGGCCAGAATGCGGTGAAGCTGATCACCGTGAACCGGCTGGTGAACTGGCGCCCGCAACAGCTGCTGACGCAGAACCTTGCCCCTGCGCTTGGTGGGCAGAAACAGCAGATCGACAATTCCGACAACCGCGCGGGCGAGCACGTGCTGCGCGGCGTGTGGACCACCAAGCCCGACACGCAGCACACGATCGAGCTGGGGCTGGAGGGCGCGTACAACTATCGCCGTGTCAATCGCGAGAGCCTCGTCGGGCCGATCGGCGGGCCGTTTGCGCCTCCCGTCGTTGGTATTCCGATTGCGTCGACCAAGGTTGAGGAAGATCGCGCGGAGGCATCCATCAACGATGTCTGGCGAATGAACCCGCAGCTAACGCTGGAAGCCGGCTTCAATTTCGAGTCGTCGAAGATCTCGCAATCGGGCGATACGTCCGTCGAGCGCGACTTCACGTATTCCAAACCGCGCGCCGTCGCGACGTGGACGCCTAGCGCAGATGACCAGCTGCGGTTCTCGATCCTGCGCGAGGTGTCGCAGCTCGACTTCGGCGACTTCGCGACCGGTCTCAACTCCATCAGTAGCTCGGCCAATATCGGTAACCCGCTGCTCGTGCCGGAGCAGACGTGGAAAGGCAGCGTGCAGTGGAAGCGTGCGCTGGGGCCGCGCGGGTCGATCTCGCTCACGGGCTTCTACGACGACATCCAGGACACACAGGATTTCATCACGGTCGTGCCGCCGCCGGGCTTTGTCTGTACTACGCCTGCGGGAACACCCGGGCAGTGCACGGCGGTCGGGAATATCGGCGACGGCAAGCGCTGGGGTGGACGCGTTGAAGCGACGCTGCCGCTTGAAAGCGTGGGCGTCGCCGGCGGCATCCTGAAGCTGAATGTCGGTGCGCAGGATTCGGAAGTGACCGATCCATTGTCATTGCAGAAGCGGCAGATTTCGAGCGAGCAGGAATTCGATTGGGCGGCTGAATTTCGCCAGGACATTCCCGCCATGAAGATGGCGTGGGGGGGCAAGGTCAACAGCATTGGCCCGATTCCCGCATATCGTGCGGACCGTCTGGAGACGACGGAACCCACGGATCCCAATATCGACCTGTTCGTGGAGACGACGGCGTTTCTCGGCGGGTTGCTGGTGCGTGTAACAGGCGCGAACCTGCTGGATGTCGAGAAGGAAACCGACCGGCTGTACGTCACGCCCACTTTCTTCGGCGATGAATTCCGCTCGTCGACCGCGGGACGCACCCTGACGCTGACTGTGGCCGGCGCGTTCTAGGCGCGCGCGAGCACGCCACGGGCTGCGGCGCGGCCTGTGGCGAAGCACGCTTGCAGGAGATAGCCGCCCGTCGGCGCTTCCCAGTCCAGCATTTCGCCGACGACGAATGTGCGCGGGTCGGCCTTCAGCGAATAGTCGGCGTTGAGGCTGTCCCAGGTGATGCCGCCCGCTGTCGAGATCGCCCGGTCGATGGCCGCGACGCCGCCGAGACGGATGCGCAGATCCTTGATGCGTTCGGCCAGCTCCTGTGGCGTCGCGGGCAGGGCGGCGCCGCGCACGTCCTCACGCAGCAGGCTGGTGGCGGCAGGTGAGAGGCCGGCCTTGCGCAGACGGTTGGCGGTTGAATCCTTGCGTTCCGTGGTCAGGCGCGAAGCGATCGCGTCGAGGGGCAGGTCGGGCATCAGGTCTATCGCCAGGATGGCTTCGCTGTTCGCTTCGATGGCCGTGCGCACCGGAGCGCCGAGCGCGTAGATCGCGCCGCCCTCGATGCCGTATCGGGAGATGATCGCTTCACCCCGCACGTGATTGCCTGCGAAGCTGAACCCGGCGCGCTTGATCGGTTCGCCGGCAAAGCGGTCGCGGAAGATGCTCGACCAGCCAACGACAAAGCCCGAGTTCGCCGGGCGTAACGGCGTGATGCGTGCGCCGCGTTGTGCGAAGGCCGCTTGCCACGCGCCATCCGATCCGAGGCGGGGCCAGCTCGCGCCGCCCAGGGCGAAGATTGCGGCGTCTGCCTGTTCAATGCGTTGGCCGTCGGGTGTGTCGAAGACGAGCGCATCGCCTTGCCACCCCGTCCAGTGCGAGCGCGGCGCGAGTGTCACGCCAAGCGCGCCGAGCCGGGCGAGCCAGGCACGGAGCAGGGGCGAGGCCTTCATCTGTTTTGGAAACACGCGCCCGCTGGAGCCGACGAACGTTTCGATGCCCAGTGCTTCGCACCAGGCGCGCAGGTCGGTTGGCGTGAAGGCGCGGATGGCCGATTCGAGCTTGTCGCGCGCGGCGCCATAACGTCCGAGAAACGCGTCGAGCGGTTCGGAGTGCGTGAGGTTCAGCCCACCACGACCCGCAAGGAGGAATTTTCGCGCCGGGTTGGGCATGCGTTCGTGAATCGTGACGGCCCAGCCTTCACTGGCGAGCAGCTCGGCAGCGGCGAGCCCCGCGGGGCCTGCTCCAACGATGATCGCTGTCTTGCCTGCTGGCGTCGTCATGGGGCGAGCCAATGGACCAGCTTCGTCCACGAGACAACACGCTGCGGGATTGTTGGGGAAAGCCCCTCGCGCGTGGGGTGCGAGGCGTTGCGCCGTGCCGGCCGTTCCGCGAGCCTTGGTTCACAGGGT
>CAWARK010000013.1:0-433441 GCA_963784415.1 uncultured Alphaproteobacteria bacterium
CTGGGCGCCGGAAGAGAAGAAGCTCGACACCGCTTCCGCGACCGCGCCGCTTGCGCGCATCTACGATACGCCGCTCCGGTCTGATGTCATTGAAATCCCGCTCACGGACTTCCTTGGCGGCGCCAAGGGATCAGAGCTTGAGTACAAGGTGCGAATGAAGCAGGGCGCAACGCTTGTCTTCGAGTGGGAAGCGATTGGTGCGGCGAAGAAGGACGACATCCACTTCGATTTCCACGGTCACACAACTCCTGCCGCCAATGCATCAATGACCGTCGCAACCTACGAGCAGGACTATGGGACAAGCCAGAAGGGTGCGCTGACGGCGCCGTTCGATGGGATTGAAGGCTGGCAGTTCAGCAATGCGGGCGACACGCCGGTTGTCATTCGCGTGAAGCTGACCGGGTTCTATGAACTCGTTCCGGCGGGGGGGGCGGGCAACGAGGCACGGATTGTGGCAAACGTTCCTGCGGCGCAGGCAAGGCCAGATTTCAAGCCGCTTCACTAGAATGGCGGCATCAGTCGTTTGGCTCAGGTGATGGCAGGGATTCGCCCTACAGGCGCCATGATGGCGCTAGCCTCGGCAGCTCTCTTCGGGGCCAGCACACCGCTCGCCAAGGGGCTCCTTGGGTCCGTCAGCCCGTGGCTTCTCGCGGGCATGCTATACCTCGGCTCTGGCATTGGTCTGCTGTTGTTGACCGCGATACGCGGAGACAAGTCAGCTACTGAAACACCATTGCGCCGGAAGGATGTGCCGTGGCTGGCGGGCGCCGTGATCGCGGGCGGTATCGCAGGTCCAGTGTTGCTCATGCTCGGCCTAACTTCCACGACGGCTGCCTCCGCTTCTCTGCTTCTGAACATCGAAGGTCTCGCGACGATGGCCATCGCCTGGGTCGTCTTTCGCGAGAGCACAGGTCCGCGGGTCATTCTCGGCGCGTTCGCAATCCTCGCGGGCGCCATCGCATTATCCTGGCAGGGGAGTGGCCTGTCTTTCGACACCGGCGGTGCGTTCATTGCGGCGGCATGTCTGTGCTGGGGCATCGACAACAACCTGACCCGGCAGATTTCCGCATCGGATCCCATCCAGATCGCCATGATCAAGGGATTGGCCGCCGGGACCGTCAATCTTGGCCTGGCTATCGCTTTTGGCGCTCAACTGCCGTCGGTCTGGACATCGCTGGCAGCGGGCGCTGTCGGCCTGCTCGGCTATGGCGTCAGTCTGATCCTGTTCGTCCTGGCGCTGCGCAATCTCGGTACAGCCCGCACCGGCGCCTACTTTTCAGCGGCGCCGTTCATTGGGGCGACCATTGCTGTCGTCTTCCTGGCCGAACCTCTCACCTACCAGTTCATCGCCGCTGCATTGTTGATGGGCTTAGGCGTCTACCTGCACCTGACCGAGCGCCACGAGCACGATCACGCGCACGAAGCGATGGAACACGAACACGCCCACACCCACGACGAGCACCACCAACACGACCACGGCCCGCATGATCCAGCTGGCGACCCCCACTCACACCGGCACAAGCACGCGACACTAACGCACAAGCATCCACATTTTCCGGATCTGCATCACACTCACCGGCACTAACTTATCGAGGACAGGGCGGTCACTCGGGGCATCTGTCAGCCTCTGCAAAGTCAGCGAGCCCGGCTTCGTGCACATCCAGACCTTGCTCACAATCAGAGAAAAGCAAAAACGACCCAAGCAGCCAAAACGGAGCGCAAGCCGAACTACCTCAAGACGGAGTAAGGTCGAACCTCCGCCATCGCTGCCGCCCTTGTGTAGGACGCCTTTGCCTGCGCGATGAGAACTCGAAGAACGCGCGGTAATGCAGTCAGCAATGCGAGTCCGTCGGAGAAGACGGCCACAAGCGAGCCTTCCTGCATGCGCGTCTCCCCGATTCGCTCAAGAAGAGAAAAGACTGCCGTCGCGGCTTCTCGATCACGTCGCAGTTCGGCAAGAACTCCCAATCCTGACCCGCGCGCCCCTGGGTTGGCGATTCCCAATGTTGAAGTAACAGCACATGCAGGAATTTTGCGTCATTGTGCGTACCTCGCACCTGGTCTGAGCCTTCATGACGCACCGCCTTTTGCATTTAGTCTGCTGTGCGGCCATCCTTGCTGGCTGCGCCACCTATGAGCCAAAGCCGCTCGCGCCCGCACAGATTGCGCGGACCTATCAGAGCCGGTCGCTCGACGCAGTTGCGACCGCCGCTGACGTAAAGCGCATCGCGCCATCCTCGCAATGGTCGGGCGACAGCTGGGATCGGCTGAGCCTTTTCGCCGCCTCCCTTCCCTCGAGTCCGGCCATCGCCGAGGCCCGCGCTCACGTCGCTAGCCTCGATGCTGCTGCCCGCGCCGCGGAAGTGGGGCCGCCAATGATGCTCACGCTGACTGCCGAGTATGCCGGCCAGGCGAGCGAGAGCTCACCCTGGCTCTATGGTGTCACCAGCGACATTCCGCTCGACCTCGGCGCACGCAAATCCACACGCATCGACGCGGCACGGTTCGCCGCCATGGTCGGACGCTATGACTATGCCGAGGCGGTGTGGACCGTACGCATGGCGATCCTCCGCGGACTGGCCGAACAGATACTGACGACGCGCGAAGTCGAGATCGGCCAGGCGCTGGCGGAGGTCCGGGCGAGACAGGTGGTGGCGCTGGAGCGGCGCGTCCAGGGCGGCGAGGCGATCCGCTCGGATCTCGAACGCGTCCGTGCCGATGCGGCAGGCGACGCGCGCCGGGTGGTGGACGCGCAAGCGCGGCGGGTGGCGGCGCAGATAGGACTGGCCGAAGCGCTGGGTGTTGCGCCTGCTAGCATCACAGGCGTTACTTTGTCGTGGAATGGTTTCGACGCGGCCACGGCGGCGGCCACCGATGTGGCTGGGGTGCGGGATACGGCCCTTCTGGCTCGCGCCGACGTGCTGCGCGCCGCAGCGGCCTACGACCTGGCCGAAGCCGACTTGCGCGGCGAAGTCGCCAAGCAGTGGCCGGAGATACATATTGGGCCCGGCTATACGTGGGAGCGCGGGCTGGTGAAGCTGCCATTCTCGGTTGGCCTCGCCTTGCCCGCCTTCGATCTCAACCGCGGCGCTATCGCTGCGGCCGAAGCCCGTCGCGCCGAAGCCGGCATCCACCTCGAAGCAGTCATCGGGCGCGCCCAGGCGGCGATCGATGGTGCGTTGATCGAACAGGAAGCGGCACGGGCTGGGCTGGCGCGAGTGAGAGACGTAGACATCCAGACGGCGAAGCGCGTGGCAGCGCAGGCCGACCAGGAGCTGGCGAACGGCGCAATCGACCGCGTCGACTGGGCTGCAGCACAGGCTGGGCTGTATCTGTCGGAACTCGCCGGGATCGATGCGCTGCGGCGGGTTCATTCAGCCGATGCCGCCCTTGAGGACGCGCTGCGGCGGCCTCTGGATGGCCCGGAACTTTTGATCGCGCCGCAGGCTATGGAGACCGGGCGATGAAGCGCGCTTCGATGTTAATGTTGAGCGCCTGTGCGCTGGTCGTGGCTGGCTGCAGCCAGCCGGCTGCGGAACTGACGGCAGATGCTGCGGCGGAACCGGCGGCTGACGGCATTCACATGGACGTCGAAACGCAGGCCCGGATGGGCGTCCGCGCTGAAGCGCTTGCTGCATCTACCGCGCCGCAGACCGCCGAAGGTTTCGCACGCGTCATGGACGTGGGGCCATTGGCGGCGATCGAATCCGAAGTCAGCGCCGCGGAGGCCGCCGCGTCGGCCTCGCAAGAGGAATACCACCGCCTGGCTGCTCTCGCAGCGCAGGATCAGGCGGCATCCGCCCGTTCAGTCGAAGGGGCACGGGCACAAGCTGCGGCGGACGCTGCTCGCGCCAAACTGGCCGGACGCCGCATTGGTCTCGAATGGGGCGCAAGCCTGGAGCGAATGTCCCAAGCGGAGCGCTCGCGACTGCTGACGGACATTGCCGCCGGACGGGCGGTGTTGCTGCGTATCGATGCACCGAGCGCCAGCACAAAAATCACCAGGGCCAGTGTCAGGCTCGAGAAGGGCGGGGCGCCGATCCCGGTTGCGCTCATCGGGCAGGCCGCCGCGGCCGACGCACGACTGCAGACAACGGGTTTGCTCGGACTGGTTCGCGGCGATGCCGCTACGACTCTCCCGACAGGCCGCCTGCTGCAGGCAGATCTCGAACTCAGCGCCGCTGAAACCGGCTTCTTCATTCCGGCGAGCGCGCTGATCCGGGCTGACGGCAGTGTTCTGGTCTACGTGAAGACCGACGAGAACACGTTTGAGCGACGCGAAGTCGGCGCCGGGCGGGTCACTGCAGGCGGATGGTTCATCTCTGAAGGGATCGCGGCGGGCGATCAGGTCGTGATCGACGGCGCAGCCTCCCTGCTGGCGGCCGAACAGGGCCCGGTCGAGGCGGAGTAGCGCATGCTGTCCGCGATCGTTGCAAACTCTCTCGCGCGGCCCCGGCTGGTTCTGCTGGCGGCTCTGCTGATCGCGCTCTTCGGCGCGCTCACCGTGACGCGCGCCAAATACGACGTCTTCCCGGAATTCGTGCCGGCGCAGGCAACCGTCCAGACCGAAGCGCCGGGTCTCACGGCCGACCAGGTTGAAGTGCTGGTCACGCGCCCGCTCGAGGAGATGCTGAACGGCGCCAATGGCGTGGCCTCCGTACGGTCCGAATCGATCCAGGGCCTTTCTGTCATCAACGTGACGTTTGGGAAGGACGCCGATCCTTATCGCGCGCGCCAGATTGTCTCCGAGCAGCTCGCCCAAGCGGGTGGGCGATTGCCGGCCGTTGTGCGTTCGCCCGTCGTCTCCCCGCTGACCTCGTCGACAATGGATTTGCTGAAGATCGGATTCACGTCGGACAAGCTTACGCAGATCCAGTTACGCGACCTGGTGGAATGGACGGTGAGGCCGCGCCTGCTCGCCGTGCCCGGCGTTGCCCGCGCAAACATTTTCGGGGGATCACCGACGCGTCTCGAGGTGCGCGTGCGTCGCGAGGACCTTCTCGCCCGTAACCTTAGCCTCGCCGATGTCTCGAACGCCGTCCGCGCTGCCACCGACGTGCGGGGCGGTGGCTTCATCGACACGCCGGCCCAGCGCATCCTGGTCGAGCCGCGCGGGCAAGCCGTGACGGTCGATGCGCTGTCGCAGGCCAGCATCGCCCCTGGCGGTGGCTTGCCCGTGCTGTTGCGCGACGTCGCCGACGTGGTCGAAGCGCCGGCGCCGCAGTTCGGCGATACGCTGGTGATGGGACGCCCTGGATCGCTGCTGACCCTGGCGAGCCAGTACGGCGCAAACACACTGAAGGTGACGCTCGCCGTTGAGGCTGCCCTGGCGGATCTGCGCCCTGCAATCGAAGCCCGGGGCGTAAAGATCTATCCGGCCATGCACAGGCCGGCGACGTTCATCGAAACCGCACTCGGGCATATCGAGGTGGATCTTCTGATCGGCGCGGTCCTGATCGTGCTGGTGCTGTTCTTCTTCCTGCGCAGCCCGCGTGTGGCGCTGGTAGCGTTTGTCTCTATACCGCTATCGTTGCTCACGGCAGTGATCGTGCTCGACGCGCTGGGCCAGACCATCAACACGATGAGTCTCGGCGGCCTCGCGGTGGCTTTGGGCGTGGTCATTGATGACGCCGTGGTGGATGTCGAGAACATCATCCGTCGCCTGCGGCTCGCACCGCCAGGAACCTCGGCTGCCGAAACCGTGCTCGCCGCCTCGATCGAGGTGAGGGCGCCGATTGTCTATGCCACGTTTGTGCTGGCGGCGACGGTCGCTCCTATCCTTTTCCTCTCTGGTTTGCAGGGGGCTTTCTTCAGCCCGCTTGCCTTCTCGTTCCTGCTGGCGACGATGGCCTCACTCGCTGTGGCGCTGACGGTGACGCCGGCATTTGCGCTCCTGTTGCTACGCAATGTGAGGGTGCATGAGGAGTTCGGCGTGCTGATCGCCTTGAAGAGCGGGCATGAGAAGCTGCTACGCTCGATTTCATCAAAGCCTGGCTTTGCGATTGCAGCGACCGTGCTGGCCGGCGCGTTGACCATCGGAGGCTTCTTTCTTTTCGGCTCCGAACTTCTGCCCGCCTTTCGTGAGCGCCACTATGTATTGCAGGTCAACGGACCGCCCGGCGCCTCATTTGGTTGGATGCGTCAGATCGGTACGCAAGTGTCAAAGGATCTGCTCGATATCCCGGGCATCACGACCGTCGAGCAGCAAATCGGGCGCGCGACGGCGGGTGAAGACACATGGCCGCCTAACCGCAGCGAATTCCACGTTCAGCTCGGCGATGTGAGCGGGAAGCAGGAGGACGAGGTTCTCAATCGGATTCGCGCTGTGTTGGATTCCTATCCGGGCGTTTCGACCGAGGCGCTGACCTTCCTGGGTGACCGCATCGGTGAGTCACTGTCCGGCGAGACAGCCTCGGTCGCAATCGGCGTCTACGGTCCGGACCTCGATACGCTTGACCAGGTCGGCTCCAGGATCGTCAAAGTCCTTGAAGGGATTGCCCGGCGCAGCCGACGTGCAGTTGAAGTCACCCACCGCAACGCCGATGCTGCGAATAGACCTCGACCCGACGCGTCTCGGACTAAAGGGTTTGTCCGCCGCTGACGCCTATGACGCCGTGGAAACACAGTTCCAGGGTCAGACAGTGGCGCAGGTCGCTGACGGGCAGCGGATTTCCGACGTCGCGATCGTCATGGCGAGCAATGAGACCATCGCACCAGAAGCTGCGGGTAGCCTTGTCGTTCAGGGCACGACCGGCGGCGGATCACTCAACGAAGTCGCCGATCTCAAGTCAGGCGAAGGCCGGGCCAGCATTCTCCACGATGGCGGACGCCGCCGACAAGTGGTGACTGTCAATCCGACTGTTCCGGACATAACAGGCTGGGTCGCTAAGGCGCGTGCGGCGATCGCAAAGCAGGTAAAACTGCCGCCAGGCGTCTATCTGGAGTATACGGGCGTTGCCGAGGGACAGGCCGCTGCTGTGAGGCAGATCATGCTCAATGTGGGCGTGGCGGCGATCGGCGTGATCGCCCTGCTGATCCTCGCCTTCGGCGGCGGACGCGCTGCAGCGTTGATCCTTGTCGGTACGCCTTTCGCACTTGCGGGTGGCGTGGCGGCTGTCGGTCTGACCGGAGGCATTCTGTCGCTCGGCGCTCTGGTCGGGTTTGTGACGTTGTTCGGCATCGCTGCCCGCAACTCGATCCTGTTGATTTCGCATGTGGATCACCTCGTTGAGATCGAAGGCGAGGCGTGGGCCCTATCGACTGTACTGCGTGCGACTCGCGAGCGCGTGACGCCCATTCTGATGACGGCGCTGGTGACAGCATTAGGCCTTCTGCCGCTGGCCCTGGGGACCGGCGAAGCCGGGACGGGAGGTTCAGGGGCCCATGGCGGTTGTGATCCTGGGCGGGCTGGCGACCTCGACAATCATGACCCTTCTGATCCTTCCGGCGTTGATCCTGGCATTCCGGCGTAAAGCTGCGCCAGTTGCGGCGACGGTGGCGATCGGCGACACCTGACGGGTCGAGGTAAAGTCCAATGCGCATTCTGCTTGTCGAGGACGATGCGAAGACCGCAGCCTATGTCGCGCGCGGGCTGCGCGAGACAGGCCAGTCGGTCGAGCTGTCGGCAGATGGCCAGGACGGGCTTTTCCGCCTGACGCACGAAGACTTCGAGCTCGCGATCGTCGACCGGATGCTGCCCCAGCTCGACGGCCTCTCGATGGTCAAGGCGGCGAGGGCGGCAGGGTTCGTAGCTCCTGTCCTCCTGTTGAGCGCCATGGACGCCATCCAGGATCGGGTTGCTGGCCTTGAAGGAGGCGCGGACGACTATCTGGTGAAGCCATTTTCGTTTGAGGAACTCAATGCCCGTGTGAATGCTCTCGCGCGACGGCCGCCGATCCGTGAAGCGGAGACGACGCTGGGCGTAGCTGACCTGACGCTTGATCGGCTGCGACGCGTCGTCAAGCGCGGCGATCATGTCATCGATCTGCAGCCGCGTGAGTTCCGGTTGCTGGAGGAGCTTATGCTCAACAGTGGTCGCATTGTAACCCGCACAATGCTGCTGGAGCGGGTCTGGGAGTTCCACTTCGATCCAGGCACCAATATCGTTGAATCGCACATCAGTCGCATCCGTTCAAAGATCGATCGGGGAGGGGACGTGCCTCTCATCCATACGGTCCGCGGCGCAGGGTACGTTGTCCGTGCGAACTGAACGCCTTCTTGGATCGACCAGCTTCCGCTTGTCGGCGGCCTATGCTGTCCTGCTTGTTGTCGCGTTTCTGGCCGCAGGTGCAGCGGTGTGGCTCGCCACCAAGACGGCTGCCGAACATGAGGTCCGCGAGCGGATTCAACTCGAAATGACTTCGCTTCAGCAGGAAATTCGCACTGAAGGCATGCCAGCCGCTATCGCAGCTATTCGTACGCGACTGGAAAGCCCCGGCGCCGTCGAATACGGGTTGATCGACAAGTCCGGAGCCATGCTTGTCGGCAACATCTCGGTCGGAAAGCCGATGCTAGGGTGGACAAAGCTCAGATTTAGCGACGCACACGAGGAAGCTGAGGAATCCGGCGAGTTCCTGGCACTCACGGAGATCGCACCGGGCGGCGCGATGCTGACCATTGGCGACGATCTCGACAACGCCGAAGGTGTTCGCGCGGCTGTTCTCAACGCGCTCGTGTGGGTCGCGATCCCAACTTTGATACTGGTGATAGGCGGTGGCGTTCTCCTGGCTCTTGGAACGGCCCGCAGGATGGCCTCCCTCTCGCACGCGATGAGCCAGGTCGGTCACGGCAACCTCGCCGCGAGGGCGCCGGAGACTGGTGGCGATGAAATCGGGCGCATCGGGCAGGGCGTCAACGAGATGGTGGCACGCATCGATAGTCTGGTCGTGAACATTCGGCGCGTCTCAACCGACATTGCCCACGATCTGCGCACGCCCCTTGCCCATGTGCGCCAGGATCTGGACGCGGCCGCAAGTTCGGCTGACCCAACCACGCGTGAAGGCATTCGGGCTGCCCAGGGCCGTATCGATGATATCCTGCGGGTCTTCCAGGCAATCCTGAGATTGGCTGAGATTGACGCAGGCGGCGTGCGGGCACGATTTGCTCAGGTCGATCTCGCCAACGTCATCGAGCGTGTCGCTGATGCCTATCGCGCCGAGATCGAAGAGAACGGCCGCACGCTGACGCTTGGACCGCTTCCGCCAACCGAGGTCAACGGGGACGTCGATCTGATTTCCCAGGCGCTCGCGAACCTCATCGAGAACGCAAGCCGCCACACACCGCCAGGTTCCTCCATTCGCGTCACTCTTCACAAAAGGTCAGGGTACGTCGGCCTCGCAGTTGAGGATGAGGGACCCGGTATTCCCGAGGCGGACCGTGTGCGCGTGCTTGAACCGTTCGTCCGGCTCGACGGCAGCCGCTCGACCCCGGGCGCCGGCCTCGGGCTGAGCATCGTCAATTCGATCGCCCGACTGCACGGCGCCCGGCTGTCGCTCGAGGATGCGCAGCCAGGTCTCAGGGTCGCGATCGAATGGCCAGTCTAACTGGCTCGATTGGTGATCCCCAATCCGACGACAATCCTGGCCCACACCCCCGCAGCGCAATCTCGGTCATCGCAGATCAGGAGGATTGCATGACATCCAGAACTCTCAGGAACGTAATTGTTGCCGCCGGCCTGGCGGTTGCCGGAGTCGGAGTAACCGCCATAGCCAGCGGCCAGACCACGTCCCATGGCGACGCCAAGCTTGCCGCCCAGGCCAAGGTCACGGTTGACGCGGCGCGCGTCATCGCCCTTCGCGCGCAGCCGGGAACCGTCAAGGATTGGGAACTGGAGAAGGAGGGCGGCGGCAGTGGTCTTCGCTATTCGTTCGACATCGAAAGCAGCGGCAAGATGCACGAGATCGGCGTTGACGCCGCCGACGGAAAAGTCATCGAGAACATCGTCGAAACTGCGGCGGACGAGGCGCGCGAAGCCAGGGAAGACAAGGCGCACGGAAACGACGCCGACGATACGGAAGAAGAAGGCGAGGAGGGCGGCAACTAGCGGACTTTCTCACACAGTTTGAATGCTAAAAACGCTGCGCTGCCTGCGACGATCTCAATTCCATCCAGGCGCGCAGCGCTATTTTTGGTCCTCACGGCCGGAATGCAAAAGGCGGATTAGTTCTGGCCCTCGCGCTGAAGCTTGGCCGAGGCGCCTTGGCTGTGACCCGATCCCGATAGTTCGGAAACGAGCCCGCGCCCCCAAACCGGAGCTGAGCGACATCGGGCCTGCTCGCTATGCCGCAGCTCGCTAGTCGCTGTCCGCAGATGCCAGGGGCTTGAGACTATTCTGAATAGTGCGCTCCACCAGCCAGCAAAGCGTGGCCCAGGCAGCGCCGACGCTCCACCCCGCAAGCACGTCACTGGCCCAATGCACGCCGAGATAGACGCGTGTTATCCCCACAATAACGGCCAGCAACATTCCAACCAGCAGGACATAAACTCTTAGAAAACGATGCTTCAGGGCTCCAGCAAGCATGACGCCAATTGTGAGGTAAAACACCGTTGCCATCAGCGTGTGACCGCTTGGAAAACTAGCGTTCAGCGATTCCGATGCGCGATAAATCTCCGGCGGTCGGGTCCGCATGAAAAGTTGCTTGAGGCTCTCGCTAAGTGCGAGTCCGCCGCCAAGTCCAACGATCAGCGCGATGGCCTGCAGCATCCGTCGACACAGCACAAGGTAGCCCACTGCGATTATGGCAATCAGCGTCAGAACCGCCAAGCTGCCCATAGACGTTAGATCGGCCATTGCCCGATACAGCCACGCAGGTCCAACAGGATCCGAGGGGTCAGGGCCCGGATGCAGCGTGTGAAGTATGTAGGTGTCGAAGGGCAGCCCGCTCCCCTCGCGCATGTCACCTGCGATATCAACGAAAGCCAGTGTCCCACCAGAGATGATTACAACCGCTGCCAGCAGCACTCCGTGTGCGCGCACGAATTCTAGACCACGGCACATCCGATAGACCCATGTTGACGCCATCGCGCGTCGCCTTTCTTGAAAGATTCAGCGAATCTCGTCTTGTCCCGCGATGCAGTGTTGAACAATGCAAAGCTCTGGCGAGCCATCTGCGGTCACTTGAACGCCAGCAACGCTGCGCCGCCAGCGACCAAGGCAACGCCTGTCCAGGCGCGCAGCGTGAGCGTCTCGCCGAGTGCGATTACCCCGATGATAGCAACCAGCACGACGCTCAACTTGTCGACGGGCGCCACCTGCGATGCCTGTCCGAGTTTGAGCGCCCGAAAATAGCAGAGCCACGAGGCTCCGGTCGCGAGACCAGACAGCACCAGGAAAATCCAGGTCTGCTGCGACACCGTTGCTAGCGGCTGCGCCGCGCCGCGGATGGCGACCACCAGTGAGATGACGCCAAGGATGACGATCGTTCGGATCAAAGTGGCGAAGTCCGAATCAATACCCGCGACGCCGATCTTCCCGAATATGGCCGTCAACGCGGCGAAGATTGCCGACAGGAAGGCCCAGAACTGCCAGGAATCCATTTCGATCCTCATGCTCTCACCTCGGCAGATTTTGGCGGGGCGTCCGCTTGCCCGTCGACCTGATGCGGTGAACCCAGGCGATATTGCATACTCCACCACCTTCGACGCCACAGATGAAGGTACTCGCTGGGCTGCTCCGATCGCGGTGCGGCCTCCTCACATCCTTGGTCACCCTGGCGTCACGCTCTTCCCCGGATGCTGACCTGGCCTCTGGGGAATGAGCAGAATGAGGGCGATCATAATCACGCCAAGAACCACTGTCGCCACCGGTCGGCTAAGTGCGAGCCCGCCTTGGGCGATCGGCTTATCAAGGAAGTCGCCGACGGTTGCACCGAGCGGTCGGGTCAGAATGAACGCTGTCCAGAAAAGCAAAACGCGCGAGACTTGGGTTCGGAAGTAAAGACCTGCGACGACTGCCAGCAAGGAGCCGAAGACGAGCGCGCCGCCCATGTAGCCGAGACCCGTGTCCGCGGTCCAATCACCGAGCGCTGTTCCCAGAGTTTGTGAAAACGTGATCGTTACCCAGTAGAAGATCTCGACCTTGGGCGTGTTGACCGTATCGACCGAAATCGAACGCTCCGACCAGTACCACGCGCCCAAGGACGCCAGCACAAGCGTGAGCAGAATGAGCGATCCGCCTGCGTAGCCGACGCCAAGCGAGCGGTCCGCGAAGTCAGCCATTGTGGTGCCAGCGGTCGTCGAAGCGACGATGGTCGCCCAGTAGATGGCGGCATTGAATTTCTTTGCGAGAATCTGCAGGGCGACCAGCGCCACGAGCGCCGAAAGGAATATCCCGGTTCCGACCAAATAGCCCATATTCATCGTCATCGAGACGGTATCGCCGCCGGTTTCGCCAAGTGTCGTCGCGATGATCTTGATTATCCAGAATCCAAGCGTGACTGCAGGGACCTTGCTGAGTGCCGCCTGACTTGGTGTCATGTGGTTGGTCATGGTGCGCCCCTCGATTTTGCTCAGGCTAATACTTCAGTCGCATGTTCAGCCGCCTTCGAGATAATTTCTGGCCACCTTAACCCCCAGGGTGCTGAGAGAAATGCGCCTCGAGAGCATCCACGCGATCGAGCTCATTTGTTGCGGCCCGTTGCGCGCCTGGCGCATCCGATAGTTCAATCGCTCGGCGCATGGCATCGAGATCCGATGCGACGGCTGCACGCAGTTGGATGTCCGAAACACTGCTCGACATAGTCCGCCATTTCTGGTCGGCAAACTCCATCGCGAGTTTCGCTTCGCTCCAAAGCGGCGCCTGCGCCGAAACGCTCGCTTGGTAACGAAAGCCAGCGTAGTCGAGGAGCGCGACCCCTAGCGGCGTATCGGTGGGGCCCCGCACGAGCGAGGATACCAAGACACGATAGCCCTCCACGGCATTCAACGCCAACTCCACTCGATCCTGGTTTGCGGAAAACTCGCCAACCTTGCGGAGTATCTGACCGAGTTCTGATGCTTGATCTGCTGACAAGCCGCTCTGGCACGTCTTGGCGAGTCTGACCGCAGCCTCAGACTCAGTGTTGAGGTCGGCAAGAGGCGTGGCAGCGGCATGCTCCGTAAGGACCTCAAACGCCTCCGCCCCGGCTACTGCGCACGCGCGTGTCCGCGATGCGGCGCTTGCTCCGCGCGCGGCTGCTTCAGTGATCGACGCGACGCCCACGCGCGGCGATCCGTTCGGGCCGCAGGCTCCCAAGCCCGTTGCGGCAACCGCTAGAAAAATTGCGACCCTCAAGGAATTCAAACGGCACATCATCGAAAGGCCTCTCGCGGCGGCGGGTGGACGGAGCTCCGGTCATCCGCGCAGCAACACTGTCTTGCCCGAATAGTGTTCGGCATGAGGCCAGTTACATTGTGCTTTGCCAATATTCGCGTGGCTGAGAGGTGCGCTGCATGACCGAAGGAATAGGTGAAGGCGCTCCGTAGAATCTAACCATGTATCTGGGTCAGCGCCGCATTGCAGAGCGTCAGGCTAGCTTCGTTCGGACGCACATAGAGCCGGTTCTCCTGACCCGTTAGCCCAGGCGGAGCCACGTTTGCTTTATCCGCCCATCAAGCGTCCGTCGCATGACCGCTCAAGGGGCCGAGGCTTCGCGGCCCCAAGAGAAGAGGGGCCGCTGCAGGCCGCACCAACCCCTTGCGCGTTCACCGCTGCGCTTGCTTTCCGGCCGCTCCTGAGGGGCGTCGCAAACGCGACCCCGGCGGGACTGATCCCGCGGGATCACAAGGAAAGCCATCATGGACCGCGCGTCCTTCGAACTCATCGGCAATGTCGGCAAGCTCGAGATCAAGCCGCTCAAAGGCGACAAGAAGCTTGCCATCGTCTCCCTCGCAACGTCCGAGCGCTGGAAGGCCGAGTCTGGCGACTGGAATGAGAAAACGTACTGGCATCGCGTTGTCGTCTTCGCGCCCGCCAAGGTCGCACTGATCGAGAAGGCCGTTCAGGTCGGCACCCGCCTCCGCCTCGTCGGCCAGATCCGTCCTGGTTCCTGGGAAGATGAGCGCGGCCAGACCCGCTACTCCATCGAGTTCGTGGTGACCGGCCTGGGTGATGTCGAGATCCTCGCGCGCGGCAAGCCGAAGGCGGACGCACAATCCGAACCGGTGATGGTCGGCGAAGAAGCGCCGAAGCCGAAGCGCAAGCGCGCGGCCTGACGGCCTGGCCGGCGGCGCCAAGCCGCCGGCCTTGTCTCGCTCTCCCAACAATCCAGATTCTCAAGGAGGTCATCATGACCGCCATCGCGAACACGCAATCGCTTCACGACGCCGTCACAGCCCGGATCATCGCAGAACTCGAACAGGGACGCTTTCCCTGGGTCCAGCCATGGGCGTCTTCATCAGGAGGGACGCCGCTTGGTCTGCCCCAGAACGCATCGACCGGACGCACCTATTCCGGGATCAACATTCTCCTGCTCTGGTCCGCCGCGATCGAGCAGGGGAGACCCTCGCAACGCTGGCTCACCTTCAAGCAGGCGCTCGCTCTCGGCGGCAATGTGCGCAAGGGCGAGAAGGGGACGATGGTTGTCTACGCTGACACGTTTGTCCCGAAGGCCGAGCAAGAGAAGGCGAGCGCGTCCGGCGAAGACGCCCGCCGCGTCGGTTTCCTGAAGCGCTTCACCGTGTTCCATGCCGAACAGTGTGAGGGGCTGCCCGCCGATCCGGATGCACGACCGCTTCCGGGACACACCGAAATCCTGCCGCAGGTTGAAGCGGTCATTGCTTCGACTGGCGCCGACATCCGGATCGGTGGTGAGATGGCGTTCTATTCTCCCAGCCACGACTTCATCCAGGTGCCACCGCAGCAGGCGTACTTCGAGCCGATCAACTGGTACCGGACCAAGCTGCATGAACTCGGTCACTGGACAGGGCATGCCTCACGTCTCGACCGCAATTTCTCGGGTCGTTTTGGCGGTGAGGCTTATGCGCGTGAGGAACTGGTCGCAGAGCTCTGCTCCGCTTTCCTGTGCGCTGAACTCGGGGTGACACCGACCGTCCGCCATGCGGACTACCTCGGAGCGTGGCTCGATGTCCTCAAAGGCGACAACCGTGCGATCTTTCAAGCCGCTTCGCTCGCCTCCAAAGCGGCGAGTTACATCATGCCGCCCAAGCCGCAGAGTGAGGGAGACGGTCACGCTGGAGCCATAAGTCTCGCGTGCGCGTGAGTAACCCACGCGGGTGGACGCCTGCCTTACGGCGTGGCGTTCAGCCTGGTCTCAAGTTCGGCGATGCTCGTAATGACCGCATCGAAGGCGGGAGCGTCGCCGAAGATCATACCTGTCATGGCGACATAGTCTCGCCGCAGGGGGACCAGCATCGCATCCGTTGGGCGCAGCACGAACGACCCCGGCTCTGCCGATGCAAGATCAAGATCCGGGCTGTTGAAGAACATGCGGGCGTGTCGCACGCAGTCGCGGCCGAGATCCGCGTCCGCCAGGGCTTTGGCTGCGACGTCTGTGCCCAACAGGCGATGAAGGTCATAGTAGTGGCGCGAGACACGCTGGCCGCCGCCGCGCAGCTCCCCGCGTGTCTCGAACCAGCGGCGAAGCCCGTGAAGGATAACGACCTTGTCCCAGAATGTCCGTTCTGCATCGACGGTGGTGACGTTGGCAACGGAGAGATCTATCCCGTCCACCTCGGCGGCGACGTAAGGCCTGACCGTGACGGGATGGTGCGGATCGAGCGCCGATTTTGCGCCGGATTCAATCTTCACGGCCGGGCGGACATAGCCATCGGTCGCTGCCATCACGCTGGGATACCAGAGCAGCAGCGTTTGTCGCCCATCGTCAGCTGCGTCGATTTCGATGCGGGCGCCGTCCGAGGCGATGCCTGCCTGTGCGAGCGACGTGGTCAGAAGGCTGGCGAGCTGGGTAAGCAGCGGCCCTGCGATGTAGGCCTGGCAGGCGTCCCGGATCGCCTCCAGCTTCTCCTTGCGTCTCCTGCCGCTCATCGTCTCCAGGAGCTCGACGCTCGCGCCTTCGCCGAGATCATCGCGGAAGACAGTCACGTCGATGTCCTCGGAGAAGCGGGAGATCAGACCGAAAGCCTTGGACAGCGATGTCCCGCCCTTGAAGAGCAGTCGGGGACCGCCAGCCGGCAGGCGGTTGAACAGGGCGTCCAGCGTCCAGCACACCCAGAAGTCCTTCTCGATATTCTGTTCGGCGGCGCCCAGCCTGCGACCAGCGGCAATGAAGGCGTCTCGGCGGTCATTCGCGGCGGCCGCCAGAAAGGTGTCGTAGCCCTGCGTCATCCACGTCCCCCATCCTGGCCCTTGGCCTTGCGGCGTTTGGGTGTCGGTTCCCCGGCAGGCGAACCATTCGAGGATACGACGAGCATGTCCTTCAGAAAGATTCGCATCCAGTCCGGCAGCGCCGCGACCCCATCGCGAAGATCAGCGAGGATGGCCGGCCCATGCTTCGGATCGGCAAAGATCGTGGCAAGGCGTTTTTGCACGCTGGAGCGGTCGGCAGCCAATTTGTCCTTCAGCCAATGAAGCGCCTGGACGACGCGCATGGCAGGTCGGCCTGCCCAGTAAAGTTTGCTCGGCGCGGTCAGCCGGAAGACGATCCGGAGGTTGCCAAGTTCGAGCGGCTTCAGGCGCGCATCGGTATGGACCACGATCCGTGCCGGCACCGCATCGGAAAGACCCAGGTCATTTGCCGCCGTGATGCCATCGACGATCATCCTGTACTTGTCGCGGCGGGCCAGGGCATCGACGATAGCGCGGGGATCGGGGTTAGTGGTCTTGGCCGTCAGGGAGTTGAGGCCCGGCTTGTCATAGAGACCGCGCGCGATACGTCGGATATCGCCAGCGCGGGTGAGGCGATGGAGCGCCTGATCAACGGCGTCGCGCGTGCCGAGGTCGATGAAATCCACCGGCGTCCAGACACCGAAAGGCGCCTGGTCGGCCATGCGCCTGGCAATGGCAGTCTTGAGATCGAGCCCGGGGCCACGCATGGGAGCCGTCCTTTTGTCAGAAATATGTATACGTGCTTCTGACAAATTGGAAGTTAAGCCGGTCAGAACTACGTATACATATTTCTGACAAATCCGGAAAATGCCCGTCACGCCTAGGTGGCGGCTGTTGGGCAGCGAGAGGGTCTGGGGCTCAGCAACCGGGAGGCAGGGTGACGGAGAGCGGCTGGCGGTCACGCTCGGTCCCGCCGCGCCTTGCGCGGCTCCTTCGGGCACGACCCTGCGGGCGCTTCGCGCCGCCAGCCACTCGACGGCGCTTCCCGCCATGCAGCACCGGATAGACCCGGTGCGCAGGCTCCTTGCAGCCTTCTTCTTTGCTGGCCGCCCTGACGGTCGGCGCGTGCGCAACTGTCTCTGCAAGTCGTCTCTTGGTTCGTGCAGGAGGGGAATTGGTTGCTCAGTTCATTTCAGTGTGCCGGGCGTGATGGACCGCCTCAAGGGACGACGGGGCCCCACCATTTTTTTGGCGGAAGAGCCAAAAAAATCGTGACCCCCATCGCCGCTGCGCGGTCGCGCCTGGGCGCGATCCCTTGACCCGCTCCATCACGCCCGCCCGCCGACATCGTCCTTCAAACACAGGAGACGACGATGTTCACGAAGACCTTCACGATCGAGCGCCACATCGAGGAGCTGCGCGCCGAACTGCGGGCGACAACTGACGCTGAGGAGCGGCGCGCGATCCGGGTTGAGTTGGACGCCATGCTACACCTTGCCGGCGATCCGACCGGGAAAGCGAGGGCTGATCTGACGAGCCAGGCGAGAGCGGCGCTTGTCGCTCTCGTCTGATTGGGTCTCCGTCATAGGGAGGTGCGATGACGTTCGACGAGCAGTCTCCATGGTGTGAGGTCTGAAGTGTTGTGAAGCGGGAGAGGGCGGTGGAGGGGTGGGTGCAGTGGAATGCAAGATTAAGATAGAGCGGCGGTTGGGACGCCAACCGCCTGTCTGCACATAGGAATTACCGCCTCACATCCGTGAGGCGTTTGCGGCGGATCCGCCGCAATTTCTCGAACCGATTGTAAGCTGTCGACACGCGTCTTCGATGCGCGATGCTGAGGCCATGCAGCGTGACGAAAATGAATTCCAGATCCGCATCGGCCGTTCAGCGCCCGACGTTCGTCCTGCACTGAAGCAGGTGCGGGCAGCGGTGCGACGTGCGCCCGCTTCAAAGCCGAAGGGCGGAGCGCCGATCGGACAGTCAGCGGTCCGCGCTCACTTCGCAAAGGGGTCTGCCTCACGCGCCCGACCTGTCCGCGTCACGCAGCGTCGTGTCGTGGTGAAGGCCAGGTTCGTGGCCCATGTCGCGGGGCAGGCGAACGACGCTCCGGGCCCATGTCGCCTATCTCGGCCGGGAGGGCGCCGCTCGGCCTAACCAGCCCGAAGTCAGCGATCAGCGAGAGCCATCGCGCGGACAGGAGCCGTCTTCCGAGCAGCACATTGACGCAACGATCGGATACCTGTCGCGCGAGCGACAAGGCGGCGATGAGCCCTTCTATGACCAGTCCCGCAATTCTCTCGATGCGAGAGAAGCAACGCAGGGCTGGCATGCGGACAAGCGTCACTTCCGGCTCATCATCAGCGCGGAGGATGGCGCCGATCTCGGCGAGCTCCGTCCGTTCATCCGCGAGACCATGGCGCGCCTCGAGCGCCATGTCGGGACGCGTCTCCAATGGCTGGCGGTGGATCACTGGGACACCGACAATCCCCACACCCATGTACTCGTCCGGGGCATCCGCGCCGACGGGAAGGAGCTGATCATTCCCGGCAAGGTGATGTCGGTCGCGATCCGGGAAGACGCGCAGGAGATCGCAACCCGGATCCTGGGACCGAGGCCGGCGCTGGAGCTTCAGCGGATGCGCGACCGGGATATCGGCGCCCGCGCGTTCACCCGGCTCGACCGGGAGCTCATCGCCCTCGACGGTCCGGGCGGTCTCGGCAGCTCATTCCGCCACACCGACCTCCTGCGCCGCCTCGATACCTTGTCAGGGTGGGGACTTGCCGCTGTCGGTCCGGATGGCAGCTGGCGTCTTGCCTCGGACCTGCCAGCCCAACTCAGGCAGATGGCGGACAGTGACGAGGTCGCCCGCATCGTCGCCCGCCAGGGACGCGGCCTCACCGGCATGCCGGTTCTGGCTGCGGATGTGACCCGTCAGGAATCCGGTCGGCTTGTCGGCCTGGGGTATTCCGATGACGGGGCGGACAATCTCATCGCCATCATCGAGAACGGGCGTGGCGAACTTCGCTATACCCGTTTCCGCGAACCCGGCGCGCTTGCGGTTCTGGAGGACACCCCAAAAGGCGCGCTGATTGCCTTCGAGCCCCAGGAGGCCCGCATCGGCCCGTCAGACGAGGCCGTGGCGCGTGTGGCCCGCCTCAACCGCGGCCTCTACTCGGCTGACATCCACGCCCGGATGGAGGCGAACGTCCCTGACGGTCTTGTCGCCGCCAACATCAGGCGACTGGAGGCAATGCGTCGGGCTGGCCTGATCTCTCGGGGCAGGGACGGCATTTTCGACATCGCTCCAGACCATCTGGATCGTGTTCTGACCTACGAGCGCGCGCGTCTCGTCCGCGCCCCGATGGCTCCGCGTGTGCAGAGCTACATGCCGCTCACCAACCAGATCGCCGCGGCCGGACCGACGCATCTCGACCGCGCGCTCGCCGGTCTGGAGGTGGCGCCTGATGGCGCAGGCCATCTGGCGCGGGAGTTTGAAGCCGCGCTTCGGCAACGGCGTCTGTTCCTGATCGAGCAGGGCTGGATGGGGGCGGCGGACAAGCGGCTTTCGAGACAAGCGCTCGAAGACATGCGGGCGCATGAGCTCCGAACGACAGCAAAGAACCTTGCCGGAGAGATCGGCATGCCGGTGAGGCTTGGTTCGGGGACCGTGTCCGGGGTCTACACGCGCCGCATCGACCTCGCGCAGGGCAGGGTGGCGCTCATCGTCGGGGATCAAACCTCGCAGCTCGTACCCTGGCGTCCGGCGCTGGAACGGTTTGCAGGTCAGAACGTGATCGGCGTTCAACGCGGCCGATCGATCTCGTGGAGCCTCCAGCGCGGAAGAGGACTCGGACTGGGAATCTGATGAGGGCGATCTGGTGCGATCCGCGGGTGAATGATGAGCCAGGTCCGAGCCAGAATGGAACGATGACGGTTGATATGCGGCAGGCATTGCTCGCGCGGTCGGCGTGCTTGCGGCGGAAGCGCCGCATCTTCAGCTCAGGGATGAATGCGCTGGCTGTGACGGGCAGCCTGTGGATGAATTGACAGACGAGAGGAATGAAAGCGGATGTCGCGGGCGCATAGCAGGAAGGCAGAGAGGACGTTGGCCATCAAGGACCAACTCGATCTGTTCGCCGCGCCTGCGGCGAAGTCCGCTACTCAGGCTACGTCGCCGTCGTCGCAGGTGGTCGCGACTCAACCGGGAGAGCGGATTGCAGCGACCTCGTCACCGGTCCAATCGGAGACGGTTGGTATCGACCGTCGCCTGATCGACTTCGTGACCGGCACTCAACGAAAGCGCGGGCGTCCGCCAAGGACTTTGGAATCTGCCGCGCCGAAGGTCGATGACGGAAAGCGGCTCCTGGATGTGCGAGAGGCAGCTGCGCGCCTTGGGCTCTCCAAGTCGACGCTCGACAAGATGCGTTGCTCGGGCAGAGGGCCACGGTATATCCGCGCGACCGATCGCGCCGTCCGATACGACCCTGCTGACCTTGCTGCATTTGCCGATGGTCGACGCCGGCGCTCAACTTCTGAGGAAGCCATCGCTGCATTCAGCGAGTGAGCGCGGCTTCCAAATCCAATTTCGGAAACGCTGTGAGACGCCCGGAGACGGCGTCCACCTTCCAGTTTCTGTGAATATCAAATCCGCCACGGTGATGCCCAGGTGATGCCCAGGCGATTTTCAGAAGTTGGAGAGAGTGGCTAGAGCCTTGATTTAGTGGTGCTGCCTAGGTGACTTGAACACCTGACCCCCGCATTACGAATGCGGTGCTCTACCAGCTGAGCTAAGGCAGCGTACCCTACTAATCCACTACTCGTTCCAACCACGGTTCGTCCAACTCATTGAGCGGCTTCGCGAATTTCGCGGTGACCCGCTAATTACGAATGCGGTGCTCTACCAGCTGAGCTAAGGCAGCGTCCGGCTTTGGGGCCAGAGGCGGGCCTATAACCCGGACGGGGTTAAAAAAGCAAGTTCGGAGGGCGGCGGTTTGGCAAAGGGAATTTTTCCCTTGCCGGTCATGGGTCTATGGGGCGCTCAACCCGGGCCTGGACCCGGCGCCGGCGTGGCGGAGGCGGCGGCGCCGAGGAGGCGGGCGTTGAGCATTTCCAGGGCGTCGTCGAGAGCGGCGCGTTTCAGGGCCTTGTCCCGCCAGACGGTGAAGTCGGCGCCTGACCGGCCGGAGAGACCCGAGACGGCGGTCACGGCGTCTCTTATGTCGCCGACGTCGAGCTGCCGGCGGGCTGTGCGCAGGGTTCCGGCGGTCTGGGTTTCGAGGGAGGTGGGCGCGAACGTCACGACGCCATCGAAAGCCTGACGCATCCAGTTCCAGCCATCGTCGCTGTCTTCGCCGGCATGGCGCATGGCGCGCGTGGCGTTGGTATCGAACATGGCGCGCAGGGTCACGAGCGACGGCGCGCCGGATTCCGCCGTCGGCGCGATCTCGCTCAGGCTTGTATCGCCCGGCACGAGGGCCGCCAGCGTCCGGTGAGCCGTCGTGAAAGCCTTGTCGGTCTGTGCTGCTGCTTCCAGTACGGACAGCGCGCGGATGGTTTGGGCTCGCGTAGCAGCGCTCATCACCGGCTGCGGCGCTTCGACAGTGGCAATAGCCCCAAGCGGCAAAGCGCTTCGGCGTGACGCAGATGGAAGCTGCCCCGCCATCTGTTGCATGCCCGTTTCCAGAGCGGCAAGGGCGGCTTCGCGGCGGTCGAACGCGCTGGTCAGGGTCGTGTTCGCGAGCGCGAGTTCGTTGACCTGCAGCGACAGGTCGGCGACGGCGCGCTGCACTTCGCGGGTGGTTTCAGGCGCGGAGGTCGCATCGGCGACAATCCGCTCCAGCTTGTTGATACGTGCGAGCAAGATGCCGAGCGGCGTCGTGCTGGGGGTGGCGCCAACAGGAAGTGCGCCATCACCCGCGCCGCTGATCGCCGCTACCTGGCTGCCCAGCGTCGAGAGATCGGCGCGTAGCGCGGCATCGGTATTGTCGGAGCGGTTCAGCCGCTCGCTTTGAGTTTCAAGCCGGGACCGCAACGACACCACATCGACGCCGGCCTGCTGCGTTCGCGCTTCGAGCGCGTCCAGAGCCTGTGTCAGGCTGTCGATCTCACGCGCCAGCGTTCCGGTCGGCGCGTTGGAGCTGTTGCTGCTGACGATGATGGCGACTGTCCCGCCGGCCACAGCCGAGAGTACGCTCGCCGTGATCAGGTGCCGCCATGTGACAGAACGGCTGCGCATGCGTGGCGGCGCCTGTCGGCGAGCCTGTCGCGGCGACTGCACCTGCGGCGCGTTTTCGGCCGGTTCGAATTCGGCATCGATCGGTTCAGGTTCGATGCGCGCGGAGTCCGTCATAGACCCACACCCTCGTTGTGTCGCAAGCTCAGCCCCACCCCTGCAGGATAGGCGCGACGGCCACGATTCCTCAACCGAAAAGCAAGCGAGCGAGCGCGGAAAACAACGCCGGGCTATCCGGCGCGGCAGCAATCTCGATCCGGTCGGCAAATCCGCTCAGCGGCTCGGCGGCGGCGGGCGAAATCGCGGCAACCGCAAGCGGCGCCTGCTTGGTCATACCGGCCGCGAAACCAGCGAGAATGCTGGCGGCGCGCGGCGAGTGGATCATAATGGCTTCGAACTTCGCTTCACCCGCGAGCTGCGCGGCCAGGAACGGCCCCGGCGCCTCGACAGGAACCGCCCGGAAGATCGGCAGAAAGCTGGCTTGAAATCCCGATTCCGTCAGGCGGCTGGCGAGATCGCCGCGCGTATCTTCATTGCCGGCATGCAGCAGCCGGGCGCCCGGGCTGAGCTTGCGCGTGATCAGGTCGAACAGCGCGCCAACGGCCGCATTGGCGGAGAGGACATTTGCATAGCCGACCGTGCGTGCCTCCTGCGCCGTGCGCTCGCCAACACAGAATACTGGCGCATCCCGGCGCGGCGACAGCATGGCAAAGCGGCGGACGCCATTGGCGCTGGTGAAAGCGAGCGCGTCGTAGGCTGGAATCGTGACATCGATCGGCGCAATGGCGAACAGCGATTCAACCACGGGTTCAAACCCGGCCTGGCGCAAGCGAATGGCCGTCTCCGATGCGCCGGGCTCGCTGCGCGTGACGAGAACGCGGGGTGTCGGTCGGCTCACTGATCTTCCCCAAACTCATGTTCTTCTGGCCAGGGCGACGTTGTTTCACCGAGGTCGAAAGCCCGCTCGGCCGCAACATCGTCCGCCAGCGCGTTGGCCAGCAGCTCGGCGTCGAACACCGTCGGCCGACCCTCGATGATGCCTTCGGCGCGCCAGCGTTTCGACCCGTCGTCCGCCAGCACTTCGCCGGCCATGGCCGCACCGTCTTCCGTCAGGCGGAAATGCGCTGCGATCGGCGTGCGGCATGAGCCGTCGAGCTTGCGCAGGAAGGCGCGCTCGGCCACCGCGGCAAGACGCGCATCTTCATTGTCGAGTTTTGCGGCGAGGTCTTTCAGCCAGTCCGGCGCATCGTTGCGAAGCGTCACGCCGATAATGCCCTGGCCGCCCGCCGGCAGCATCTCGTCGATGGAGAGAATGCCAACCGCCTTGTCGATCATGCCGAGACGGCGCAGGCCGGCGGCGGCGAGGATCGTGGCTTGCGCTTCGCCCTCGGCCAGCTTGCGCAGGCGCGTCTGCACATTGCCCCGGAACGTCACAACCTTGAGGTCCGGCCGCGCGGCCAGAAGCTGCGCCTGCCGACGCAGGCTGGACGATCCCACAACGGCGCCGTGCGGGAGTTCGGCAATCGAGTCGACAGGCCCGATCAGGCAGTCGCGGGCGTCTTCACGGGGGAGGAAAGCCGCGAGATAAAGATGCTCTGGCAAGGTGACCGTGACGTCCTTGAGCGAATGCACGGCGAGGTCGATCTCGCTCAGCTCCTGGGCCCGGTCCAGCTCCTTGGTGAACAGGCCTTTTCCGCCGGCATCCTGCAGCGGCTTGTCGAGGATCTTGTCGCCCGTGGTGGTGAAGGTGGTGAGGGTCGTCGCCACGCCGCCGCCGCTCGCCTCGGCGACCATGACGGCAACCATGTTCGCCTGCGCCAGCGCCAGCGGCGAGCCGCGCGTGCCGATCCTGAGAATGCGTTGGCCGGTCATGGGTGGTTTGGCATGTGTGGGGTTGGCTTATCCTTCGCTCGCGGCGTACAAGCGCCGCCGCAATGATGCAAGGCGCTGTCACTGTCCTGGGGATCGAAACCAGCTGCGATGAAACCGCGGCGGCGGTCGTGCGTCTGGAGAACGGGCGCGCTGAAGTCCTGTCCGAGCACGTCGCCAGCCAGACCGAAGAACACGCCCTCTATGGCGGGGTGGTTCCTGAAATTGCAGCGCGGGCCCATGTCGAACGTCTGGATTCGCTGGTTCGCATGGCGATGGACGATGCGGGCGTTGGCTGGGCTGGCCTGTCCGGCGTTGCAGCAACCGCTGGCCCGGGCCTGATCGGCGGGGTGATGGCGGGGCTGTCGACCGCCAAGGCGATCGCGCTGGCGCGCGGCCTGCCGTTGATCGCGGTGAACCACCTTGAAGGTCATGCGCTTAGTCCCCGTCTTGGCCTCACGCCCGGCGACGAGGTGGCTTTCCCCTACCTGCTGCTGCTGGTCTCGGGCGGCCATTGCCAGTTCGTGCTGGTCGAGGGCGTCGGGCGTTATCACCGCATGGGATCGACCATCGACGACGCCGTTGGCGAAGCCTTCGACAAGACCGCCAAACTGCTCGGTCTCTCTGGACAGGGCGGACCTGCCGTTGAACGTGAAGCCCTGTTGGGTGACGCCCGCGCCGTCGACCTGCCGCGTCCGCTACTGGACCGGACAGGTCTCGACATGAGTTTTTCCGGCCTCAAGACGGCGGTGCGCCGCGCCGCCGAAGAACAGCCACTTACGCTAAGACGCCGCGCCGACATCTGCGCCAGCTTCCAGGCGGCCGTAGCCGACATCCTGTCTGCGAAGTCCGCGCGCGCGATGGCCATCGCTTCGGAAACATCTGATGCGACCACATTCGTTGTTGCGGGCGGCGTCGCCGCCAACAGGATGTTGCGCACGCGGCTGGAGGCGGAAGCGCATCGCGCCGGCTACCGCTTTGCAGCGCCGCCCCTGCGCTGGTGCACCGACAATGGCGCCATGATCGCACTCGCCGGCGCCGAGCGCCTGCGCCTCGGCCTTGTCGATGGTCTCGACACACCTGCGCGCGCGCGGTGGCCGCTGGATGAAGCGTCAGCATCGGCGTCGCCGATCTATGGCGGCGGCAAGAAGGGCGCGAAAGCGTAGGGGCTAATTGCTCTCGTGGTTCGACGGACGCCGCTTCGCGGCTGCTCACCATGAGGGCGCGGGCTTGCAGATATTGCTACGGCGCTGGCGTCACCAGCGGCGCATCGCCGGGCTGGCGCGGATCAGGCGGCAGGCGCGGCGCAATCGGCTGGGGCGTATAGGGCGGCGGCGGTTTGCCAGCGACGCTCAGCACCTTGCGCACGGAGTAGGCGCCGCCGAGTTGGCCGGCGGAATAACCCGTGGCTTCGTCCTGTGGATACTCCTGTCCCAGAAGCAGTTTCACGCGCGGGTCGATCGCCTCGCCATGGCAGGCGAGACAGCTGTCCGTCATCAATATCGGGCGCATCCAGCGAAAGACCTTTGTGTCGCTCTCGGTGACGATCTCGGCGATCTCCATCGTGCCGGGATCGACGCCCGCATCCAGCATGAAGCTCATCTGCTCCATCTGCTGGCGCTCCCACGCATCGGGCGCATCGGCTGGGTTACGCACGCTAAGCGCGGTGCGGCTGAAGTCGAGCTGGGCCGCGTCGCTCAGGTCTTTGCCCCAGCCCGGCACATTGTCGGCGTAGCCGAGATAGACCGCGACCGGATCCTCATTGCGATCAAGGCGCGCGGTGATCTCGGACGTCATGCGCTGATCGAACGCGAGCGCGGCCTGACGCGCGGCGCGGATGTCGCCTGCATTCGGCGTCTCCCGTTTCGGCGCGCAAGCTGTGACAAACGCGACGAGGACGAGAGCCACAAGACGTGACGGCATTGGTTGCGTCAGCTGGCCTTAAGCGTGAACTTGAACGTCGCGGCGTCGGGCTCCGCTGCGGGTTCCCACGGACGGCGCTGGGCCAGCACGATCTCGCCTTCGCCGACGGCGATGGCTTCGAAGATCACAACCTCCCAGTGATTGCCGCCGGTGAAGCCCGGCAGGAATTGCGCCGACGATGTCGCGCCGCCCGGACCGTCGCTGGCCTTGATCCATGCGGGGGGAGCAGAAGCCGCCCACACATAGCCAGCCGTCGGCACGCCCGACAGCGCGACGGCGATTTTCTCGCCGACCTTGATCTCGACCGGCTTGCCGGCGTCTTCCGCGCCCAGCGTCTTGACCACGCCGTCCACTTTCGGCGGCGGCAGCGAGCGCGCCTCGAACGTGCAGGGCTTGGCAGGTCCGCCCATCGCCCAGGTGGCGCCCGGACCGTCGAGCACCAGGGTCGCCGTCTCGTTCTTCCAGGTCGGCCCCGTCGTGCCGCCCGGATCCATCGGCAGGGTCATCGCCGCGCCGCCATCGATGCGCGCCAGCAGGCTGTCATTGCCGCTGAACACGATGTCGAGCTTCGAGCCGCCCTCGCAGGTGAAATTCGCCGCATAGTCAAAACGCGCATCAGCCACTGGCTTTGCCTCTTCCGTCTTCTGCGCGACACAGGCCGCAAGGCCGAGCCCGGCGCATCCAAGCCCGACAATGGCCGCGATGGTCGAGAATCTCATGTACGTCCCCTGAAAAGCTTTTGGTCGTAGGTACTGGCAATAGCGGCTACGGCAGGGGTGGGGAAGGCGGCGACGCTGCCCCCGTGCCCGAATCTCTCTAGACCTGCATGATTCTAACCCCGGGGAGCCCGCCATGGCGGAATTCAGTTCAATCCTGCAGGCGGTCGCGGCCCTTTCGGCCGGCGGCGCGGCGACATGCGGCTGGACAGCGGCGGTGATCGTGCCGAACACGGCTTTTGACGGTCTGGATCACGGCCGGGCCGACCGGATGATCCGTCGCGTGATTTCGGCGACGGCAGGCCTGCAGGCGATGCTGCTGGGCATTGCGACCGGCGCTGCGCTGCTCGGTGGTGCGCGCGCGGCGGCGATCGTGGCGGCGGTCTCGGCGCTCGGCTTCCTGTCGAACGTCTGGACGCTGGCGCCGCGCAAGGAGAAGGCGGCGCCGGGCGTCAGGAAGAAGACCTCGACGCAACGCGTCGTGGCGGTCGCGCTGACCCTGATCATGACGTTAGCGGCCCTCACCGCAGGCGTGCTTGCCGCCCTCGGTATCTAGTCGTCCCCAACACGCCGCTCCGTCCTGAGATAACGGGCTAGGCTTTGCAGCTCGTCTCAGCCTGCGCGATGCCGGCGCCGATGGCGGGGTCATCGCTCAGGTTGGCCGGAATGAATCCGGTATAGCGCCGGTTCTCGTCGATCGCCTTCGCGACCTTCGCGAACTGTTCCGGCGGCAGGTTTGTCTGCAGCGAGTCCGTGAAGCATGAACAGTCCAGCGAGGACTTGGCTTTTTCGCCACAGATCGTGGCGAGCTGCTCCTTGCCGATGGGCGCTTCGCTGCAGGCCGATACGGAAAATGTCCCGAGCATCAAGACTAGGGACGCTACAAGTGAAACTGGACGTTTCATCAACACTCCCTGTGTTTTGCGGTTCTAAGTCGTCCGCTGACCAAAAGGAGCGTCCCATCCGCCCCCCTTGTCAAACAGAGTTTAGGCAGATTTCGACGTCGCGATTACTTGCCGTATACGGAATGCCGCAGCGATTTCGGCTTGCGCCCGGCATCGTTCGCCACAAGCGACAAACCGTGTAAGCCAAACCGGGAACCGGCGGACGGAGATACGGCGCGTGGACATAGCAATCGACTCATTCGTGAAGAGCTTCCCCGAATTCCTGCTGCAGGCTGGGGTGACGCTCGCGCTGCTGATCACGGGCTGCATCGTCCATGTGCTGCTGACGCCCATGAAAGAGATGAAGCTGATCAGGGAGGGAAATATTTCCGCCGGGATCAGCGTAGCCGCCGTGATCGTTGGCCTGGCGATACCAATGTCGGCCTGCCTCGAGACCGCGACCTCGGTCTACAATATCCTGATCTGGGGTGTAGTCGCCATCCTCTTGCAATTGCTGGCTTTTCGGATTGCGGACCTGCTGCTGCGCGACCTGCCGAAACGCATCGAGCGGGACGAGATGGGGTCGGCCCTGGTGCTCGCCGCGATCAAGGTTTCTGCAGCGATGGTCATGGCGGCGGGCTTGTGAGTTGGGCGCAGGACACGAATATTAGGGGCTCGCGGAGACGTGCATGAGAATCCCCGATTGGGTGGTCTATGCGGTTGTGCTGGCCGTCATCGTCGGGACGCTGTTTTCCAGCGGCTCTGGCGATCGCGACGACCCGTTCCGTCCCGCCACGGAAACCGCCGACGCCCGCCCCCCGCCACCGCCGCCCGCCATCCGTCGCCCCGACGTCAGCAAGCCAGCGCCGGCGACCGATGGCGAAGCGCTGCCGGAATCGCATCCGTTCGACGAGCGCGTGCTGGTTCAGGTGGGCGACGCCGAAGACGGCATCGGCACAGCCTTCGCCATCAACGAGGCCGGCGCCTGGCTGACCGCGCGCCATGTCGTCGATGGGTGCAGCCGCGTTGGCCTCGCCGTCGGCAATGGCCGCATGGTACGCGTCAACGAAGTGCGCACCTCGGACAATACGGATCTCGCCCTGCTGATCACCGACCGCGCGCCTGTTGCCCTTAAACTCGATCTCGATCGTGAACTGCATCTGGGCGAGGCGGGTTTCCATATCGGTTTCCCGCAAGGAATGACGGGCGAAGCTTACTCGGCGCTGGAATCGCGCTCCAACCTCGTAACGCGCGGCCGCTATGCGATGGAAGAACCCGTGCTGGCCTGGGCCGAGCAGGGTCGCTCCGAGGGCCTCGAAGGCACCCTGTCCGGCATGAGCGGCGGACCGGTGTTCGATCGCGATGGCGCTGTCGTTGGCGTCACCGTGGCGGAGAGCCCGCGCCGGGGCCGCATCTATTCGGCCTCGCCCGACTCGATCCGCCGCTTCCTCGATACGCAGGGTTTGATCGCCCCGGGCATCGACGCGCGTCCGATCTCATCCTCCTCCTATGCAGCGGAGGCGGACCGGCTTAGGGATTCGCGCGCCATCGTCAAAGTCCTTTGCCGCGTGAATCATCCCTGATGACCAATTTCGCTGATCGCCTGATGACCCGTGTGCGCACACACGGACCCCTCTGTGTCGGCATCGATCCGCACCCATCGCTGCTGCCGCAGCTGTTCGGCACGGGCCCGGACGCCGCCGCCAAATGGGGCGTCGCCCTGATCGAGCGTTGTGCCGGCCGCGTCGCCGTCGTGAAGCCGCAGGCCGGACTGTTCGAACGCTGGGGCTCGAAAGGTCTCGCGGCGCTGGAGCAGGTCTGCGAGGCGGCGCGCAAGGCAGAACTTATGGTGATCCTCGATGCCAAGCGCGGCGATATCGGATCGACGGCCGAGGGCTATGCGGAAGGCTATCTCGGAGAGGCCTCCACCTGCCCGTGCGATGCGATCACGGTGAATCCTTATATGGGGATCGACACGATCGAGCCGTTCGTTTCCGTGGCTGAAAGACAGGGCAAGGGCGTGGTGGTTCTCGCGCGCACGTCTAATCCGGGCTCGAAGGATTTCCAGGCAAAGCTGATCGATGGCGATCCGCTCTACCTGCACGTCGCGCGCGCGCTGCAACCGCTGGTCGCGCGGCTGCGGGGCAAGGGTGGCTGGTCGGGCCTGATGCTGGTCGCCGGCGCTACAGGGCCGGAAGACGCCCATCGCCTGCGCGAAGCGTCGGGCGAAGCGCTGTTCCTGGTTCCCGGTTATGGCGCGCAGGGCGCAGGCGCGCGTGATGCGGTCGCCGGTTTCGTGAGACGCGGCGCAATGCTCGAGGGCGGAGTGGTTAACGCTTCCCGCTCGGTGGCCTCGCCGGCCGGATCGCTGGAGGCGCGCACTGCTGTTGAATGGGACGCCGCGATCGACCGCGCGCTTGGGGCGGCGCAGGCGGAATTGCTCGCAGCGACGCGAGGCTGAGGCCGCCGCCTGACGTAACGTGAACATGCCACCGCGAAGCCTTTACCTATTTGTGTCAAAACTTGACGCGTCCCGGGGCAAAAACCGATGCTTGGCGCTCAAATCCGCAAGGCAGCTGTCTTTTCGCTGCTCATCCTGACGGTTGTCGTTACCGTCGACTACCTGCTGAACGGCGTGTTCTTCACCACGCCGGGCCTGACCTATTCGCCGGTGATAACGATCGTCATCACGCTACTGGTGTCGCCCGCCTCAACATTCTACCTGATCCAGCAGACCGCGCGCGTCGAGGCGTTCCAGGTCTCGCTGGCAAAGGAGCGCGCCGCCCGCCTCGTCGAGGCCGAAGCCGCGCGTGATGCAGCCGAAGCCGCAACCCGCGCCAAGAGCGAATTCCTCGCCAATATGAGCCACGAGATCCGCACGCCTCTCAACGGCGTTCTCGGCATGGCGCAAGCGCTCGACGCGCTTGATCTCGACGACCAGACGCGCGGCATGGTCACGATCATCCGCGACTCGGGCGCGAACCTGATGTCCATCCTCAACGATGTGCTCGACCTGTCGAAGATCGAAGCGGGAAAGCTGGAGGTGTCGCCCGTCGATGCCGGCCCGGTCCACACCGTGCAGCACGTGCATGCTCTGTTCATGCCGGTCGCAGCAGAGAAGAACCTCAAGCTCGTCCTCACCCACAAACTGCCGCCGGGATTGTGCCTGCGCTATGATCCGGTGCGCGTGCGTCAGTGCGTGTCCAATCTCGTCTCCAACGCGGTGAAGTTCACGCGCGAGGGCCGCATCGAAATCGCGATTTCCGTTGCTGCCGCAGCTGGGGGCCGCAGCTGCGTCACTATCGAAGTCTCCGACACCGGCATCGGCATGGACATATCGACCGCTGCGCGCCTGTTCGAGGCGTTCAGCCAGGCCGACGGATCCACGACGCGCAGGTTCGGCGGCACCGGCCTCGGCCTTGCTATCTCGCGCCGCCTTGCGCGAATGATGGGCGGAGATATCATTCTCCGTTCGACGCCGGGCCTTGGTTCGGTTTTCACCCTCACTTTTCTTGCGGATCCCGCCGCCGGCATGACGGCCAGCGAAATGCCCGAACAGCGCAAGGCGGCGCCCGTTCGACTGCGCGGCGCGCGTGTCCTTCTCACCGACGACAACGCGATCAACCGGCAGGTCGTCCGCATGTTCCTGCAACCGCAGGGCGCCGAGATCACCGAGGCTGCCAATGGTCGCGAGGCGCTCGATGCGCTTGCGCGCCAGCCTTTCGATCTCGTGCTGCTCGACGTCCACATGCCGGTGATGGACGGTACGGAAGCTATCGGCCGCATCCGTGCATCGGATGAGCCCTGGCGCGACATTCCTGTCATCGCGCTTACCGCAGACGCCATGACCGGCGATCGCGAACGGCTGCTGGCGCTGGGCCTCAATGGCTATGTGTCGAAGCCGATCGACCAGGGCGATTTGCTCACGGTCATCGGCCGCGTGCTGGGAACGTTGGTCGACGAGCAGGTCGCGGCCTCTGTCGTGTCCACGCGCGAGAGTGATGGTGATCTCGAGGATATTCTTGCGAACCTAGACCGCCTGACCGCCTGACCGCCTGACCGCCGATAGCGGATACGTGCGTTTGCGCCGGGTAGGGTAATTCCGTCACCGCTGCTCTAGAACTACCCGCATGACACGCGGACGTCCGCCCCATGATGACATCCTGACGCCAGCTGAATGGCGGGTGGTCGAGTTCGTCCGGCACGGTCTCGGCAACCGCGACATTGCCGAGCGGCAAGGCGTCAGCCTGGACGCCGTAAAATTCCACGTCGCCAACGCACTCGCCAAGCTCGGCTTCAACAGCCGCGCCGAGCTGCGCGCGTGGACAGGCATAAGTCGTGACAGCCAGCTCAGCCGACAGGAGATCGACATGGACGCTAACGTCTCGCTTGGGACCATCGGACAGATCGCGCGATCGGTCAGCGATATCGCCGCTGCCCGCGCCTGGTATGGTGACGTCCTTGGGCTGAAGCATCTCTATTCGTTCGGCAATCTCGCCTTCTTCGATTGCGGCGGGGTGCGGCTGTTCCTGTCCGAGGGCGACGGCGCACCATCGGAGTCGATCCTCTATTTCCGTGTGCCCGACGTGCGCGCCTCGCATCAGCAGCTGTTGCAGCGCGGCGTCGCATTTACGCACGCGCCGCACATGATCCATCGTCACGATGACGGCACGGAAGAGTGGATGGCGTTCTTCACCGACAATGAGTCTCGCCCGCTGGCGATCATGGCGCAGGTCAGGGCAGGCTAGCCAAACCGCTCCCAAGCGGCCTGCCGGGAAACGCCGAGCGCATCGCCGATCCGCTGCCAGCTGACCTCACGACGCCTCAACACGTCGATCTGCTGTTGCAGCACCAGACGCGTACCCTCGAAAGCGGACTGAGAGCGTTCGAGATTTGAGAGCAGACTCTCATCCTCGAGTGCATCCCATCCCGCAAACCCGTCGGAAGGAAGGCCGGCAAGTATGCTGTTGCACGTCTTCACGCAGTCGCCGCAGATGTGCACGCCGGGCCCGCCGATGAGTGATGGGACCTCCTTTGCCGTCTTGCGGCAAAACGAGCAGAAGAGTTTCGATTTGTCCTTCAGTTTTTCCTTTGGCATAGCGCACCTCCACCATGTCAAGAATACCCTGACACGCAAATGGTGTCAAGGAAACCTTGACGTCGGAAGGCTTTGCAAACGGCGTTAAGAGTGGTGAAAAGGTTTGGTACGTCCGACGACAGGACGCAGGGAGGTTTGCATGAAACGGTTTGGCGCTTTGCTGAGTGGCGTAGCCCTGCTGGCTCTGGCCGCGTGCGGCGAGTCGAATGCACCGTTGAAGGCGATCACCGCCGCCGATGTCGATGGCGCCGCTATCATCGCAGCTGACCGCCGGCCGGATATCTGGATCAGCCACGGCCGCACCTATTCGGAACAGCGCTACTCGCCGCTGAAACTGATCGATGCGACGAACGTGAAGGATCTTGGCCTCGCATGGTCGTCGGACCTCGACACCAATCGCGGCATGGAATCGACGCCGATCGTGATTGACGGCGTGATGTACGTCACGTCGGCCTGGTCGGTGGTCTATGCCTACAACGCCAAGACCGGCGAGCGGCTGTGGAAGTTCGATCCGGAAGTCGACAAGTCGCGCGGCGTCTCGGCGTGCTGCGATGTCGTGAACCGCGGCGTTGCGATCTGGCAGGGCAAGGTGTTTGTCGGTACGATCGATGGCCGCCTCATCGCGCTCGACACCAAGACCGGCGAGAAGAAGTGGGAGCAGGTCACTGTCGACCAGTCCAAGCCCTATACGATCACCGGCGCGCCGCGCGTCATCAAGGGCAATGTGATCATCGGCAATGGCGGCGCCGAGTTTGGCGTGCGCGGCTACATCACCGCCTACAGCGCGGCTGACGGCAAGCAGGTCTGGCGCTTCTTCACGACGCCGAACCCGACCAAGGCCGCCGATGGCGCAGCCTCGGATAAAGTGTTCGCCGAGAAGGCCAACGCGACGTGGGGCGACACCGGCGAGTGGACCGAGAGCGGCGGCGGCGGCACGGCGTGGGACGGCATGGCGTATGATCCCGATCTCGACATCATGTATGTCGGCATCGGCAACGGCTCGCCCTGGAACCAGCGCCTGCGCGACCCGGCGGCGAAGGACAATCTGTTCCTGTCCTCGATCCTCGCGATCAAACCGGAGACTGGCGAATATGTCTGGCACTACCAGACGACGCCCGGCGAGACGTGGGACTACACCGCGACGCAGCCGCTGATGCTCGCCGAGCTGAAGATCGACGGCAAGGACCGCAAGGTCGTGATGCAGGCGCCGAAGAACGGCTTCTTCTATGTGATCGACCGCGCCACGGGCGAGCTGATCTCCGCCGACAAATATCAGGACAACGTCAACTGGGCGACGCATGTCGACCTCAAGACGGGCCGTCCGGTCGAAGCGCCGAACGCGCGTTACGAAAATGCGCAGACGGCGCTGCAGATCCCGGGTCCGCTTGGCTCGCACAACTGGCATCCGATGGCGTTCAGCCCGGATACCGGCCTCGTCTATATCCCCGCGCACACGCTGCCGACCGTCTATGCGAACATGGAGAACTTCCGTTATCGCCCGGGCGCGTGGAATACCGGCACGGACTTCGCCGCTGCTGCGCTCCCGACCGAGATGGCGGCGCGCATTGCGGCTGGCGCGGCTTCGAAAGGGCAGCTCGTTGCTTGGGATCCGGTGGCCAAGAAGGCGCGCTGGGTTGTCGACTACCCCAACGCCTGGAATGGCGGCGTGCTCGCAACCGCCGGTAATCTCGTCTTCCAGGGCGCGCTCGATGGCCGCTTCCGCGCTTATGACGCCGCCAAGGGCGGCGAGCCGCTCTGGCAGTTCGACACGCAATACCCTGCGCTCTCGGGCCCGATCTCCTATGAGATCGACGGCGAGCAATACATCGCCGTCACCGCAGGCTGGGGCACCGCGCTCCCGCTCGCCGGCGGCACGGGCATCCGCGATGGCGCAGCCCGCGTGGCCTCATCCGTCATGGGCCGCGTGCTCGTCTACAAGATCGGCGGCGCCGCCAAGCTTGAGGCGAACTTCCCCTTCGTGCCCGATCCGGTCCCGACCGCCGAAGACTTCGGCAGCGCGGCTGTCGTTGAGCAGGGCAAGGAGGTCTACTTCAACAACTGCATGGTCTGCCATGGCGACAGCGTACAGTCGGGCGGCATCGTGACGGACCTGCGCTGGTCGGGCGTGCCCGCCACGAAGGATGGCTTCGCCGAAGTCGTCATGGACGGAAAATACGCCTCGAGCGGCATGGCCAGCTTCAAGGAAAAACTGACGCCGCAGGACGTCGAGTCGGTCCGCGCCTACATCGTGAACCGCGCCAACGAAGACGCGGCTGCGATCAAAGCCGACGCCAAAACGCCGAAGTAGTGTCGCCAAAGTCCGAATTTCGCCGGCCGTTCCAGTCAGGGGCGGTCGGCGAAACTTTTCTGCACCCTACTTTTCAATTGTCTCGCATATCTCCTGCGGTCTGACCGTCCCTGCCGCGATCAAACCAAAAGGCCCGGAGCATCGCTCCGGGCCTTTCAATGTTCGGGATGGCGTCCGCGCTATTTCGGGTTGCAATAGTTCAGGAAGTCGTGCGCCGCCGTCGAGAAGTTCTTCAGCGATCCGACATACTTGGCCTGCGGCGTCGCCGTCGGCGACTTCACGAACGCCCATTGCACTTCGCCCTGGTCGCTCACCAGCGAGATCATGTCGAGCTGGCCCATCGCCAGCAGGTCCGCCGACGTGATCGGGAACACGAAGTCCGCATCCGGCGAGCGGCGGTTCACTTCGAACTTGCCGTCAATGTCGCGCGCGCCTGGCCCTGCTCGCAGCTTGAACGTCGCCGATTGGCCAACGCGCGCCGCCGGCTGCTTGCCAAGGTGCATGGACATGCTGCCGTTCGCCGCCTTGCAGATCACGGCGACCCCGGCCGTCGTGTCGGTATTCTTCGCGCCCGTGTTGACCAGCGCCAGCACCGGATCGTCCGGAATGAGATTTTCCTGCGCCAGCCAGAATGTGGTCGCGGCCATGTTCGATACGGTCACGGCGCCGGATGGCGTCGCCGGTCCCGGAGTGACGGCAGCGCCTGGGGTCGCGGGCGTTGCAGTGCCTGCGCCCGGAGCAGACGCACAAGCGGCTGCCATAAGGCCGGCGGCGGCGAGCAGGGCGATACGGTTGAACATCGAACTTCCCCTTGTACAGGTGAATGGGGCGTCCCGGCCCCGACTTCGGTTGACCTTAGATTGTGACGACGACTTTGCCCATTGCGCGGCGTTCCGACAGCTCTTTGATGGCATCGGCGGCGCGTTCCAGCGGATAACGGTTGGAAATGTGCGGCTTGATCTTGCCCTCTTTATAGAGCCGGAACAGGTCCGCCAGGTTGTCGGCATGGGCTTTCGGGTCGCGCGCGACGAAGGCGCCCCAGAACACGCCGACGATCTGGCAGGATTTCAGCAGCGTCAGGTTCAGCGGCAGCTTGGGAATACCGGCCGGGAAGCCGATCACCAGGAAGCGCCCGTCCCAGTTCAGCGCCCGCACGGCCGGCTCGGCATAATCGCCGCCAACGCCATCATAGACCACGTCGACGCCGCCGCCGCCCAGCTCCTTGATCTTGTCCGAAAACTCCTTCTGCTGGTCGCGGCTCAGCGGGTTCTGCGGATAGACGAGGCCCTTGGCCGCGCCCTTTGAAATCGCGAAGTCGACCTTCTCTTGCGTCGAGGCGGCAGCGATCACCGTCGCGCCCATCGCGACGCCAAGCTCGACGGCGGCAAGGCCAACACCGCCCGCAGCCCCCAGCACCAGCAGCGTCTCGCCTTTTTGAATCTTGCCGCGATCCTTCAGCGCGTAGTGCGACGTGCCGTATGTCATCAGCAGCGCGGCGGCTTCCTCGAACGGCATGAAGTCGGGCATGGCGTTCATGCGGCTGGCGTGGATGGCGATCTCTTCCGCCATGCCGCCCGCGCCGGTCGAGCCAAACACCTTGTCGCCGACCTTGAACGCTGTGACGCCTTCGCCCACCGCCTTCACCACGCCCGCGAGCTCTCCACCGGGAGAGAACGGCCGCTGCGGCTTGTACTGGTACATGTCCTGGATGATCAGGAAGTCGGGAAAGTTCACCCCGACAGCTTTCACGGAAATGACAATCTCGCCGGCCTTCGCCACCGGCGAGGGCACATCCTCCAGCACCAGCGTATCGGGCAGGCCTGGGGCTTTGGACAGGATGGCGCGCATGATCGTTGCTCCGGCGGAAATGTTCTGCCGATGCCTTAGCGGACCCACCCGGCGCTGTCATCCCGCTGACACCAAAGCCCTCTTGAAAGGCAGGGCAAATGTCGTCTACGAATTGGCTTGGAGGGATCGCGCGGCGATTGGGCGCGCGCGACCGACGGGGGACATCGTCATGCGTCTTCGCCTTGCGGCACTCGCCGCAATCGTACCTGCGTTTCTGTTGGGCGCGTGCGTCACACAAGGACCGCTCAATCGAAGCATTCCGCTCGCCGCGCGCGACAAGATCGCCGCCACCGACGTGATCATGCCGATCGGCCAGAATGAGATTGTCATTGCGATTCCGGTGTCCACCGCCGGTGCATCGGGCGCTGCCTCGATGGGCTTGCTTGGTGCGCTTGTCGGTTCGCTGGTTGATGCAGGCATCGATGCCGGCAACGCCACTGCCGCTGAGACATCGGTCAAGCCGCTGCGCAACGCGATGGTCGATTTCAGTTTCGACGATACGCTCAACGCCGACATGCAGAGCCGCATTACGCAGGCTGCTTGGGTCAATCCGGGCGGCTATCGCGTGATCAAGGAAGTGACGCCGCAGAATCTCGAGAAGGTATTGAAGGACTCGAAGGCCAGCACCCTGCTGTTCACATCCGCCTCGTACAGCCTCAATTTCAACGCGGACCATCTCTCCATCACAATGGTGTCGCGCCTGCTTCCCAACACGCCCGAACTGAAGGCGTTGCTGCCGGAAAAATTCGACCCCAAGGCATCGCAAATCACGTCGGCGAACGAGCTCTATCGCAACACGTTCATCTTCGACACCGCTGTTGTCGGCGCAACGACCAATCGCGACGCAAACATCGTGCTCTGGTCGGCCAACAATGGCGCGGCCATGCGCGATGCACTGAAGCTTGGCTCGGCCAAGTTGACGGAAATGCTGGTGGCGGACCTCATTGCTGAACCGAGCCTGCCGATCGACCCGAAAACCACCACGCTCAAAACCTACAAGGGCGCTGCCGGCATATATGTCGTCTCGAAAGACGATGTTGGCACCTTCATCGTCCAGCAGTCCGGCTTGCGTTCCTACGTCACGGATATGGCTGGCGTCCCGCTCGTCGCGCCGCCGGCCGAGAAGCCAAAGGCGTCCGGAAAAGCGAAAACCGGAACCCGCTGATGCGGGTTCTCGCATCCCTCGTTGCGCTGGCCACGCTTGCAACTGCAGCGTGCGCCAGCGAAGAGCCCGTCCTGCTCAGCTCGGGCTTCACAACGTATGGCAAGGTCCAGTGGGCCTTTACGCCCAAGGGCAAGACGCCGGCTACCTGTCGCGTCAGCATCGGCGAAGTTGTCGACGCCCGTTCTGACACCCAGTCCATGGGCCGCTTTGGCGGGCGCTATGTCCGCCGCGACGACACGGTGGGCTGGGTCCGTTCGGGCCTCGAGACGCTTGCGCGCGACAAGCGCTTTGAGTTTGTCAGCGCCGCTGAGGCGGGTGACGATGTCATCATCCATGCGACGCTGGCAAAGGCCTACATGGAAGGTCTCGCCACATCGAAGAACGCCACCGTCGTTCTTCGCGTTCGCTATGAGCGGACGGGAGAGACCATCGGCGAGAACACGTTCCGCGGTGATTATACCGACGTGAACTGGGGCAGCGGCGATGGCGAGGCGCGCGATTCGCTCAACATCGCCCTGCAGGAAGCGCTCGCTGCAATCGACGGGGATCTGTTCGCCCGCTGCAGCAAGCCGCCGGAACCTAAGCCTGCGCCGGCAAGCGACGCGGTCGCCAACTGATCGGCAGGCTCATGCCGCAAGAGCTGCACATGCCTGTGTAGTGGCTTGCGTCGCGCGGCGGCCTCTGAAAGCCTGCCAGCATGCGCCCATCAGAGGTTGCATGCCGAGGGAGAGACCGCTTGTTTCAATCAATGACCCGACGCCTGTTCGCGGGCGTCATCGCCGGTATCGGCCTCGCGCTCGCCGCCTGCGCCACGCAGCCAGCCACCACGCCGAGCCCGATTGCGGGCGTCCACTTTCGCATGGTGGAAACCAACGGCATCAAACTGCGCGTTGCCGAGATGGGGCGGGGCCCGCTGGTCATCCTCGTCCATGGCTGGCCGGAAAGCTGGTATTCCTGGCGCCACCAGATCCCCGCCATCGCCGCGGCCGGCTATCACGTCATCGCGCCCGACATGCGTGGCTATGGCGGGTCCGACAAACCTGCTGCCGTCGCGGACTATGACATCAAGCACACGACCGCCGACATTGTCGGGCTCATCGATGCGATGGGCGAGAAGAAGGCGATCCTCATCGGCCACGACTGGGGCTCGATCGTCACGTGGAACAGCGCGCTGCTCCATCCAGACCGGTTCTCGGCCATGATCGCGATGAGCGTGCCCAATGGCGGACGCGCAACGGCTGCGCCGCTTGCAGGCATGAAGAAGGCGATGGGCGAGAATTTTTACTACATCCTGTACCATCAGGAGCCCGGCGTGGCTGAGGCCGAATACGACGCCGATCCGCGCGGGCTTCTGTCGCGCCTCTACACCTCGAAGGACACGCCGACCGAGTCGCCGGCCGTCACCGACCCCAAACGCTCGGCGGGCGGATGGATTCCGCGTCTCGGCAAGCCGAAGGAGCTGCCGCACTGGCTCACGCAGGCCGACCTCGATTATTTCGTCTCGCAGTTCCAGCAGGCTGGCTTCCGCGGCGGTGTGAACTACTACCGCAATTTCGACCGCAACTGGGAGATCACGCCGGAACTTGAAGGCGCCCGCATCAAGGTTCCGGTCGGCTTCATCGCTGGCGAAGACGACATCGTCATCCGCGGCGCCAAGGCAGACGCCCTCCGCAGCCAGATGACCCGCGTCGCCGACGACCTCCGCGCCGTCACGCTGGTCCCAGGCGCAGGTCACTGGGTCCAGCAGGAGAAGCCGGAGGAAGTGAACGCCTTCGTGCTGGATTTCCTGAAGGGGCTGAAGAAGTAGCTTGGTGTCGGGCGGCGCCTTGCGCGTGCGCCGACAGTCGTTGGGTCAACCGCGCGGGACTCGCGGAAGCTTGATGGCGGCGATGTGCGGGGCGGGGATTGTGCGCCGCCTGCATATCGCCTCACACTTTTTGCTCAAGTCAGGGAGACGGCTGTCATGACGACACTGAACCGCAGGCGCGCGATGCTCGCTGGCGCGGCAGCCAGCCTGGCGCCGTCCGCATGGGCACAGGGAGACCAGTCGATGAGGCCGAGCCGTTTGCGCCACTATGTGATCGCGGCGCACGACATGGAGGCGGTGTGCGATCAGATCTACAAGACGCTGGATCTTGAACCCACGCCGAAATCGGAAGGGCCGGAACCGACGCTGGCGTTTGGTTTCCGCACGCACATGATGCGCATCGGGACGACCATGCTGGAGATCGTCTCGCCCATCCGCGAGAAGCATCAGCTGCAGGATTTCTTTGTCGAACGCGGCGGCGATGGCGGCTTCATGGTGGTGATGCAGACCTATGATGACGATGCGCTGCTGGCCCGCGCGGCGGCGGCCAATCACAAGCTGGCTTTCGAGATCAAGAACTTCATGGGCCAGCACCTGATGCAGTTCGACTACAAGACATTCGGAACCCGCTTCGAATTCTACAAATACACGCCTGAAGACAATTGGTGGGGCGATCCGCTCGGCCGCCCCTACAATGATCCGCGCGCGGTCGAGGATATTCTCGGCGCAACGGTCGCGGTGGAGAACCCCGGTGCGATCGCGGAAACCGCAACGAAGACCTTCCTCGGCCGACAGGACGGCGACTCGGTTCACTTCATCGACCGGCGCGTCGATTTTGTAGCGCCGTCCGGCAAGGCACGGGGGCTGATCGCGCTCAACCTGAAAGCCCGTGATCGCGCCCGGGCCGGCACGACCACCACGATTGCCAATGTGGACTTCCGGTTCGTCTGAGCCACTGCTCGCGATTGACTTGGAGCATCGAGCCGCGCCATTGGTCCGCCGATGAAACAGCTCCGCGGATATTTCGGGATCGGCGTCGAAAGCCTGTCCAAGCCGATGAATCTCGGCGCGCTCCAACGTACGGCGCACGCGTTTGATGCCGCCTTCACTTTTACGGTTTCAGCCGCGCCAAAAATCCGCGTGATGCACAATGCGGATACGTCGAAATCGGACCTGCACGTGCCGTGGTATCTGTGGAATTCGATCGAGGAGATGCAGCTGCCGCGTGGCTGCACGCTGGTCGGCATCGAGCTGACCGACGACGCAATCGACCTGCCGGCCTTCCGCCATCCCTTGCGCGCCGCTTACGTGATGGGCGGTGAGGCGAGGGACCTGTCGCCAGAGCTGCAAGCGAAGTGCGCATTCATCGTGAAGATCCCGACGCGCTTCTGCATCAATGTCGGCCTGGCCGGCGCGCTGGTGATGTATGACCGCGTGCTGTCGATGGGCGGCTGGCCCGCACGCCCCGTGGCTGCTGGCGGTCCGACCGAATAGGTCTAATCCAGATAACCGCGTCCGCGCAGGTTGCCGCCGAACTGCGCCACCCACACGCCGAACACGACACCAATGGCGAGCGCCGCCGCTGCCGGCGTGTCCTCGTATCTGAAACCTGAAGCCAGCAGGAAGACCAGCATCCCGCCCAGCAAGATCGCTGATACGAGCCCCACCGTGCGCGCGATCTCGCCCGTGATGTTCACCACGGGCGCCGCCGTGCGCCAGTGACCATAGAACGCACGTCCGGCAATCAACGCGGCGACGCCGATGGCAAGCGGCAGGGCGCCTGACCACGCCGCCGACAGGAAATCGAGCAGGCCGGCATGCGTGTGCATCTCCGCTGCGACCACAAGCGCGATCCACGCGATTGTCGCCACTACCATCGCCACGCCCGCAAGCATGATCCCGGCGCCTGTTGCTCGCCGCACGTTCACAGTTAATTCCCCGCGAGTCCCCTTCGGACTCAGGAAGAACCAAGCAGGCGCGGCGCCGCATGCTCCGTTTACTGACGACTGCTTGATTGCCCTCCCGGCACGCGATTTTCGCTCCGAATTGGGCCAAAAACCGCTGAAAGCGGCCGGTTCGATGAAATTGCGCGGACCCGCTTAAACCGCTTTTCAACTCCGCGTGCCAGTTTGGGTCGTAACAGGAAGACCGTTCTCAAGAGTCTTCCGTCTACTGATGGTGTGGCATATGGCGAAGACCGTTCTGATCGTTGATGACGATCCTACCCAGCGTCGTCTGATGCAGGCAGCGGCCGAGAAACAGGGCTTCCGCGCCCGCGTCGTCGAGAACGGCGATCGCGCGCTGGAGGAGGCCTCCGACCCGCGTCACGGCGTCGATGTCGTCCTCCTCGACCTGATCATGCCTGGCCTCTCCGGCATGGACACGCTGGAGCGCCTCATCGAGCGCCGCCCCGATCTTCCGGTCATCGTGGTTACCGCAACCGGCGGCATCGACACGGTGGTGCAGGCCATGCGCGCCGGCGCCGTCGACTTCTTCGTGAAGCCGGCCAGCCCCGAACGCATCGCCATCTCGATCCGCAACGCCCTCAAGATTTCCGACCTGCGCGGCGAAGTGAAACGCCTGGTCAAGAAAACCGAAGGCCGCATGGGCTTCGAAGACATGATCGCCGGCGCCCCCTCGATGCGCGGCGTTGTTCGCCTCGGTCAGCGCGCAGCCTCGTCCTCGATCCCGATCCTCATCCTCGGTGAGAGCGGCGTCGGCAAGGAAGTCATCGCCCGCTGCATCCAGGGCGCTTCCGAGCGCGCCGGCAAGCCGTTCATCTCGGTCAACTGCGGCGCGATCCCGGAAAACCTCGTCGAGTCGATCCTGTTCGGTCACGAGAAGGGCTCGTTCACCGGCGCCACCGACAAGAAGCTCGGCAAGTTTGTCGAAGCTGACGGCGGCACGCTGTTCCTCGACGAAGTCGGCGAATTGCCGCTGGATATGCAGGTCAAGCTCCTGCGCGTGTTGCAGGAAGGCGAGGTCGACGCTGTCGGCTCGCGCCGTCCGACCAAGATCGATGTCCGCATCATCTCGGCCACCAACCGCGATCTCGCACAACAGGTCAAAGAGGGCCGCTTCCGCGAAGACCTCTACTATCGCCTCAACGTGTTCCCCATCGAGATCCCCTCGCTGAAGGAGCGCCGCGAAGACCTGCCGGCTCTGGTCGATCATTTCGTCGCGCGCTTCAACGCGGAAGAGAACAAGGCCGTCCCGGGCCTCGCGCCGGAAACGCTGTCGATGCTTTCGCACTTCGACTGGCCGGGCAACGTGCGCCAGCTCGAGAACGCGGTCTTCCGCGCCATCGTGCTCTCGGACGGCGGCCCGCTGAAGCCCGAAGATTTCCCGCAGATCAGCGGCATGGCCCCTTCGACCTCGCTGTCGGCGCATCTCCCCGCGCTGCCCGCCAATGACGTGGCCGACCAGCCCGTCTCGATCACGGACCCGACGGGCGAGCTGCGCACGCTGGAAGCCATCGAGCGCGATCTCATCCAGTTCGCGATCGATCACTACTCCGGCCACATGTCGGAAGTGGCGCGCCGCCTCGGCATCGGCCGCTCGACGCTCTATCGCAAAGTTCGCGAGTACGACCTCAAGGTTCGTGACGGCGAAGATCTGGATCAGGTGGGCTGATGCACATGTCTCTCATGAACTCCCAGACCGTCTCGTTCACGGTCGGCAAGGCCGAAGCCTGGTTCAGCCTCGCCATCATCGCTTGCGCCCTGCTGGTCACCGTCGGCACATTCGGCGGCGCCGTCTGGCTCGCTGCTGTCGCCTGATTTCGTACCACCGTATTTTTTGGCCGTTCTCTCTGACCTGTCTTCTTGATCCTCGGGCCTCGCCCGGGGATCTTTTCTTTGTCGGCACCCACGCGCTAGAGGTGAAACCACACCAGCGCCCCGCCCACGGTCGCCATCGCGAATCCGAGCAGCCGCAGGCGCAGTACAAACCGCCCGACGCCGTTGCGCGTCGCATGTCCGAATGTCACCGGATGAACGGCGGTCAGTTCGCGAAGGACCATGCGCGCGCCGAACAGGAACAGCGCGCCCTTCGCGATCAGGATCCAGCCCACGACACCCATGACGCACCCTCAGGCGCGCAAACTGCCTTCACGGGCCCGCCGCATCAACCTTCGGACGCAGCTCCCGAACGCAAAAAGCCGGAGACGCGTTGAGCGTCTCCGGCCTGCGATCATCTTTGCCGGATGTCGGCCGTCTAAACGACGGGTCTATACCTTAGGCAGGAGGCCCTCGCGCTGGGCGCGTTTGCGAGCCAGCTTCCGCGCACGGCGGACGGCTTCGGCCTTGCGGCGAGCCTTGGCCTCGGACGGCTTCTCGAAGGCGGTGCGGGCCTTCATTTCCCGGAAGACGCCTTCACGCTGCATCTTCTTCTTGAGCGCTTTCAACGCCTGATCGACGTTGTTATCGCGGACCACGATCTGAACTATTTGAAACTCTCCATCGGTTTCCCGGCCGGCCCCGGGTGTAGAAATTTGAACGCAACAAACGCCGAAAAGGCCGTAAGCGCTCCTTACAGGGGATACGCAGGCCCGTTCGACGGGTGATTTTATTGCTTACCTACACGGGATCCGTGACGGGCAAGCGCGGGTCCGATACCATATGAATCTGGCCGTGCCTACTGCCCAAAAGCCCCGGAAATCGCCCTATGGACGCCAAATCCCCCCCCGAAACAGACGCCCCCAGCGACCGTTTTCTTGGCGCCCTGCTGGACGCCATGCTGGAACTCGCGCCCCATTCCGGCTGGACCCGGTCCACGCTTGACCGCGCAGCCGAAAAAGCCGGCCTTTCCGTCGGCCAGGCCTTGATGGCCGCCCCCAACGGCGTTTCCGACGTGCTGGAAGCCTTCGGCAAGCGGGCCGCCGGCGCCGCCGGCGCCGCCCTCAGCCATCCGGACGCCGCCGGCCTCAAGGTCCGCGAAAAGGTCCGGGCAGGGGTCAAGGGCTGGCTCGCCGCGCTCGCCCCCCACAAGGTCGCCGTCAAACGCGCCGCCGTCAGCCCCACCAATCTCCTCACCGGCCCCAAAGGTCTCTGGGCCGCCGCCGACGTCATCTGGGCCGCCCTCGGCGACAAGTCGACGGACTACAACTGGTACACCAAGCGGATGACCCTCTCTGGCGTCCTCGGCTCCACGCTGGCCGCCTGGCTTGGCTCCGACGACGAAGCCGCCGTCGACGCCTTCCTCGACCGCCGCATCGAAAACGTCATGCAGTTCGAAAAGCTCAAGGCGCAGGCCAAGGACGCCTTCGCCAAGATGCCCGACCCGATGGACATCTTCGGATCGCGAAAGGGTTGAGCACGATGAGCGCTCCCCAGTCCGAACCCGCCTCCGAAGAAATCTTCCGGCAGGAAGGCGAAAACTTCCGCTCCATCATGATCAACCTCGAAGCCGACGGCACGCTGATGCTCGACGCGCAGGACATGGGCCCGCTCGTCGAGCAGGTGTGGGGCGACAGCGACTACGAGTTCTGGTGCCGCGTGCCGCCCGAAGCGATCGGTAAGCTCGCGAGCGTGCTGATGAAGAAGGTCTACGCAGGCCGCGAACACGCCGTCGATGAATTCCGCGCGCTCTGCGCCGCCGAGGGAATCCCCCACGAGAACGGCAGCTACGCCTGAGACGGCGCGATCGCGCCGCGCGAGTTACACCCCATTTTGTTGGACAGCTCTCGCAGCTATCCAACAAACGCCCGAAAATCTTCTCAAGTGATCTCAATCACTTGGCCGATAAATATGCTGGATTCACGTTTCGCAAATCGGCCGGGCTCCGGGCGCGCTTATAGTCAAGCGCATGACTCGAACACCAACGCGCGCATACGGAGTGGTTACCCCATCAAGCCGCCAGCCTTTGCTGGAGGCCATGCTGCGCGCGTTTGTGCTGTCTCGTGTCCAACGTCGTCTTGGCGTGCAGGATGATCCTCAACCGCAACGCCCGTGATTGGCACACGGACGCAGCGGGCGAAGATCAGCGCCCGACACCGAACGACATTCAAAAGGAAACATTCAGCGCCGCGAACACTGGCGCATCCAAAGCCCTCATGGTGAGCAGCACGCAAAGCGTGCGCCCGTCGAACCACGAGGGCGTGCTCACCTCTGGAAGCGTGTTCAAGGAACACGCGTTCCCGGCGAAGGCCGGGATCCAGTCAGCGCGCAACGCGCGCTCCTTCCGTTCGGATCTCTCTCCTGTCATTCCGGCCGAAGCGCATCAGCGCGAAGAGCCGGAACCCAGGAGCGACGCGCGCAGGCGTAAGCACACGCAACCCCTGGCTTCCGGCTCACGCGCTCCGCGCGCGTCCGGAATGACATCGTCGGTGTGAGCGCAACCACAGCCTGACCTGATCAGGCGCCCGCATGAGAACAGAACCCCGGCCCACAGCCGCAGGGATCGCGGCCCCACGTCTGCACGGGCGCGCCTAGCGCCCCAGCTCCTTCGTCGCTTCCTCAACGCCGTTCACCGTCAGCGGGAACATGCGATGCCCGCCGACGATCTGGCGGATCAGGTCGGTCGAGCCGGAATATTCCCAGCCCGAAGGATGCGTCGGGTTCAGCCACACCAGATGCGGATAGACATCGACGAAACGCTGCAGCCACACGGCGCCCGGCTCTTCATTCCAGTGCTCCACCGAACCACCCGGATAGGTGATCTCGTACGGGCTCATCGCAGCATCGCCCACGATGATGACTTTGTAGTCGGCCGGAAACTTGTGCAGCACATCCCACGTCGGCATCTTGCTGACGCCGCGACGCCGGTTGTCCTTCCAGACGCCCTCGTAAATGCAATTGTGGAAGTAAAAGAATTCGAGGTTCTTGAACTCGGTCCGCGCCGCCGAGAACAGTTCCTCGCAGGCCTTCACGTGCGGATCCATCGATCCGCCAATGTCGAGGAACATCACGACCTTCACAGCGTTGCGCCGCTCCGGCCGCATGACGATATCGATATAGCCTTGCTTGGCCGTCTTGTTGATCGTGCCGTCGAGGTCGAGTTCTTCCTGTGCGCCATCGCGCGCCCACTTCCGCAGGCGTCGCATCGCGACCTTCAGGTTGCGCGTGCCGAGCTCGACCTGGTCGTCGAGATTCTTGAACTCGCGCTTGTCCCAGACTTTCACGGCGCGCTGGTGCCGCGATTTGTCCTGACCGATCCGCACGCCTTCCGGGTTGTAGCCGTTGGCGCCATAGGGCGATGTCCCGGCCGTGCCGATCATCTTGTTGCCGCCCTCGTGGCGTTTCTTCTGTTCGGCCATCCGCTCCTTGAGCGTCTCCATGAGCTTCTCCCAGCCGCCCATGGCTTCGATCTGTTTCTTCTCTTCCTCGGAGAGATATTTCTCGGACAGCTTCTTCAGCCACTCGTCCGGAAACTGGTGCACGTCGACGCCTTCGGAGAAGCTGTCGAGCCCCTTGAAGACGTGACCGAACACCTTGTCGAAGCGATCGAGATGCTTCTCGTCCTTCACGAGGGCCGCGCGCGAGAGGTAGTAAAAATCCATCACCTCATTGCCGCCGTCGCCACCGACAACGCCCTTGTCCATGGCTTCGAGCAGGGTGAGGTATTCCTTGAGCGTGACCGGCACCTTGGCGGAGCGCAGCTCGTGGAAGAAGTGCTGGAACATAAGGGCCTCTTGGGCGGTTTCCGGCGGGCAGGGCGTCAGCCTAACCGGAAGCCGCCTTCAGGGCAAAGGGGCCGTTTTGACGGAAAACGATCAGCCCGCGTCGGCGCCGCCCGGCACGACTTTCTTCTGGTCGTACTGCAGCGACTGTTCCAGCGGGCGGATCACCTTCGTCGGCGAGGCCTCGAACTTGGTGATGTCGACTTCGAAGAACGGCGCGCCGTTCTGCGTGACCGCGATGTGCTGGGGCCATTTCACGCCATTGCTGACGACTTCACCGGAGAAGGTCGCAACCTGCGCGATGTCCGCGCCGCCCTTGGGATCGGTCACCGTGCCGGAGGCGCGGACCAGTTTTGCGCTGGCATCGAACGCCAGCTCGATCGTCTGGCCGTGATAGGTCGCCTTGATCGCGCGCGTGCCATCCTTGGCCGCAGGCGCTTCGCTCACCGTCGCGTCCGCCGACTTCAGCGGCGTCAGCAGCATGAAGCTGTAGAGCCCCATCTGTTCGTTCTCGTTCTTCGCCTGCGGCTCCGGCATCGGCGACCAGACGGTCTTGTTCACGTCCCACGCCTTGCCTTGCTCGACCTGGATCGTGCGCGCCTTCTTCGGGCCGTCAGCCGTTGGCCAGCTCGAGAAGCGGGCATTGAGGAAGGGGCGAACGACTGTCGCGTCCCCAAGTTCGATCACCTTGTCCGGCGTCGTCACCTTCGCCGCGCCCGTCCAGTAAAGCTCCTGCACTTTCGACAGCGCAGCTTCCCCGCCAGCAGCTTCGATCGCCGCATCCAGAACGGTCTTGCCGGCATAGACGCCACTGGCCGCTTGCGCCGTTGCGCCGGGGCCGCTGGCCTCCATCGTCGTGCAGGCGCCAAGCGCTGCGAACGCTGCGGCAGACATCAGCCAGAGTCTCGAAACAGCCATGTGGTCACTCCCCGTAAGGTTCGATCCGCCGGCGTGGCTCGCCGATCGCACCAAGCCCTTAGCGCAATCCCCCGTCCCGTGCGAAGCGGGCCGAAGTCGCAGGCAGCACAAAGAGCTGTGATCTGGCGAATTCGCTCAGATGACCTTGAGTTCAATCAAGGATTGGGCCGAAGCGACAAGCGCTTCCTCGGCCGTCCTGAACTTGACGCCCAGGACCCGCGACGCCTTGGCATTGCTGGCTTTCCGCGTCCGGCCAAGCTCAGTGACGGTCTGCCGGTAGACGGGTTGGAACATCGCCATCAGCTTCAGCGCAAAGTCAGGGACTTTCCGCTTGGGTATCCTGGCGTCGTACGCCGGGAATTTCTTCCGCAGGATGTCGGCCGCTTCCGTGAACCAGAGGAAATCGTGGGTGGCCAGGAAGCGCTCGCCGGCGGCTTCGGGCAGCTCCATCGCCTTCACATGGCATTCGGCGACATCGCGGACATCGACGAACGAGAACCCGATACGCGGCAGGCCCGGCGTCTTGCCGTTCAGCAACCGGATCGGAATCTCCAGCGATGTCGAAACGTCAGCCGACAGGGCCGGCCCGAGAATGCCGGTCGGATTGATCACCGCCAGCTCAAGACCCTTGCCCTCTCCATTGACATAGTCCCACGCGGCCCGCTCCGCGATCGTCTTGGATTTTGTGTAGGGCGTGTTGTCCGGTCCGCTCGGGTCCGACCACATCGTCTCGTCCGAAATCTCGGCGCGCTTGTCGCCATGGCCATAGGCAATCGATGCCATCGACGACGTCATCACAACGCGCTTCACGCCCGCCGCCTTCGCGGCCTTGAGCACACGCAGCGCGCCATCCCGCGCCGGACGGATCAGCTCCATCTCGTCTTTCGGATGCACGGCAGGGAAGGGTGAGGCGATATGCTGGACATAGGTGCAGTCCTTTGCCGCGTCGGCCCAGCCCTTGTCGGACGACAGGTCCGCTTCCATGAACTCGATTTCAGAGGCGCGAGGGTCGAATTTCGCGAGGACGCTTCTTACCTCTTCAGCACGCTTCAGCGAGCGCATCGTCCCGCGAACCTTGTAACCCTTCGCAAGCAACTGGATGACGACGTGTTGCGCCACGAAGCCCGTGATGCCGGTGACAAGAACGCGCGTCGCCATGAAACTCTCCCCGCCTGTGCGCGCGGAAAATGCTCCTGTGACTTGACAGCGTCAAGTTGTTTGAGGGCTTAGCGGTCTAGCTGATCTTTCCCTTCAGGGAAGCCAGTGTCTGCTTCGCATCATACTGTTTCGGACCGCCGGCCAGCGACTCGCCTTTGCCCATCTGGATGATCAGCGTCTGCATGCGCTTGCCATCAGATTTGCCGTCGATCTTGCTGGCAATTTCGAACCACGTATTGCCCTTGTCGAGCGTGATCTGGGCGGCGCGCGCCAGCGTGCGATCGGCGACAGCCTTGGCCGTCACATCATCCGAAGGCGCCGTGTAGGCGATGCGATAGGTCCCGCCCTTCATGGCTTCTTCGACAAATCCCGAAGGCTCGGACGTCAGCATCGGAATGGACGAACACGCCGATCCAGCCAGCGACAGCGCCAGCACAGCCGAGGCAAGAAGAGTTGATCTCACGGTAGTCTCCCACATCCACGTTCAGCCCATGAAACTAGTCCTGCCGCGCAAAAGAGAAAGGGCGCCAGAGCAGAGCCCCGGCGCCCATCCGCTTGTACCTGGTTGGATCAACCCGTCAGTGACGCCGACTCCGCATAGGCGCGATACCCTGCGTCCATGTTCGACTGGATGGCGGAAGTCAGCTCGGCAAGGTTGATCTGCCCATCGCCGTCCGAGTCCAGCGATGAGAAGGCGGAAGCAACACCGCCATCCGTGTCGCTGTCCTGCCCGAGCGCCTTGAGTATCTCGTCGACGCTGAGGTTCGAATCCGTATCCGAGTCGAACGCCGTGAGAATGCTCGAGGCCGCGTCGTCAGCACCTGGCGGCTTGCCGCCGGGAGGAGGACCACCCGGCGGCGGCCCCTTCGGTCCATGCGCCTGCATGTCCGAGGAGATCGCCGTCGTCAGCTCGTCGATATTGAGCGTGCCGCTGCTGTCGGTGTCGATTGCCTTCAGCGCAGTGTCGACCTTGCTGGCATCGATTCCGGCGGCTGAGAAGGCTGTCGCGATTTCGTCCGCGCTCACTTCTCCATCGCCATTGGTGTCGAGGCTGCTGACGAGATCCGATGCAACATCGGAAGCGCCCGGAGGCGTTCCCATCTGCATCGACACCATCGCCGACATTGTGCCGCCCGACATCTTCGGCGCTGAAGAGGCGCCGCTGGTATTACAACTCTGACCTTCTGCGCCGGGCAGCTTCTGCCGCCCGGCGCTTTCTGCCGTACTGGTGGTGGTCGTATCTCCAGAACTCTGGAAGAGCCGCTGGAGCATCCAGGCAGCTGAACCGCCCGATGCTTGTGAGACATTCATCAATGTCACTCCGAAGGCGCGACGAATAAGGATCGCCGCAAGAACCTCCCCCGGAGGGAGCGCTGCAAAACGCGCAACCTTCTTTGTCTCAGCGCTGTATCAATTTGTATCCCGCATTTCAGGGCGAGGGGGAGCAGGCGGGTCGACGCCTTCCGCGCGGCCTGGACTCCAACTCCACATCGCGCGCGGCTCGACGTCCATCATCCGCATTGGCGCGATCGGAGCGTGCGAGGCGTGGTCTCACACGCAGCCGTGATAAAAATCTTTGCGCCCGCCGAAAGATTTCTGCGCGCCGACCTCTCCTTTACCCCTTCGCGACCCCTTCATTCGCGCCGAAATGAGTCGAGTCGCGCCCGGCAAAAACTGCCGGGCGATTCACCGAGTAACACTTCGGCGCATCGGCGCGCCGGCAGGGTGATCACAAAGTGCGTACGCGGGTCTCTCCGGAAATCCCTCATTTAAAAAGGGTTGCCATGCCCCCGTCGCGTCAGGATTTTGGGAGGCCACACGCTCATTTCCGGCCTTCGCAGCGCTGCGCTGTTAACGTGTGCAAGCCTTTGGGACTCAACGTGAATCGGCAAAATTTGCCGGAAACCTGATGGAAACCATTCAGTGTGAAAAGTGCCAGCGTGAAGGTCGGCTAACCGCCCTCCGGCACATCGCGCGTCGACCGAATGTCGACTTCGAACTACGACCAGGATGGTCCGGCCATGTCGATTTCCGCTTTGTCGGTCGCGCAGATTCGCGCACTTTCCACCACCGCCATCCAGAGCTTGTCCACGACGTCGATCCATTCGCTGACGACCACGCAGGTCGCGGCCTTCACGACGACGGGGATCGGAGCGCTCTCCTCCACCCAGTTCTCGGACTTCTCCACCACACAGGTGAGGGCGCTGCAGACGACGCAGATACCCTCGATCAATTCGAGCGTGGCCCTGACGTCCAACCAGCTCCTCGTTCTCAGCGCCCAGCAGCTCGGCGCGCTGGCGACGGCGCAGGTCAGCGCAATCGACACCACGGCCATCGCGGGCTTCAGCACATCGCAGATTTCGGGCATTTCCTCGACCAACCTGTCTGCTTTCGACGCCACTCAGGCTCACGCCCTTACGACAACGCAGATCGGCTCGTTCTCGACCACGCAGGTCTCCGGCTTCAACGCAACCGATATCGGCGAACTCAACGGCACGCAGGTTGGCGCGCTGAACCGCACGCAGATCGTGCGCCTCGGCACCGACGCCGTCGCCGCGCTCGACACCACGCAGATCGCCGCCATTGCGTCCACTGTGCTGCAGGCTCTCAGCTCCACCCAGCTCGGCGCGCTTGAAGCCGCCGACGTTGCCGAATTCACGGCTACGCAGCTTGCGTCGCTGACGACCACGCAGGTCCGTGGGCTCAGCTCGACCTTCATCGGCGGCCTCAGCGATTCGCAAGTCGCCGCCCTGACGACGACGCAGCTCGGCTCGCTCACCACCACCAGCCTGTCGGCGCTGGAAGCCACGCAGACGGCGGCCCTGACGACCACGCAGGTCAAATCGCTGTCGACGACACAGCTCCTCGCACTCAACGCGACCGACATCGGCGAATTCACGACCACGCAGGTTGCCGCCCTCACCAACACGCAGGCGCAGTCGCTGACGTCGACCCAGTTTGCCGGCCTGTCCGACACACAGATCCAGGCGTTCACGACCACCCAGCTTTCGTCGTTGTCGACCACGCAGGTCCGCAACCTCACCACCGACATTCTGTCGGCGCTCGACAACACGCAGGTCGCCGCCTTCACGGCGACGCAGGTCGCCTCGATCACGACCACCAACCTCAACTCGCTCGACGCCGCCAAGCTCAACACGCTGACCGCGACGCAGGTTAAGGGTCTGACCACGACCCAGCTCGCCGCGTTCGATGCAACGGCCATGTCGGCTCTCGACTCGACGCGCTACGGTGCGCTCACCGCGACGCAGGTCAAAGCCTTCACCACCACGCAGATCGGCGCGCTCGAATCGTCAGACGTCGCCAAGCTCGGCACGACGCAGATCGCCGCCCTGTCGCTGGGCCAGATCGGCGCTCTCTCCTCGACCGGCATCGCTGACCTGGCCGCCACGCAGATCCAGGCGCTGGCCACCACGCAGCTCAATTCGCTGTCGACCACGAACCTCAACGCCCTCAGCGACACGCAGATCGCCGCGCTCAGCACGACGCAGGTTGCTGGCCTGTCGACGACGCAGGCGGGTGCGCTGTCGGCCACCAACATCGGCGGTCTGACGACGACGCAAGCCGGCGCGCTGACTGTCGCCCAGCTCGGCCGCCTGTCGAGCGAAGCACTCATCGCGTTCGACACCACGCAGTTCGGCGCCCTCAGCGCCACGCAGGTTCGCGCGCTGACCACCACGCAGCTCGGTAACCTCGAAGCCGCCGACATCTCCGAATTCACGACTACGCAGATCGCTGGTCTCGCCACCACGCAGATCCGCGGCCTGACCGACACCGCGATCGGCGCACTTGCCGCCACGCAGCTCGCTGCCCTGACAACGGCGCAGGTCCAATCGCTGACCACGACCGCCATTACGGGCTTTGCCGATACGCAGATCGGCGCCCTGACCACAAGCCAGGTCGCCTCGCTGACCACGACGCAGGTCGGCGCGCTCAACGCCACCAATGTCGGCGCGCTCGCCGGCACGCAGGTCGCTGCCCTCACGGCGACGCAGATCACGTCGCTCGGCTCGGCCAACTTCGCCCTGCTGGACTCCACGCAGATCGGCGCGCTGACGACCACGCAGGTCCGCTCGCTGTCGACGACGCAGATCGCCAACATCGACGCAGCACAAGTCTCGTCCTTCACCACGACCCAACTGACCCAGCTCAACGCGACCCAGGTCAAGTCTCTGTCGACGTCCAACCTGTCGGCGCTCGACACGACCCAGATGTCATCGCTTACGTCGACGCAGATCGCAGCCCTGACGACGACCCAGATCGGTGGCCTCGCAGCCGGCGACGTCGGCGAAATGACGACGACGCAGATTCAATCGCTGCTCACGACCCAGATGGCGAGCCTCGCGACAGACGCCGTCTCGGCCCTCACCACGACCCAGGTCACCGCCCTGCGCACGACCCAGATCCTGGGCCTCACGTCGACGCAGTTCGGCGCACTCGATGCCACCGACATTGCGGAATTCACGACGACCCAGATCGCCTCGCTGTCGACCGCACAGGTCGCGGGCCTGTCGTCCACCAACGTCGCTTCGCTGACCACCTCGCAAGTCACCGCGCTGACCACCACGCAGGTTGGCGCTCTAACGGCTGCCAACGTTGCAGCACTCGACGCCACGCAGGTCGGGGCTCTCTCGACCACGCAGGTCAAGTCGCTTACCTCGACGCAACTCGGCGGCCTTGATGCCGCTGACGTCGCCGAGTTCACAACGACGCAGATCGGTGCGCTGCAGAATACGCAGCTTGTCGCCCTGACATCGACCAACATGGCGAGCCTGGCGGAAACCCAGATCGCCGCGATCTCTGCGATCGGCGTCAAGGCGCTGACGACCACGAATTTTGCGGCGCTCGCCGAAACGCAGCTCGGTGCGCTCACAACGACGCACATCGCGTCGCTGACGACGTCGCAGCTTTCGGCGCTGACCTCCACGAAGTTCATGTCCTTCACTGGCACGCAGCTCGCCGCCCTGACCACCACGCAAGTCGGCTCCATCTCCGAGACCAACCTGTCGGCGCTCGAAGCAACGCAGGTCAACAGCCTCTCGACCACGCAGCTGCAGCGCCTGAGCGCGACCCAGCTGAACGGCCTGTCCGCCACGGACATCGGCGAGTTCACGACCACGCAAGCGGCGGCGCTCACGACCACGCAGGTGCGAACGCTGTCGACGACCAACATCGGTGCTCTCGCGGATACACAAGTTGCCGCCCTGACGACAACGCAGCTCTCGTCGCTGACCACGACCAATCTGTCGGCCCTCGACCTCACGCAGATTGGCGCGCTGTCGACGACGCAGGTGAAGTCGCTGACGGCGACCCAGCTCACCGGCCTCACATCGACGGACGTCGCCGAGTTCACCACCGATCACATCGGCGCCCTGACGGCGACTCAGGCCCAGGGCCTGACAGCGACCAACGTCGCCGACCTTGGCGACACGCAGATCCAGGCCTTCAGCACGACCTCGCTGCGCGCCATCACCAGCACGAACATCGCCTCGCTCAGCGGCACGCAGCTCGCCGCTCTGACGACGGCGCAGACGGCCTCGCTGACCAACACCCAGCTCAACGCCCTGAACTCGACCAAGTTCGGCGCGCTGCTGGATACGCAGATCGCGGCCCTCACCACCACGCAGGTCTCCGGCCTCTCGACCACGAACCTGACGACGCTGACCGGAACGCAGCTCTCTGCGTTCACGACCAGCCAGGTCGTCGCCCTCACGGCCACGCAAGTCGGCGCGCTCAACACCACCAACGTGTCGGCGCTGACGGAAACGCAGATCGGCTCGCTGACGACGACGCAGATCAAATCGCTCTCGACGACGAACCTGTCGGCGCTCGACGCCACACAGGCCGGCGCCCTGACGACGACGCAGATCGGCCAGCTGACCTCCACCCAGGCCGGCGTGCTTACGGCGACCGACATCGGCGAACTGTCCTCCACGCAGATCGCCGCCTTCACCGGCACACTGATCGGCCGCCTGACGACCGGCGCGGTCGGCGCTCTCGACGCCACGCAGATCACGGCACTCAACTCGACCCAGCTGCAGTCGCTGACGACCACGCAGCTTGGCTCGCTCGGCGCGGCTGACATGGCCGAGTTCACCGAGACCCAGCTCGCCAACCTGACCGGCACGCAGGTTCGCGCCCTGACCACGACGGCGACCAACGCCCTCCTCGAAACTCAGATCGCAGCGCTGACCAACACGCAGGTCCAGTCGCTCTCCGCCACGGCGCTGTCGGGCTTCGACGCGACGCAGGTTGGCGCGATGACCACGTCCCAGGTCCGCGCCATCACCACGGTGCAGATCGCGGCGCTGTCGACGACCGATGTGCAGGAGTTCTCGACCGACCAGATCGCGGCGCTCACCATCACGCAGCTCGGCAGCTTCTCTTCGACGAAGTTCGCCGCACTCACCGACGCGCAGGTCGCGGCGATGACGCTGACGCAGGTCCAGGCCATCTCGGCCTCCAACCTGTCGGCCATGTCGCTGACCCAGATCGCGGCGCTGAACTCGACCCAGGTTACGGGCCTCACCACGACGCAGCTGTCGGGCCTCTCGGTCACCAACCTCTCGGGTCTCGACCAGACGCAGGTTGCCGACCTCACCACGACGCAGGTCAAGGCGCTGACGACGACGCAGATCGGCGGCCTCAACGCCACCGACATCGCGGAGTTCACCAACACGCAGCTCACGGCCCTGAACACCACGCAGGTCGCGGCATTCACCTCGACCAACATTGCGTCGCTGGTCGATACGCAGGTTGCCGCCCTCACGGCGGCCCAGCTCGCCAAACTGTCGAACACGGTTGTCCATGCCCTGGACACCACCCAGCTCAGCAGCCTCAACAGCACGCAGGTCCAGTCGTTCACGACCTCGCAGATCGCCGCCCTCGATGCGACCGACCTCGACGAGTTCACGGTGACACAGCTCGGCGCGCTGAACACGACGCAGGTCCGCGCGATCACGACAACGGTGCTCGATGGCATCTCGTCGACCGCGTTCGCGGCGTTCGACACAACCCAGCTCTCGCAGCTGCAGGTTACGCAGCTCGATCACCTCTCCACCACCAACCTCGCAGGGCTGACCTCGACCCAGCTGCAGGGCTTCACCTCGACGCAGGTCGCCTCGTTCGACGACCCGCAGCTCGAGACTTATCTCCTCGGCCTCAACTAAGAGGCGGAAAACAAAGCGTAATTGCCGGCGGGCAGGCCTTAACGGGTTCTGCCTGCCGGTTTACCTTTTGTTGAGCAACGAACTCCAATCCTGACAGGTACGGGCGCGCCCCGCCGGCAGAGGCCGGCGCGGGGGCAATTGCGCTCGCTGATCGGGCTCTGCGCCATGTCGCAAACGACCTTCCTTGCCGCCATCCAGAAGATCACGGCGGGTGGAATGACGCTCGAAGAAGTTCTGGCCGCTGCGGGTAGCCTCACGCCTGACGAAGGCCGGCAGCTCTATCAAGTCTGGATCTCGTTCAACAAGGAGCATCCGCTCCTCTTCATCGCGCTGTTCAACCTCTCGACGTTGCAGCAATTGCTGGGAGACGAGCAGGGCGGGGAGGAATCCCTTCGCGCCGCCCTGGCGCTGAAGCCGGATTTTGCGCCGGCCTGTATCAATCTTGGGTCCTCGCTGGAGCGCCGCGGCCTCGCCAAGGAAGCGGTCGAGCAATGGCGCGACGGCCTCGACAAGATGAACAGCGTCACGGCCGATTCCATCAACTACAAAGTCACGCTGCTGAAGCAGATCAGCCGCCTGCTGGCGGACGGGCAGGCGCTGGCGGCGGCGGAAATCACACTGACGCAATGCCTGGAGCTGGCCCCTGAAGCGCGGGATGTCGCCGAACAGTTCGTCGCCGCGCGGCTGTCGCAATGCAAATGGCCGATGACGCCGGAGAACGGCAAGTTCACGCGGCGCGGTCTGGTCTCGCGCCTGCACCCGTTGTCGGTCTGCGCCTACACCGACGATCCGCTGTTCCAGCTCGCGGTGTCCGACAAGTATGTGCGCACGATGTCGCCGATCGAGGATCGCACCACGCGCTTCGATCGCCGCAGCGCCGCCATAGACACCAACCGCCGGCTGCGCATCGGCTATGTCTCGTCCGATCTGCGGCATCACGCGGTCGGCTATCTGATGGTCAACTTCTTCGAGGAGCATGACCGCAAGGACTTCGAGGTGTTCGCCTATTACACGGGCATCAAGGCGGATGATCCGATCCAGGCGCGCATCAAGGCGAGCGTCGATCACTGGCGCGACATTCGCGGCATCACCGACGACGAAGCCGCAGCGAAGATCGCTGAAGATGGCATCGATATTCTTGTGGACGTCAACGGCCATACGCGGGACGCCCGCCTCGGGGTGTTCGCGCGTCGCCCGGCGCCTGTGCAGGTCAACTGGCTCGGCTATCCCGGCACGATGGGATCGTCCTTCCACCACTATATCGTGGCCGACGACTGGACGATCCCCGAACATGCCGAAGCCTGGTATTCCGAGCGCGTCCTGCGCCTGCCGTGCTACCAACCGAACGACCGCAAGCGCATCATCGACGACACCGTGCCGACGCGCGCCGACTTCGGGCTGCCGGACAATGCCTTCGTGTTCTGCTGCTTCAATGCCAGCCACAAGTTCACGCGCTTCAACTTCGACCGCTGGATGGATATCCTCAAGCAGTCGGACAACAGCGTGCTCTGGCTGCTCGACTATACGCCGGAGACAAACCAGCGCTTGCGCGAACAGGCAGAAGCGCGCGGCGTTGCGGGCGACCGCCTGATCTTCGCGCCGAAGCTTCCCAACCCGCGTCACCTTGCGCGCTATCCGCTGGCTGACCTCTTCCTTGACAGCGTTCCGTACGGCGCCCACACGACTGCTTCAGACGCGCTGTGGATGGGCGTGCCCGTGCTCACCTGGTCGGGCCGCTGTTTTGCGAGCCGCGTTTGCGGCAGCTTGTTGCGCTCGGCAGGCCTGCCCGAGATGGTTTGCGAAACGCCGGAAGCCTTCGTGTCGCGCGCTATCCATTTTGCCGGCGCGGGCAGGGGCGAGCTGGAAATCACGCGTGCGCGCCTTCTCGCCACCCGCGAGACCAGCACGCTGTTCGACGTCGCCAAGCTGTCGCGCCACCTCGAGGGGCTCTATCGCCAGATGCGCGACGAATACATCTCGGGCGCACTGCCACAGCCGCGTCTCGGCAATCTTGATTCGTATTTCGAGATCGGCGTCGCGCAGGACCATGAGGCGCGCGAGATGGGCGCGCTCACCGACTATGACGGGTTCTATCATGCACAGCTGGCGCGCCGTCACTACCATCAGCCGATGGATGCCGATGGCAGGCTGTGGACGGGCGAAGAAAAAGTCGAGCCGAATGTCGTTCCGCGCAAGCGGCCGCGGGCGGCCTGATCAACCTGCTGGTCAGGCGCGGTCGGAGAACCGCCGGACCATCCAGTTCGGCGCAAGAAGGCGCATTGCTTCGCGCGCGTTGGAGAAAGCTCCGGCGCGCAGGATCTTCAACCACGTCTTCAGCCGGTCGCCGAGCGGCATGACGCCCAGATACCAGCGCAACATGCGCGCCGGGCTCTCGCGGTTGAAGCCGAAGACTTCGTACATGCTGCGGTCCGGTTCGCCGTGCGAGAAGACTTCGATATCGGCCGCCGCGAAGTGTGCGGCAGGATCGATCGGCGGCAATTGCTCCGCGAGGCTGTAGGCGCGCTCGATGAAGGTGAGCCAGCTCGGGGGCGTGTGATAGTGCAGCACAGCCTCGCGCGCTTCCTTGCCCTTGGCATCGCGCAAGCCGGGGTCGGAGATCAGCCGGTCGAGGTGCGCCACGTATTCCTGTTCGCTTGCGCCATGCAGGGTCGGCTTGTCGATGCCGGGATGATTGATCGCGAAGATGCGCGCCTCTGGTTCACCGTAGAAGCGCGACACCAGCGGAACCTCCAGGCCCGCAGCTTCCATCATCGACGTCGACGAGACGAACGGAAAACTGTCGACATAGATGTCGGCCGCTTCGAAATAGATTCGCGTGTCCGATGTCTCGGGCAAGGGCTGGATGCGGCCTTCGACGGCGGCGCAATCCGCCTGCCAGTCCGACCGCTCGCCTGCGCCTACCACGAGCAGCTGCGCCTTCGGATGTTTTTTCAAGAGACCGACATGCGGCGCGGCATAGGTGACACCGTTCACCGTTCGATACTTCATGCCCCGTGCAGCTGACATCAGCAGGATCGTATCCGGCGCCATGCCCAGCTCGCGCTTGGCGTCCTCGCGGCTGCGCGTGCGCACGGCGGGCGAGACCATGGTCGGGACGACGACATTGCGCTTCGGTTCAATGGTGCGGCGCGCCATGGAGAGCGTCTGCGCTTCCTCGCGCATGTTCATCACCACATCGGCAATCGACGCGCCCAGCCAGAACAGATGGTCGCCATGGTTGAGGTAGAGGATCGGCGGTAACTTGTCCGGCTCCGCGAAGGCCATGATCGCAACCGGATCCTGGCCATAGATGCTGAGCACCACCGCATCGTGCTGCCGCGCCAGCTGGCGCAGTTCCTCGGCCCAGGCCGTCTGGAAACCCGGTGTCCGATTGATGCGATGAATCTTGCCGCCCGTCTTTGCAACTGCTTCGCGCGTCGCCTCAGGCAGTTCGCCGCGGTGATGGATGGCGGCGATAGAATGCGTGCGCGTGCTGTCCTCGGCGATCCAGCGCGTCAGCATGTTGGTGAGACCGCCGACCGGCAGCACTTCGGAGACGACATGCAGGACGTGGCGGATCGGCTTGGCCTGCTGGCGGCGATAGGTCGTGGGCTTCGCCGTGCGGCGGCCGATATCGACCAGCATGCGTTCAAGACGCGGGCTGACGTAGAAGCCGGCATGCGGTGAGGTCGCGATCATCGCGGCGATGCCGGCATGAACCGATGCAAGTTCCAGCTTGCCTCGCTTGTGAAACGCCTGGGCTTTTGCGACCGCGACGTTGAACTCGGCGAAGCGCTTTTGCGCTGCCGCCAATGTCACCGCGTCCTCGGATGGCGCCGGCGGCGTCGGGATCAGGCGGCTGGCGGCGGCGGGCATCGTGTCCACCTGCTCACGAACCGACGGCGCGCAAGGCAGGCGCTGTGGCCGGAGCCGACGCAGGCTCGTGTTTCCAGTCTGCCGACTCGTGCAGCACGCCGTACTGGGTCGACGAATAGACCGCATCACGGACGTGGAAGTGGCCGATGATCTGCGCCACCAGAAGCTTGCCCGTTCCGTGCTCGCGAACAGCCGCGTTGGCGAGGAAGAAGTCGGACGTCAGCCGGATCGGCGGGCTGGTGATGATGAGCTCACCCTCGCCATCGAGATACGGAATTTCTGCGCCGTCGGTGTGCGTCGAGAACGTCATCGTATGCAGGTCGTCTTCGCGATCGATGCTGAGACGCACATCCGGCTTCTCGATGCGACGCGTGGTCTTGTAGCGCAGGCGGAACGTCACCTGCTCGCCGTGATCGACCACGCCGGCATCGACGCCAGCGCACGAGACGATCGATGCCTCGGTAAAGGTGATCGGCGGCGCGCCTTCGTCACGATAGAACCAGTGCGTCTCCTTGAGACGGCTGTCCTTCTCGTAGAGCTTCAACCCCTCATTGGTCGGGCCGTCGAACACGACCTTGCCCTTCTGCAGGTAGATCACGCGCTGGCACATGGTCTTGATCGAGAACATGTTGTGCGAGACGAACAGTATGGTGGATCCCTTCTTCTCCAGCGAGCGCGCGAAGTTCATGCACTTGCGCTGGAAGGCGGCGTCGCCGACGGCGAGCACTTCGTCGAGCAGCAGGATATCGGGATCGAGGTGAGCCGCGACCGAGAAGGCGAGGCGCACATACATGCCCGAGGAATACCGCTTCACCGGCGTGTCGATGAACTCGCCGATTTCGGCAAACTCGACGATCGCGTCGAACTTCTGTTCGACTTCGGTGCGCGTCATGCCGAGGATGGCGCCATAGAGGAATGTGTTTTCGCGCCCCGTCAATTCCTGGTGGAAGCCGGTGCCGACCTCAAGCAGCGCGCCGAGACGGCCGTTGATGACGGCCTCGCCGGTTGTCGGGGTTACGATGCGCGACAGCACTTTCAACAGCGTCGATTTACCGGCCCCGTTGAGGCCGATGATGCCGACATTCTCGCCCTTCCTGATGTCGAAGTTCGCGTCGGTGAGCGCCCAGAAATAGTCCTTCTTCTTGCGGCGCAGGCCAAGCGTCAGCAGCGCCGAGACCTTGTCCTGCAGCATGTCGCGCAGCGAGTTGTGCTTGGCCCCGCCATTACGCAGGTACCGTTTTCCAAGTCCGCGGACCGAGATGGCAATGTCCTTGGTCATGTCAGATCACGTCCGCGAAGCTGCGTTCCTGGTTCTTGAAGTAGACCAGACCGAGGATGAGCATGAGCACGATCACGCCGAGGCCGATGCCAAGCGCGCCGAAATCCGGATTGCCACGGTCGAAGACGGCCCAGCGGAAACCTTCGATGACGCCGACCATCGGGTTGAGGCTGTAGAGCGCTTTCCATTCCGCAGGCACCTGGCTCAGCGGGTAGACGATCGGCGAGGCGTACATGCCGATCTGCAGCATGAAGGGCACGGTGTGCTTGATGTCGCGGAAGCGCACGTTGATCGGTCCGAGCCACAGCCCGATCGACAGCGCGAACAGGCCGGCGATGAGGATGAGGGGGATGATCGCGATCAGCTTGAAGCTCGGCATGACGCCGTAGAACGCCATCAGGATGAGGAGGATGCAGAACGCGATCGCGAAGTCGAGTAGCGGCGCTGTGACCTTGGCGAGCGGAATGATCAGGCGCGGGAAATAGACCTTGCGCACGAGATCCGCATCGTCGACGAGGCCTGTCGCGGCGCGGCGGGTGGCCTCGGCGAAATAGGTCCACGGCAGCACGGCGGCGAAGGCGAAGATCGGGTAGGGGATGCCGTCGGAGGGCATCTTAGCGAAGTTGCCGAACACGATGGTGAAGACGGTGACAGCGAAGATCGGCTGGATGATCGCCCAGGCGGCGCCGAGGGCGGCCTGTTTGTAGAGCACCTGGATGTCCCGCATCATCAGCGTGTGCAGGAGCTCGCGGTATTGCCAGACGCCGGCGAGGTCGAGGTCGAAGAGACCACGGCTCGGGCGGATGATGACCTGGCGCTTGGCGCCGGTGGTGACAGCAGTTTCAACAGCGGTGTTCATGACACGGCCTCGATGGCGGGAGCGTCCGCTATTTTCGGCTCAGTCGCGGCTTTCAGTGTCGCAACCACGAACTCGATCTCCGCCTGCGTCATCTGCGGGAAGAGCGGCAGCACGATGGTGCGATCCTGAGCAGATTCCGAATGCGGCAGCGGCCCATGCCGGCTGTCACGATAGACCTCTTCGCGGTGCGAGCACATGATGCCCCTGCGCGTCGCGATCCCGGCATCGAGCATGATCTGCATGACCTCACGCTGGTCGCAATGGTCGGGCAGGCGCACGGCATAGGATTGCCAGTTGGTGCGCGCCCACGACGGCTCATGCGGCACGCCGATCCACTGGGCTGACGCCAGGAGGCGGTGATAGGTCTCGCCGATCTCGCGGCGGCGCGTGACGACATCAGGCACACGGCGCAGCTGTTCGCGGCCGACGGCGGCTTGAATGTCGGTCATGCGATAATTGAAGCCAAGGATCGGGTGGCTCTCGAAGATCACGGTGCTGGAGCCATGCCGAACTGTGTCCGGCACAGACATGCCATGCTGGCGCAGCAGTTTGAACTGTTTGTTCCAGTCGGCGTGCGGCGTCGTGATCATGCCGCCATCGCCCGTCGAGATGATCTTGCGCGGGTGGAAGGAGAACACGGCCGCATCGCCACGGCAGCGGCCGACCTTTTCCCATTCGCCTTCCCAGAGATATTCCGAGCCGGCAGCGCAGGCGGCGTCTTCGACGACCTTGAGATTGTGCTTGCGCGCGACCGCGACGATGGCGGTCAGGTCCGCAGGCATGCCGATCTGGTGGACCAGCAGAATGGCCTTGGTCTTCGGCGTGATCGCAGCTTCGATCAGCGCCGGGTCCATGTTGAACGTGGCGGGGTCGATATCGATGAAGATCGGCTCGGCGCCGCAGTAGCGCACGGCATTGGCCGTCGCGATGTAGGAGTGGCTGACCGTGATGACTTCATCGCCCGCGCCGACACCGGCCACGAGCAGCGCAAGGTGAAGGCCGGTGGTGCAGTTGGAAACCGCAGTCGCGTGCTCGGCGCCGACATACGCCGCGAACTCTTTTTCGAAGGCCGCGACTTCCGGCCCCTGCGTGACCCAGCCGGACAGGATAACGCGCGCCGCCGCATCGACTTCGCGCTGGTCCATCATCGGGCGCATAAGAGGGATCATTGGGCAGGCCTCGGTTCGGGAAGATAGCAGGCGTAGATCAGGCAGGCCAACACTTGGGCAGGCCAACACTTAGACAGGAAGTGTCCAGTTACGGTGGTCGGCTTCGAGCAGGGCCGCCGGATTGGCATAACGCTGCTTGAACCATTCGACGTAGTTGTGGACGCCAGTGGCGAAATCGACCTTTGGGCGGAAGCCGATCAGGTCGGCGGCTTTTTCCGTGCGCGCGATCAGCGAATGGATATCGCCGGGGCGTTCTGCAACGTGCTCAAGCGTGAGGTCGTTGCGGCCGCACTGGCGCAGGATTTCTTCGCCGACTTCCTTGACCGAGACCATGCGGCCCCAACCCAGGTTGATCGTCTGGCCGACCATCTTGTCGCTCAGCGCTGCGCGATAGAGGCCGTCCGCCGTGTCGGTGACATAGGTAAAGTCGCGGCCGTTTGAGCCATCGCCAAACACGATCGGCGCCTTGCCGTTCATGACGCGAATAACGAAGCGCGGAATGACTTCCGCCAGCACGCCTTGGTCATGCTCGCGCGGACCGAAGGCGTTGAACGGACGGACAACCGCCGTCTCCATGCCGTAGGTGTGCCGATAGGCTTGCGTATAGAGTTCGCCCACAAGTTTCGATGCGCCGTAAACGGTGGTCGGCGCACAGACGGTGGTGTCTTCGCTGAGGGCGCTCATGGACGAGTTGCCGTAAACTTCCGATGACGAGCAATAGATGAAGCGCGACACTTTATGACGGCGCGCCGCCTCCAGCGTCATCAGTGTGCCGGTGGCGTTGGCGTGATGGTTGCCGACGGGATCACCGATCGACTTGCGCACGCATTCTACCGCGAGATGCAGAACGACATCGACCTTGACCATCGCGTCGTTGAGATCGTCATTGTCGAGGATCGTGCCTTCGACCAGGCGCATCTTGCCGGTCGCGGCCGCAGCCTCGAGGTTCGACTTCTTGCCTGAGGCAAAGTTGTCGAGCACGACCACGTCATGGCCTTCCGCAATGATGCGGTCCACAAGATGGCTGCCGATGAAGCCGCCGCCGCCGGTGACAAGAAATCGCATGTGTCAGGTCCTGGTGAAGCGAAGGCCGGTTAGGCGAGTTGCAGGGTTTCAGCTTGAAGCGCGGCCACGGCAGCGACCACTTCTTCCTGCTGGACGGCGTTCAGTTCCGGGTACATCGGCAGCGACAGCACTTCGGCGGCAGCCTTCTCGGAGTGCGGGAATTGACCCTGCTTGTAGCCGAGGAAGTCGAACGCCTTCAGCGTGTGCAGCGGGAAGGGGTAGTGAATGCCTGTCTGGATGCCCTTGGCGTTGAGCTGTTCAATCCAGCGCGCGCGGTCCTTCGTGCGGACGGCGTAGATATGGTAGACGTGGCGGCGGTTCGCCAGTTCAACCGGCGTCACGACGCCCGTGCCTGCGAACATGTCGGCGTAACGCTTGGCTGCGTCGCGGCGCATCTCGGTCCACTTCTCGATGTATTTCAGTTTCACGCGCAGCACCGCGCCCTGGATGCCTTCCAGGCGCATGTTGTAGCCGATGATCTCGTGGTGGTATTTCTTCTCCGCGCCCCAGTCGCGCAGCATGCGGACCTTGCGGTTGATTTCGGCGTGCTGCGTCACGGTCATGCCGCCTTCGCCAGCCGCGCCCATGTTCTTGCCCGGATAGAAAGAGAAGCCGGCGGCGTCGCCGATCGAGCCGGCGCGCTTGCCATTGTATTCAGCGCCGTGCGCCTGGGCGGCATCTTCCAGCACGAACAGGTTGTGCTTTTTCGCGATCGCCATGATCGGGTCCATGTCGGCCATCTGGCCGAACAGGTGGACCGGAACGATGGCCTTGGTGCGCGGCGTGATGGCGGCTTCGATTGCGGCCGGGTCCATCGTGAAGCTGACCGGATCGATATCGACGAACACTGGTTTCGCGCCCGTGTAGTGGATGGCCGAGGCCGACGCGATGAAGGTGAAGGGAACCGTGATCACTTCATCGCCCGGGCCGACGCCGGCGGCGAGCAGGGCAAGGTGCAGCGCGGACGTGCCGTTGTTGACGCCAGCAGCGAACTGCGCGCCGGCATAGACGGCAAAATCCTTCTCCAGCTGGGCCACTTCCGGTCCGAGCGTGAAGGCGCACGATTCCATCGTGCTGATCAGGGCCGCGTCGATCTCTTCCTTGATCGAGTGGTACTGGGCTTTCAGGTCAACAAAGGGGACGGCCATGGCTGTGTCAGCTCACTTGCTTTTGGGGAGGTGGATGGTTTCGCCGCGGCCCCGCATGGAGCCCGTGGCGGCTTCGATCAGTTCAACCATGCGGAAGCCGAACTCGCCGTCGGAGACGGGCTTCTTGCCGGTGCGGATGCACTCGACGAAATGCTTGCCTTCAACCAGCAGGGCTTCGGATCCGTCAACTTTCGGCGCCCACATGTCGCCGGTGCGATAGCCGACGCGCATTTCATGGATTTTCGCCGGGTCGTCCGTGAACGATACGCCCTTGTCGTAGATCTTGAGTTTCTCGGAGGGTTGAAGCTCGTCGAACGTGATCATCTTCTCGGTGCCGCCGATCATGATCGAGCGCAGTTTCACCGGCGCCAGCCACGAGACGTTCACGTGGGCGATAAAGCCGCTTTCGTAGAACAGCGTGATGAAGGCGAGATTTTCCGGCGTGCCCGGATAGTGGTTGATGCCCGCGGCCGAAACGGCGGTCGGATGTTGGCCGAACACATAGTCGAGGATCGAGAAGTCGTGGACCGCGAGGTCGGCGATCACGTTCACATCGCGCTGGAACAGGCCAAGGTTCACGCGGCTTGAGTCGAAGTACAGCACCTTGCCGAGCTCGCCGGCTTGCACCAGCTCGCGCATTTTCCGCACCGGGCCGGTATAAACGAACGTGTGGTCGACATGCAGGGTGAGACCCCGCTTGTTGGCTTCCTCGATCAGCGCACGCGCCTGCATCGAGGTTTCGGTCATGGGCTTTTCAAGCCAGACGTGCTTGCCGGCGCGCAGGGCGGCCATGGCGAGCGAGAAGTGCGTTGCAACCGGCGTTGCGATGGCGACGGCGTCGATTTCCGGATCGTTGATCAGGGCCTGCGCGTCGGTCGTGACTTTCGTCGCCGGAAAGCGGCGAGCGACAATCTCGAGCGCCTTCGGGTTGAGGTCGGCGACGGTGTGAACGCGTGCGTCCGTCAGTTCCGCGAAGTTGCGGACCAGGTTGGGGCCCCAGTAGCCGTAGCCAATGACGCCGATGTTCAGGATCTCGCGCTTGGCTTCGACGCGCGGTCCGGTGAGGACCTCGACCGCAGGGCCGGTTTCGGCGATCGCTTTCTTGCGCGACTTGGCGGGCTTCTTTTCGGTCGTGCTGGTCATTGACCCAGTACCTCTTCAACAACGCCATTCAAGGCATGGGTTTTCTTGGCTCGCCGCCATCGTGCGCACGTCGCCGACCACCTTGGCCGGGCAACCTGCGACAACCGCGAAATCGGGAACGTCCTTGGTAACCACGGCGCCCGCTGCAATGAGCGCGCCTTCTCCGATGGTGATGCCGCAGACGATGGTTGCGTTCGAACCGATCGAAACCTGGCGTTTCACGCGGGTGAGTTCCAGCGACCAGTCGGCGTCGCTTTGCGGTGTGCCATCCGGGTTCGTCGCGCGCGGGAAGCGGTCATTCGTGAACATGACGCCGTGGCCGATGAAGCACTCGTCCTCGATCGTCACGCCTTCGCAGATGAAGGTATGCGAGGAGATCTTGCAGCGCTCGCCGATGAACGCGCCCTTTTGAATCTCGACAAAAGCGCCAATGCGCGAACCGTCACCGACCTCGCAGCCGTAAAGGTTCACGAGTGTCGGGTGAAAGATGGTTACCTTGCCGTGCAGCTTCACGCTGTCCGAAATTGGCATCAGGCCTGCTCCCAAGCGTCGGTCTGCCGTACAGTCAGCAAGGAAGGGGCCGAACTCGCATCCCGATGCTTGAGCTGCGGCGCCGCAATTCGCCACTGGCGCGACCGGCAAAGGTTAACCGGCCTTAACCTTCGGGAATATCCCGACGACACAAGATTCCCCTATAAGGAGAAATTCCTGCGCAGTCATTCGCTTGAGGTGTGGTGGAAACCCTACTGGAGACGCTCACTGGCGACGCCGCGAAGCTTCAGCTGGGCCAGCAGACCCTCCTCGCCCAGGAAATGCGCCGCCCCCACCGCCACAAAGAAGTGTCCCGGTTCGGCATCCAGCAGCGACTTGAGCTGGGCCGCCCATTCCGCATTCCGGCGCGTGAGCAGCGCGTCCTGCATCTCGGGCAGGCGCGCCATGTCCTCGTCGATCAGCAGGCGTGTGAGCGCTGCCTGATCACCCGCACGCCAGGCGTTTACCATGCCCGTCAGCGCCGTTCCGACACTGTCGATGTCGGCAATCGAAAGCGACAGGTAGCTGACCTGCACCGCCTCGGGCAGATCGGACAGCGCCGACAACTGCCGCTCCATGGTCTCAAGGAACCGCACCTCCCCCCCCGCCCCCTCCACCCCCCGCCGAAGTACGTTCTCGACGCCCTGATCGCCGGAATAACCGGCCGCCGCGGATCGCAGCGTCGGAAAGCGTCACCGCAGCAAACCACGGCCGCTGTGTTTCCAGCACGGACAGTGGATAGCCGACACGCGCCGCCGCCGCCGCCAGCGCGGATTTCTGATCGACCGTCAGGACGTCGGACAGGCGCTTTGATGGATCGAGCAGGCCGAGCCGTTGCACCAGCTCCGTCCGCGTACGCGGATCGCCCTCGACGTCAGTTTCGAAATACGCGGCTTGCGACCCCGCCAGCGCTTCATCCACCGCAGCCGACCGCCAGGTCGCCCCTGGCGGCAGCATATGGATCGTGCCGAACAGGTAGATCGTCGTGTCCGCGTCCGACACGCGCCACAGGGCGGGACGGGCAGGCTCTGTCGACACCCGCGGCCCTCCGCTGTCGGCGCCGCACGAAGCCGCGAGACAGCTTGCCGCCAGTAACGTCAGGCCGGCCGCGAATGCCTTCAGCATGATCTGGAACCGGGAAAATGGCGCACTCGACAGGAGTCGAACCTGTGACCTCTGCCTTCGGAGGGCAGCGCTCTATCCAGCTGAGCTACGAGTGCAAGCTGGCCCCTCATGTATCAGGGGGGCCGAAAAGGCAAGGTTCCAGGGCTTCTAGCCCTTGAGGCCCAGTTGAGCCTTCAGCCGGGCGATATCGTCCAGCCAGGGCGCGGCGCTGGAATCCGAGGGCATCCGCCAGTCGCCCCGCGGCGACAGCGCGCCGCCAGACGTGACTTTCGGGCCGTTGGGAACCGCCGAGCGCTTGAACTGGCTGGTCAGGAAGAAGCGCCGCGTGAAGGTCTCGAGCCACTTGACGATGGTGGGCATGTCGTAGGCGACACGATCCTTGGCGGCCGTGTGCGCGGGCCATTCGCCTGCGCTTCGCGTCGCTCCAGGCGGCGTGCGCCAGGAAGGCGATGCGCGAGGGCGACGAGCCCCAGCGGATCGTCTGGTTCAGGAAGAAATCGTGCAGGTTGTAGGGACCGATCGTGTCTTCGGTCGACTGGATCTTGCCGTCGGCGCCCGCCGGCACCAGCTCCGGCGAGATCTCCTGCTCGAGAATGGCGCGCATGACTCTTGGCGGCGCTCGCCGGGATAGTGGCCGCTCGCCGCGCTCCAGCGGATCAGGTGCTGGATCAGCGTCTTCGCGACCGCCGCGTTGACGTTGTAATGGCTCATGTGATCGCCGACGCCATACGTGCACCAGCCGAGCGCAAGCTCCGACGAGATCGCCCGTGCCGACAACCATCCCGCCTTCCTTGTTGGCGAGGCGGAAGAGATAGTCGGTGCGCAGGCCCGCCTGCACGTTCTCGAACGTGACGTCGTAGACTTTCTTGCCTTTCGCGAAGGGGTGATCGAGATCGGCCAGCATTTGGTTCGCCATCGGCTTGATGTCGATCTCGCGCGCATCGATCCCCAGCGCCTTCATAAGCGCGTGCGCATTGGACTTCGTGCCGTCCGTCGTTGCAAACCCCGGCATGGTGACGCCGATGATGTCGGTGCGCTTGGCGCCCATCAGGTCGAACGCGCGCACGGCGACCAGCAGCGCCTGCGTTGAATCGAGCCCGCCCGAAACGCCGATGACTGCTTTCTTCACGCCGGAGGCTTCGAGCCTGCGGCGCAGGCCCTGAACCTGTATGCTGTAAGCTTCGAAGCAATCCTGATCGAGCAGCGCCTCGTCGTCCGGCACGAATGGAAAGCGGTCGATCTTACGCGCCAGCGGCAGTTTGGCGTCGCGGTCGGGGGCGGCGACAAAGCTGATCCGGCGACGTTGCAGGTCGGCGGCATGGTTGCGCGCCGCATCGCGGAATGTGCCGTTGCGCAGGCGATCCGCCACGATGCGTGCAACGTCTACGTCGGCGAGCAGCAGGGCGGAGCTATCAGCGAACCGATCCGACTCCGCGATCTTCGAGCCCAGCTCATAGACCGCGAGTTGCCCGTCCCACGCCGTGTCCGTCGTGCTCTCGCCATAGCCCGCGGCGGAGTAGATGTAGCCGCATGACGCGCGCGCCGATTGCGACAGGCACAGCATGTCGCGCTCTGCCGCTTTTCCAATCGTGATGTTGGAAGCGGACAGGTTGGCGATGATGTTGGCGCCAGCCAGCGCCGCATAGGTGGACGGCGGAATGGCGGCCCACATGTCTTCGCAGATTTCCACGGCCAGCGTGAAATCGGGAATGTCGGACGCTTCGAACGAGAGGTCTATGCCGAACGGAACCAGTTCACCCGCCAGTTCGATTGCATCCACGGTCGCATCGCCCGACATCGCGAACTGACGCTTCTCGTAGAACTCGCGATAGTTGGGCAGGTAGGTCTTGGGCACGACACCGAGGATGACGCCGCGATGAAGCACGACGGCGCAGCCATGGATGGCGGGACCGACCTGGATCGGCGCGCCGACGATCACCACGGGCGCGATCGAGCGGCTGGCGTCCTTCACGCGCGCGATGGCCTCGCGCACGGCGGACAGCAGCACCGCCTGCATGTGCAGGTCGTCGAGCGTATAGCCCGACAGGCCGAGCTCCGGGAAAACGCACAGCGCGGCGCCGGCCTTGTCCGCCTTGCGCATCAGCTCGATGGTCTCGCGGGCGTTGGAGGCGGGGTCGGCAAGATGCACGCGCGGGCTGGCCGCAGCCACCCGCACGAACCCGTGCGCGTAAAGGTTGTTGAATTCCGTCATACCGCCTGCGCCTATCACGGGGGCCTGCCCGCGCTCAACGGACAGGCTACACACCCTTAGGTAATTATCAGAAAACGAAATCACAGGTTTGCGGTCTGGGATTCGTGTCTTCGGCGCCATAATGGCTGGTCCGGCAGGAGTTCGTTAATGGACGTTGACGTTCTGGTCGTGGGAGCAGGCGCAGTCGGCCTCGCCGTTGCGGCCGCTTTCGCGCGCAAGGGGCAGGACGTCCTCGTCCTCGAAGCCGCCTCCGCTATCGGAACCGGCACGTCCTCGCGCAACTCCGAAGTCATCCACGCCGGCATGTACTATCCGACGGGCAGCCTGCGCCATCGCATGTGCGTCGCGGGCAGGCGGATGCTTTATCCCTACCTTGAGGCGCGCAAAATTCCTCATCGCCGGTATGGCAAGCTGATCGTCGCCACGTCGGGCGCGGAGGTCGCGAAGATCGAAGCGATCCACGCGACCGGGTCGAAGAATGGCGTCGAAGGCCTTGAACTCATTTCCGGCGAAACGGCTCGCGCGTGGGAGCCCGCGCTCGCCTGCACCACTGCGCTGTGGTCGCCTGAGACCGGCGTCATCGACAGCCATGCCTACATGCTCGCCCTGCAAGGCGAGATCGAAGACCACGGCGGCGCCATCGCGCTCCAGTCACCGGTGGAACGCATTGAACCGCTCGCCTCCGCCGGCTTTCGCGTAACGACGGGAGGCGCCGAAGCTTCCAGCATCACCTGCCAGCGTGTCGTGAACTGCGCAGGCCTTTACGCCCAGCGCGTCGCGCTACAGATCGAAGGTCTATCGCCCACGCACATTCCGAAACTGGTGTTGGCGAAAGGGAGCTATTTCAGTTGCGCTGGCAGACCGGCTTTCACCCGCCTCATCTATCCCGCGCCAATCGAAGGCGGTCTTGGCGTCCACGTGACGCTCGACATCGGTGGCCGCATGAAATTCGGACCTGACGTCGAGTGGCTGTCGACGAACGACCCCGACGCCGTTGACTACACTGTCGACCTACGGCGCGCCGACGCGTTCTACGCCGCCATCCGCAGCTACTGGCCCAGCCTGCCCGACGGCGCCCTCACGCCCGACTATTCCGGCTGCCGCCCCAAGCTCTCCGGCTCCGGCGAACCCGCCGCCGACTTCCGCATCGACGGTCCAGATCTGCACGGCATCGCCGGCCTCGTGAACCTGTTCGGCATCGAGAGCCCAGGACTCACTTCGTCCCTTGCCATCGCCGAGGACGTGCGCCAGCGGATCGACGACTGAAACCTATTCGGCCAGCAGCTTCCTGAAATACCCGATGGTCTCCTTGAGGCCATCCTCCAGCTGCACCTTCGGCTCCCAGCCCAGCGTGCTTTTCGCGCGCGTGATATCCGGGCGGCGCTGTTTGGGGTCGTCCGCCGGCAGCGGCATCTTCACCAGCTTCGACTTCGAGCCGGTCAGTTTCAGCACCGCTTCTGCAAGCTGCAGCATGGTGAACTCACCGGGATTGCCGATGTTGATCGGACCGGTGACGTCGTCGCCGGAATCCATCAGGCGGATCATGCCTTCGATCAGGTCGTCGACATAGCAGAAGGCGCGCGTCTGCTGGCCGTCGCCATAGATGGTGATGTTCTCGCCCTTCAGCGCCTGCACGATGAAGTTGGACACCACGCGCCCATCGTTCGGATGCATGCGCGGGCCATAGGTGTTGAAGATCCGCATCACCTTGATGCGCAACTGGTGCTGCCGGTAGTAATCGAAGAACAGCGTTTCGGCGCAGCGCTTGCCCTCGTCATAGCAGGAGCGCGGGCCGATCGGATTGACGTTGCCCCAGTAGTCTTCGGTCTGCGGATGCACGCTCGGGTCGCCATAGACTTCCGAGGTTGACGCCTGCAGGATTTTCGCGCCCAGCCGCTTGGCGAGGCCCAGCATGTTGATCGCGCCATGCACCGACGTCTTCGTCGTCTGCACCGGATCGTGCTGGTAGTGGATCGGGCTGGCCGGGCAGGCGAGGTTCCAGATCTGGTCCACTTCCACGAACAGCGGGAAGGTCACGTCATGGCGCAGGAATTCGAACTTCGCATTGCCATGCAGGTGGGCGACGTTGCGCTTCTGGCCGGTGAACAGGTTGTCGACGCACAGCACTTCCTGTCCGCGCCCCAGCAGCCGGTCGCACAGGTGTGAGCCGAGAAAGCCCGAGCCGCCCGAAACGAGCGCGCGGTTTTCAAGAAGAGAGCTAGCCCGGGTCATGGCGCCTCGCGTGGGTGATTAACCAGCGCGAGTGATGCGGGCAGCCGGGCGTCCTGTAAAGCGTGAGGTCCTGATACCCAGGTCCTAGTACCCTGTCCTAAGGCCGGCCGATGCTGACATAGTTGAAGCCGCGCTTGGCCATGTCTGACGGCTGGTAGACGTTGCGCAGGTCCACCACAGTCGGCGTTTTCAGCAGCTTCTTCACGCGGTCGAAATCGATCGCGCGGAACTGGTCCCACTCGGTGATCAGCACCATGGCGTCGGCGCCGTCGATGGCGTGATAGGGTCCGTCGCAGAAGTCGACATTGGATAGCATCTTGCCGGCTTCATGCATGCTCTCCGGATCGAACGCCTTCACGCGCGCGCCGGCGGCCTGCAGGGCAGGAATGATGTCGAGCGAGGGCGCATCGCGCATGTCGTCGGTGTTGGGCTTGAAGGCGAGGCCGAGCACGCCGATCGTCTTGCCTTTGACGTTGCCGCCGCAGGCCTTGATCACGCGCTGCGCCATCGCTTTCTTGCGCGCGTCATTCACCTGGACAACCGTGTCGACGATGCGCACCGGGCTGCCGTGGTCGTTGGCGGTCTTGGTCAGCGCCAGCGTGTCCTTCGGAAAGCACGAGCCGCCATAGCCGGGGCCTGCGTGCAGGAATTTCTTGCCGATGCGGTTGTCGAGGCCGATGCCTTTCGAGACGTCCTGCACGTTCGCGCCGACCTTCTCGCACAGGTCCGCCATCTCGTTGATGAAAGTGATCTTCACGGCGAGGAAGGCGTTGGCGGCGTACTTGATCAGCTCCGACGTGCGCCGCTCGGTGAACATGATCGGCGTCTCGTTGATGAACAGCGGACGATAGAGTTCGCGCATGCGCTCGCGCGCTTCCTCGTTGTCCGTGCCGACAACGACGCGGTCCGGCCGCTTGAAGTCCGAGATCGCGGCGCCTTCGCGCAGGAATTCCGGGTTGGAGACGACGGCGAACTTTGCATTCGGGTTGGTCTTGCGGATGATCTCCTCGACTTCATCGCCCGTGCCGACCGGAACGGTCGACTTGGTGACGACGACGGTGAAGCCATCCATGTGCTCGGCGATCTCTTTCGCCGCGGCGTAGACATAGGAGAGATCGGCGTGGCCGTCGCCACGGCGCGAGGGCGTGCCGACCGCGATGAAGACGGCGTCCGCCTGCCGGATCGCGTCACGCGCGTCGAGCGAGAAGGAGAGGCGGCCCTCTTCGACGTTGGACGCGACGAGTTCGGCAAGGCCCGGTTCGAAGATGGGCATCACGCCCTGTTCCAGGCGCTCGATCTTGCCCGGATCCTTGTCGACGCAGGTCACGGTGTGGCCGAAATCGGCGAAGCAGGCCCCGGAGACGAGCCCGACATATCCGGCCCCGATCATCGTCACGCGCATGGATCACTCCAGAAGATCGCGGGCGCTGCCGCCCCTCAGCAGGGTTAGCTGTGGCGGGGCGAAAAAAGTCAAGACTCCAGCCGCACGAAGGGCCCTTAACCGCAGCGGAATTCGCGCGGTTTGCTGCCGCTCACGGCTTGCGCGATTTTTCGATCACCTTGGTCGTCGATTGGCCCTCGACCAGCCCGACCCGCACAATCCGCCCGCCATGCGCCTTCACGATGTCCGCGCCAACGATCTGGTTCTCGGCGTAGTCCGCGCCCTTCACAAGCACATCCGGCAACAGCGTCTGGATCGCTTCCAGCGGGGTCTGCTCTCCGAACAGGATGACGGCATCCACGCCTTTCACTGCCGCCATCACGGCGGCCCGCACCGCTTCGGACTGTACAGGCCGCGAAGGTCCTTTCAGCTTTGACACGGAGGCGTCGGTGTTCAGCGCCACGATCAGTCGGTCACACGCCTTCGCCGCATCGCGCAGCAGGGCGACGTGGCCTGCGTGCAGGATGTCGAAACAGCCATTGGTGAAGCCGACGCTCAGTCCATCGCGGCCCCAGGTCTCACGCAACGTCTTGGCCGCACCCAGACTGATCGCGCCGGGCGATCCGCCGAGAACGCGCTGTCCTGCCTCGATCTCGGCAATCAGTTCTGCTGGGCTCGCCGTCGCCGTCCCGCGCTTGGCGACAACGATGCCGGCCGCGATGTTGGCGATCTGCATCACCTGTTCGGGTGTCAGCCCACTTGCGATGCCGAGCGCGATGGTGGCAGCAACCGTGTCGCCCGCGCCCGACACGTCGAACACCTCGCGCGCCTTGGCCGACAGGTGCACGGGCGGCTGGCCTTGTCTGAACAGCGACATGCCCTGTTCGGATCGGGTCAGCAGGATCGCTGCGCCCGTCGTTTCAATTGCGATCGCGGCCGCCGCCGCACATTCCGCATCGCTGCCGCACGGCGCGTGCGTCGCAAGTTGCAGCTCCTTCCGGTTGGGCGTGATCAGCGTCGCGCCACGATAGGCGCTCCAGTCGGCGCGTTTGGGATCGACGATGATAGGCTTGCCTGCCTTTGCGCCTTCTTCCATCGCGGTCGCGAGCACGCGATCGGTCAGCGCGCCCTTGGCGTAGTCGGATATCATGATGGCTTCGCACTCGTCGGTCAGGTCGCCGATGATCGCGATCATCCGCTCTTCCGTCGCGCGTGAAACTGGTGCGCCCTGTTCGCGGTCGACCCGCACGATCTGGTGCTGCCCGCCCATGTAGCGTGTCTTGGTCGTCGTCGGCCGCGTCGCATCGGCGACCAGATGCGCTTCCACCGCGCCCGATAGCCCGCCGAGAATTCCCGCCAGCGTCGATGCAGCCGGATCGGAACCCGTAACGCCGACCAGCATCGCCCGTCCGCCAAGCGCTGCGATATTGGCGGCAACGTTGGCCGCTCCGCCCGCCGTCCAGCGCTCATCGCTGACGTGAACGATCGGCACCGGCGCCTCGTCCGACACCCGCGAGACCCGGCCCGACACGTAATGGTCGACCATCGCGTCGCCGATCACCAGCACGCGGCCTTTTGCAAGTTGCCGGATGTCATCCTGGGTGGGGGTCAAGGCGTATCCTCTGAAGTCAAAAGCCCGGCGAGTCTACCCAATATGGGGGCAGCCGTCAGGTGCGACGGTCACCGTCTGCTCCTATACGGGGAAATCTGGCGCACAGAATAGTTCAGGTTCCCGCCAAAGGCTCAGTTAGCCTTTCCTTTCCGACAATGGGTCTTGTCTTGCTCTGCGAACAGTCTAGACCCTCCGCCGAAATAAAGGCGTCTTCAGTCGATTGATTGGGAGCGCACCTGCCAGGGGGAGGCAGGAGGCCGTCAGGTTGTGGCGGTTGAGGGATATCTCGGGCATGGCGCTTGAAAACATTTCGGCCCTGATCCTGGACGATAACGCGCATATGCGCGGTCTCGTGCGGGTGATCCTCACCAGCTTTGGCGTGCGCCTGATCGACGAAGCCGCCGACTGCAACGAGGCGTTCGCCATGGTCCTCGCCGACGAATACGATATCGTCTTCGTTGACTTCAAGCTTGGCGGCCTCGACGGCATAGACTTCTGCCGCCGTATCCGGCGCGATCCGGACAGCCCGAACAAATACCTGCCGCTGATCATGATCACTGCCTACTCGGAACGCAGCCGCGTTCTCGACGCCATCAATGCCGGGGTGGACGAGTTCCTTGTTAAGCCGATCCGCGCCGTGGATGTGGCGAACCGGGTCAACGCGATCATCGAGCGCCGCCGCCCCTTCGTCAGCGGCCCCGACTATTTCGGGCCCGACCGCCGCCGCCGCGATGATCCCCGCCATCAGGGTCCTTGGCGGCGCGCCGCCGACCCCGGCACGGTCGATATCTGAGCAAGAACCGGCCTTCTGATTGCTTCGCAGGCGCAAAACGTTGCGTCACCTGCGAATAAGCAGGAACGGTTGCGGCCTTCGGCAGGGCTGGCTAACGTCACGGACATAAAGGCGGGTCGCATGACACCGCGCGCGGAGGGTTATTGAATGGCCAGTCGGGGCATCGGGCAGCTATTCGCCCGAAAATCGGTCGAGCAGATGCACGCCGAGCATGCGGGGACGGAGCTGAAGCGGACACTAGGTCCGCTCAATCTCGTCTTGCTGGGAATCGGCTGCATCATCGGCACCGGGATTTTCGTGCTGACCGGACAGGCGGCTGCGAAATACGCAGGCCCCGCGATCATGATCTCGTTCGTTATCACCGGCGTGCTCTGCGCGTTCGTGGCGCTCTGCTATGCGGAACTGGCCTCTGCCATCCCGGTTTCGGGATCGGCCTATTCATATTCGTACGCATCGATGGGCGAGATCGTCGCCTGGGTGATGGGCCTGCTGCTTGTGCTCGAATACGGCCTCGCCGCCTCCACCGTCGCCGTCGGCTGGTCGGGCTACCTTAGCGACCTCCTCACCCACAACCTCCACCTCCCCATCCCACCCGAGCTGACCGCCGCGCCCGGCGTTCCCGTAAAGGACCTCGATGGCAACGTGATCGCGCATGGCATCGTCAACCTGCCGGCCCTGATCGGGATCGCGGGCGTCACGATCCTGCTGATGGTCGGCATCTCGGAGTCGGCCACGGTCAACAACGTCATCGTGTTCGTGAAGGTTGGCGTGGTGCTGGCCTTCATCGCCATCGGCGTGTTCTTCGTGAGCGCCGCCAACTTCTCCCCGCTGGTTCCTCCGGCCGAGGGCATGCCTGACGCTGTCACCGGCATTGCGCCGATCCTGCCGCCCGTATCCGGCGGCATCTTCGGCGAGATCTGGCAGGCGATCGTCGATACCGTCACCGGCGCGGAAACATCCCGCTATGGCCTCAGCGGCGTCATCCACGGCGCGGCCGTAATCTTCTTCGCCTATATCGGCTTCGAGGCGGTATCGACCGCGGGCGCCGAGTCGAAGAACCCGGCGAAGGACATGCCGATCGGCATCATCGGCTCGCTGATCGTCTGCACGGTGCTCTACATCGCCACGTGCTACGTCCTCGTGGGTATCGTCCCCTACAAGGAGCTCAACGTGCCGGCGCCGATCGCTTTGGCAGCTAACAAGATGGGCCCGGAGTTCGAATGGTTTGCCGTTCTCATCAAGGTTGGCGCGCTTGCGGGCCTTTCCTCGGTGATGCTGGTGCTGTGCTACGGCCAGACGCGCATCTTCTACGCCATGTCGCGTGACGGCCTGATGCCGAAGGTGTTCTCGACCATCAATCCGAAGACCAAGTCGCCATGGGTCAACACGATCGTTGTCGGCCTTGTCGCCGGTTCCGCGGCTGGCTTCATGTCGCTGGATGCGTTGTCGAACCTGACCAATGTGGGTTCGCTGGCAGCCTTCGCTATCGTCTGCCTCACCGTGCTCTACCTGCGCTTTGCCCGGCCCAACCTGGCCCGGCCGTTCCGGATGCCGACCTGGCTCACCATCATCGTCGCCATCCTTGGCGCTGTGATGTGCGCCATCCTGCTGCTCTCACTGTTCATGGGCTCCGACCAGCAGCACCAGGACACGCGGAACTTCTTCCTGTTGTACCTGGTTGTCGGTTTCGTCCTCTACTTCGTCTACGGCATGAGGAATTCGAAACTGGCCAAAGGCGAGTACATCACGGGTCACGAGCCGAACCCCGATCTGGCCGCCGCAGGCATCCAGAACGACGACACAGGCAAGAAGTAGTCCGAGCCTCGATCAAGATAGCGGCGCCTCCCCAAAAGGGAGGCGTCGTTGCTTTTGAGGGTCTGCGTGGCTATTCCCGCCTCTTGCAGATGCAGGGCGAACGAGCATGACGATCGAAGCGGTGATCTGGGATTTCGGCGGCGTGTTCACGACGTCACCGTTCGACGCCTTCAACCGCTATGAGCGCGAACGCGGCCTGCCGGTCGACATCATCCGCAAGATCAACTCCATCAATCCGGATACGAACGCCTGGGCGCTGATCGAGAAATCCGAGGTCGACGCCGCCACGTTCGATCGTCTCTTTGCCGATGAGGCGAAAGCCCTCGGCTTCGACATTCGCGGCGCCGACGTTCTGGCGCTTCTGTCGGGCGATCTGCGTCCGCGCGTCGTCGCGGCGTTCAAGGCCTGCAAGGCGCAAGTTCAAGGTCGGCTGCATCACCAACAACGCACCGACTGGCAAGGGCGCCGGCATGTCGTCCTCGAGCGACAAGGCGATCGCGATCGCCGAGGTGTTCTCGCTGTTCGACCATGTGATCGAAAGCTCGAAGGCCGGCGTCCGCAAGCCGGACCCGCGCATCTACGCCATGATGTGCGACGCCATCGGCGTCGCGCCGGCGAACTGCGTCTATCTCGACGATCTCGGCATCAACCTGAAGCCGGCGCGCGAGATGGGCATGACGACGATCAAGGTGACGTCGGAAGACCAGCTGCTCGCCGATCTTTCAAAAGCCGTCAGCCTGAATTTCTGAGCCTGGGCTCAGGCCGCTTCGGGTTTGCCGATGCGCGGCGGGCCGCCTTGCGCGGCCTGCGAGGGACCGAACGAACGGTCGAGCACGCGGGTCGAGTCGAGCGCCAGGTTGATGGCTTCGCTCAGATGGCCGAGCACCTTGATGTTGTTGGCCAGCACATGAAGCGCCTCCGGCCGCGTGTCCGCAGCGATGATTTCGCAGCGATGCAGCACGTCCGCGCGCAGTTGCACGAGCAGGTCTTCAAGCTTGTGGCCTTCCGGATTTCTCTCGGAGCGCAGAAAATGGGTCACGACGTCCTCCCGGTGACTTTGCAGACAACATGACGCAAACATGCTGACGGAGCGTTGCAGCGCCTGGATATTTTGGCGGTATCGCGCGTTAAGGTTTGGGTAAGGAGACGCGCATGACCAGTCCAATGGGCGCAGCGAAAGCCATCTCGCAGCTGAAAGGCTGGAAAGCCGTCGACGGTCGCGATGCGATTTCCAAAGCCTTCAAGTTCAGAGACTTCAACGCCGCCTTCGGTTTCATGACGCGTGTCGCACTGAAGGCCGACAAGATGGATCACCATCCCGAATGGTCGAACGTCTACAACAAGGTGGATGTCGTGCTCACGACACACGATGCGGGTGGCGTCACGGCGAAGGATGTGGAGCTTGCCGCCTTCATGGACGAAGCGTCCGCTTAGGCGTCGAACACGATGACGCTGGCCAGCGCCACGCGCGCTTCGCCCTTGCCCAGAATGGCGTCTACGGCTTTCTGCAGGCGCGCCGCCAGGATATCGACGTCCGGCCGTTCGCCGACTATGTAGGACAGCGAAGCATAGTTCAGGATCGCATCGCGCATGGAGCTGATCAGGCGCGGACGGATCGACTCGCACAGCTTGCGGGTCGCTTCCTTCGGCACGTCCAACCCGGCATCCACCGCCAGCACCCCATAGATCTTGAAGCCGCGCGCAATAGAGGCGCGCAATCCGAAGGTCGGCACGTAGTTGTCCGAACCGGAGATCCGCTTGGCCGCGGGGTCCATCTCCCCATTTTGCGCCGGGGGCGGGGCGGCGGAAGCTTTGCCCGCGAGGGCGGAAGCGAGGAGGAGGGCGAGGGCCTTGCGCATGCTCGCAACACTGCTCCGGAAGGCTTAACGCCTGCTTTAGAACCCTGATTGGCGATCCTTGACGGCTGGGCTCCCACTGCTCCGGAAGGCTTAACGCCTGCTTTAGAACCCTGATTGGCGATCCTTGACGGCTGGGCTCGAGGGGACTAGCAAACGCGCTCCCAAAATGCCCGGTTTGTCCGGGTATTCCGGAAACGGGGCCGTAGCTCAGTTGGGAGAGCGCGTCGTTCGCAATGACGAGGTCAGGGGTTCGATTCCCCTCGGCTCCACCATTCTCCGCTTTGATCCGAAATCTGCCCAAAAACCCTGAAGGGGAGCGCAGTTTCGGGTGTTCGAAATCCGGTTTGGCGGTCGTATGCGAGTTGGCCAGTGAATGCCAATTTTAGCACCGCACGTTTGTCCTCAAGACGGCTAGATTTCCAGAGAATCCAAGGCTTTGCGAGAAAGTTTAGGGCAGTTCGAAAAGTTTCGTCGTAGTCCTGTTTTGGTTTCATGCAGTTGATCGATCTCTCATCCTTTTCAAGTTTAATATTCTCAAGTTCTGTGATCCTGCGTTCGTAAGCGCCGATCACGGTCGCGCTTTCGGCTTCGACGATCCGGTCGAGCAGTTGTCGGATTTTCGCATCGATCTCTGAGACCTCGCGCTTCAGGGAAGCCCGCATTTCGTTTGCGGACTGAGCCTGCCGGTCCCACAGATCTCGAAAGACCGCCGTCGCCAGATCGAACAGTTCTTTGGCTGGCGTCAGCTGACGCAGCAGCAGTTCAAACTCACCCTCGATCTTGTTTCGCGCAATTGACTTGCCGCGACTGCCGCAACCAGGTTGTCGACATAGGTAGTAAGGGTAGGACTGCGTTTTGCCCTTCGACCAATTGGCCGTCATCGTCCCGCCGCAGTCACCGCAGGCAAGGTGGCCGCGAAGAGGGAACGCTCCTTCGAGCTCCGTGCGCGTTGGTGCACGCGCTCCTGCCGCAAGGCGATCCTGAATCCGATTAAACGTCTCAAGACTAATCAGGCCGTCGTGGTTAGCTTTTCGAAGTCCGATGTTCCATTTAGGCACTTCCAGGTAGCCCGCATACAGAGGCTGCGCGAGAAGCTGCATTACCCGCTCGTGAAGCACGTAACCTTTTCCAGCGGTGGGGAACTCAGGGTGGGCTTCGAGAAAATACTTCATCTCCGTCTGCGAACTGAAGCGCCCGCTGGCAAACCCTTCGAGGGCCTCCTTGATGATTGAAGCCAGAGGCTCAGAGCGGATCAGGACTTTACCGCCGCCCGATCCTTTTCCATACGTGAAGCCCCATGGAGCCTGGAAGACCCAGTATCCGTTCATGACACGGGCGCGCATCCGGTTTTTCACCTGTTCCGCATTTTTGCGGCGCTGGTGTTGGGCCACGGTCGCCAGGATAAACTCCTGAAGCTCGCTATCTGCATCATCGCCGAATTCAACTGACGGAGATTCCAAGTTGCCGCCGGCAGCGGAGATCCCGGCGCGCAACTTGAGGTGCGCATCAATGCCCCGGGCGAGGCGGCTAATGTCGTCAATGATTACGACGACGCCAGCCTTGCGGTTCGTGCGTAGAAACCCGAGGAGCGCTTTCATACCAGGTCGATCAATGAGGCGACCGGAAACATCGTCCTTAAAAACTTCAACGACCTCGTAGCCCCGGTGGCGGGCATACTCGCGGCAGCGCGTTTCCTGCGAGTTCAAACCATCACCCTTGATGGTCTGTTTCACGTTGCTAACGCGGCAATAGATGATCGCCTTTTTGTGGGTGGTGTTCGCCATTGTCCGTACCAGTTGTAGTTAAATCTTGTTCCGCAGTGTCGCTGACCTGACAGAGTGCCGATGCATCGAGCTTATAAGTCAGGCTACCACATTTGGCCGACTCTGGGGAATGCATCGCTGGGAGGTTATCCCATGAAGGTGGGTTGGTTAGTCCGAAAGCGGTATCGGTGAAGTGGCGCATCATGCCGAAGACGATGTGGATTATCTCGTCTTTCTGGGCATCAGAAGCATCGATGCGAGCCACGATGGCCCTGTATCGATCCATATCGTCACTTGCTATCACGATACTCAAAGCCTCTCTCCGCCTCTATGCGCGGTGCTGCAGCAGCTGTCCGAGAGTCTGAATATCTTTAAAAATTCCGGCCTGCGGGAGAAACATAACCCGCGCCCTGTATCCCCCGACTTAAATAACCCAACCGCAAAACGTTCATATATATAATTATAGGATACTATACGTATCGTTATATTAAAACTGTTTGTTATATTGCGCATCAGCATGACCTCTGTGGAGATCGCGAACATCGCGAATTTGCGAACCCCACGGCTCGACGGTGTAGTAGGGCAGGCGGTCACAAACGATTAGACGCGCCTTGCCAGGTAAGCGGATGATCTGTTTCCCGTCCCCGATGGCTCGTATGTCTTCGCTTTGCAACACGTAGCGCTTGCTCTCGCCCAGGTTCGCGGAGGCAGCTTCGACAGTCCCGCCGTTGTGGCCTGCGCCTCTCATCAGTACCGTTTTATTCCCTGACCATTTCTCGATGTCGGAAATCACGGACGGCTCTTCTACGCCGGTCGTGTTGAAGACCTGAACCTGATCTTCCATTTCCTTGACTGCTTCACGTGACCAACGTTCTTCCATCGAGTACCGGCCTTGCGCGATGAACCACAGCTGGATGTTTTTGCCGCGATAGAGGCGCAGCGCTTTCATTATTGCTGGCGTTCGGGGCAGCTGCGGAAACTCATCCATTAGGAAGGTTACGCGCAGCGGCCCGCGTTCCTTCGCAACGGTTTCAATGATGGTGTTGACGATCAGGCTGATCCAAGGCGCTGCAACAGCGAGTTTTTCACTCGGGGCGATGAGGTAAACCGTGTGCGGCTCGTGTTTCAGTCTCGTTAGATCAACATCGGTCGCCGCAGTTGTGCGCGCGAGCGTTTTGCCAGGTTTGAAGGCGTTGAGCGCATCGATCGCATCCGAGCGGTAAGCTTCAAACTGTTTGGGCGCATCCTTGAAGACGCCAAGCAGCTGAAGCGCCTGTCCTTCGATGGCGAGGTCGCCGCAGCTGCCCATCAAGCCGAAAGAAATTTCGGTGTCGTCGATCCCCTGGTTCAGAAACACCCAAAGGCTTTCCAGCGTGCAGTTGTCCCGATCGTACTGCGCCAAGTATTCCATGCGCAGCGCCAGCAAACGAACGGCTCCTTTCCGAACCCAGTCGTTACTGCTGTTCGAAGGTTTGGGTGGAAGAAGCGTTTCCGCGACCTCGTCCGCTTCCATATCGAGTTGGCCACCGGCGCACAAAATATCGATAAGCGGTTGCAGGGGATTGATCCGCGTATTGGGCAAACCGAGTAAGCCGAATGGATTGAGGAAGATGCAGCGCTGTCCGAGCGAGATGCGATGCTGATAAGATGCGTAGGCTAGTTCGCCGTCCTTTACGTCCACGACGACCAGACTTCGATCCCGGACATGTGCGAGGTTGGGCAATACCAGGTCTCGGCCTTTGCCCGCGCCGGACCGCGCGTAGGTGAGCAGATGGCCATCGCCCGAATGGAAAAGCATTTTCCCATTGAAGGCACCCAGGAATAGCCCCCTAGGATTTAGCAGGTCGTAGGAGGTGATATCGCTGAGATCTGCCAAGCGGGAATTGCCAAGCACGCCCGAAGGCGTGGCGAGGCTCATTTGTTCTTCCAGTATCTTTGCGCGCTGGCGTGCCGCCTCTTCGTAGGCGCGCTGCTCCAGGCCACGGTTTAATGCGGCCAGCGTTTGAATTCCTGAGAGCAGCTTCCCTTGGCTCATCCGCCGTTCTCGACACGTTGCGGCGCAGCCCCGGAAAACACCGGCGGAGCGGGCAGGGGAAGCGGCTGGATTTTTCCGAGTTCGCGCTCGACCTCGTAAGGTGAGGGAAGTCCCTGGTTCCAGCCGTCGATAGAAATTACCGCGCCCGACATCACCGCCCGGTCGAGTTCGGCGAAGACGCCTTCGTTCAGGCCGCTGCTGTATGAGAGCATCTCCTGGCCTGAACCCGGTTGGACTGCGTCCATGATAAGCCCGAAGGTGCGCGACAGGTTGGCGAGACCGACATCAGGTGAGCGCATCTGGTTCGACAGCTGCATTTTCGTGCGGACAAGGTCGCCCTGCATCTTTGCCGTCGCTTCCGCGTAGGTGCGGCTGCGATCGTAAGTCGCCTGGTAGTAGTTCGTGACCGCCGTGATGGCGCCCTTGTACTGTTCAGCGTTCTGCGTGTTGACCAGCTTGACTTGTTCGAGCCACGCATCGAGCTGCGCCTGTTGCTGAAGCTTGGCGGCAGTGACCTGCGCCTCGATCTCGGCTTCGTAGCCTCCGACAAGATGCGATGGCCGCCAGCCAGCTGGGGCGAATTTCTCGATAACGAGAATCTGACAGCGAAGACTGCGAGGAGCGCGACGCTTTGCGCCATCGGCGGAAGATTGATACTGGGCCATGGGGCTGACGACGTCTTGGCCAGAGCTGGCCGAACCGCCGGAAGCACCAGCGGTGGAAGTTGATCCACCTGTCTGGGCGTCTCGCCCGAGTAGTCGATCTTGTAAGTCATCACTGATCTCTCTCTTCTGGCGGTCTTGTTGTCGCTCATGTCGTCAGTCTGCGCGGGGGAAACGCGCGCCCCTACTTCCCGAAGTGTGCGGCGATGTCCGGCTTATCGATCTTGAACGTGAGGGCGATCAGCTGCAGCCGCGGCGCAATGCGCCACGACCCGCCTGACGCGGCTCCTGGCTCTCGAACTTCATGAAGTCCGAGAGCCAGCGAAAGCTACCCTCGTCGTTGAAGGCGTCGTCGATGTCGATCTCGAAATCGACATGGGCTACCTGCAGTGTCTCACCGCAGATGATCGCGCCCTTGAAATCGTAGATGACGGTGGCCATCCAGTCGGGCACGCGGCGGCGAGGAAGCGAGACGTTTGCCAGCGCCGTGGCGAGCCGGCGCATGTAGGCTGGCCGGATCACGCAATCGCGGCGGGGCATATAAGCAATGCCTTTCGCCTTGAGCGCCGTGATCGCGTCGAGGCGTTCCTGTTCCTCGTCGAAATCGTCAAACTCGTCGTACCAGTCGCCGCACATTTCTTTCACTCCGCCGTCTCAAAGCGAAAAGGTGATGCGCAGAAAATCGATCTACTAGATGTGCGTTCCTCAAATCGCGGCGTCTTGGTGCCGACATTGAAGCGGCGAGGCTGGAGGACGCCGCTTTCATGCCGCTTTCAAGAGCGGCAGAATTGCGGCACGAAAATCAAATGGGGATTCCGACATATAGCGGGGGTGAGGAGCAGGTCGTGGCGCTGCGCCGGACCTGCGAGCGTCTCAGTGATTCAGGGAAGAACTCGTTCAATCAGCAGGCGGACGAACTCGTTCGCCGCATGAAAATTACGATCAGCGCTGATTCGGTCGGCGATTTCGCGAAACGAAACACTAAGCCTCGCTATAATATTCAACCGCACCTGTGGAGCTACTTCGCGGAGAAGTTTCGTACGGTGTTAAAGGATGAGTTACACAGCGCGACGCTCTCTACAGCAGGATACGGCGATCCACTTCTAGTAGCCTTGCAGGAGTTTCTTACGCCGGGTGAGCGGACGGATGCGAAACGGCTCGCGCGCATGCAGGGGACTTTCGCGATCTTCCGCAGATCATTTATCGATCCTCACCACGTCATGGTGGGTGCCATGCTCTGCGGAGTGGACGGGCATCCCCTGTCCTTTCAGATCAGCCACACTTATCGGTCTGAAAGAGGCAAGACAAAGCAGGAAACCGTCAAAGGGGTGATGGTGCCATTTAAGGAGAGCATCCTCTTCATGGGGCAGATCGCCGGAAAATCTGCACCCTTCATTTTTGTCCTTACGAACTTCGACGAAGAGGCGGGCGCAATCGAAGAAGCCTCTGGCGTCCTTCTTGTGGCGAAGAGTGGAACTCACCCGAGCGCAACCGCGCTCGCGGTGTTACGGCGAGATGCTTTGCCCGACCCGGCCTCACTGCCGGAAGATTCGCTGGACTCTGTCGACGGAGGTTTATTCGTGTGCCGTGCGATGAAGCGGGGGGAAGTGAAATGGCGTTTGGAATAGTGCTGGCCAAGTAGGGCATCCGGGCGCGCTCTATGGCTACGCCACTGAGCCGCGTTGCGTCTCAGCCCATGCGGGTAACGATCGCTGATGCGTTGCGGTTAGGCGCGCACCCGAGCGAAACGCGAAAGCAGCCTGACAGTCGGTTAAGTTGGATCGCAAGATGTGCGTGGTACTACCACGCCAATCTTGGCAAGGGAGACGCTGCGCTCTCCCGTTGCATCCCTCTCGCAAGGTGGATCAGCAGCATCGAGCCGCCTATCCACCTGCAAACCGTATCGCCGTTTTGATCACTCGCAGGTCTTGGAGCCTTGCCGCTCCACCTGCACCGAGCCATGCACAAACGTCCGCCGTTCGATCCGTGAGGGGATGAGCCTCCAAGCTCCTGCCCTTCAATCCCACCATGGCCACCGTCATCGCCGATGGAGCGCGACCGAGCGTATGCCGCCGGACTGCATCATGCTTTCGCGCATGAAGACGATCAGAAGCGTTCCTGCCCCTGAGCCCTGACCAAAGGCGTCGCCGCTTTGGAAACTGCGCAACCAAGGAAACCTGCCGGTTCGTATAAAGCGATCCGGTGAATTCGCTTTGAGCCTTCCCAAGTTCTCAAAGGCCCGTACGAATTTTGTGAGTCAAAGTGATGCAGTTCGCATCACCATGTTGCCGTGTAAGCCTGAATCATATAACGTGAACAAAAATAGAACACACGGTAGAAATGACTATCAAATCAAAGAAGTTCGGCCCACGGCTGACTGTAAGTTTAACGTCGGGCGATTACGACGCCCTCATCGCCTTGGCGGAAAAAGATCGCGTGTCGATTTCGTGGGTAATGCGGAGAGCTGTTCAAAATTATCTGAATGATTCCTCGCCTGCTCAAAGCAACCAAATCCAGGAGAAAAACCAAAAGGCGGTCAGACAGTGAGCCGGACAGGACTTAAAAAGGCGGAGCAGCGAACCTCGTCGCGACCAACGGTCCAGGGGGTTAAGCGCCAGGATGAACCGGCGGCAATCGCGTCCCTGTATCGTCAAGCATTGCGCGCAGACCGCACGGGCCCACTATACGGGGCATTCCCTTATCCGACTAAAATCTCTCCAGAGGCGATCGCCCTTTTCATTGCTTCGCACACAAAGCCTGGGGACACCGTCCTCGACGGTTTTGCTGGCAGCGGGACCACCGGGCTTGCTGCCTTGCTGTGCGAAAATCCGAGCGCGGCTCTAAGAAAAGAAGCGGCTGACCTCGGGCTCAATGTGCGCTGGGGGGCGAGAAATGCCGTTCTCTACGAACTGGGCGCGTTGGGCTCGTTCGTTGGGCGGACGCTTACCAACCCGCCTGATCCTGACAAGTTTCGCAGTGCCGTGACGAAAGTGCTCGCGGCAACGCAGGGGAAGTTTGACTGGATGTATGAAGCGGTGGACCCGCAGGGTGTAACCGGGGAGCTACGACACGCCATCTGGTCTGATGTCTTTGAATGTCCGGATTGTCAGGAAGAGGTCACGCTCTGGGATGCGTGTGTTTCGCTGGCTCCAGCGAAAATTCGTGACGGCTTCACTTGCTCGCACTGCGGCTCATCGCACTCTGCCGATCAAGTTGAAAGGCTCACTTCGCAATCTCGCGATGGGATCACGGGTAAGCGGACACAGTCGCGAGTCCGCCGCATCGCACGGATCTATGGTGCGACGGGTACGAAGAAATGGTCGCGGGCACCAACGAAGGAAGATCAAGCGCTCGTAAAGCGCATCTTGAGAACGCCGATCCCCAAGTCGGTCCCAAACGTGCTGATCCCTTGGGGTGATCTCTACCGCAGCGGTTATCATCAAGGCATTAGCCACCTTCATCATTTTTACACGCGAAGAAATTTGATCGTCTTTGCGCAGCTGTGGGAAGCTGCCAACAAGTTTAGCGGCAGCATGCGAGATGCCCTGCAGTTCTGGCTGCTGAGCTACAACGCTTCGCATGCCACCATCATGACGAGGGTAGTCGCGAAGACCGCTCAGAAAGACTTGGTTGTGACCAGCGCGCAGCCTGGCGTCCTCTACGTTAGCGGGTTGCCCGTTGAGAAGAACCTCTTCTTGGGCCTTCGCCGCAAAGCGAAAACAATCGAAGCGGCGTTTAAGACGATACACGGCCGACAGGGAAAGGTCGAAGTTGTACAGGGATCAAGCGGGTCGATAGACCTGCCCGACATGTCTATTGATTACGTTTTTACCGACCCGCCGTTTGGAGGTAATATACCGTACGCCGAGATCAATTTCATAAATGAAGCTTGGCTGCGGCGAGCGACGAATTGTAGGGAAGAAGCGATTATCAGCAGTAGTCAGGGGAAAACCAGAGCCGACTACCAGACGCTTCTAACAAAATCGCTCTCAGAGATGAACCGCGTGCTTAAGCCGAACGGCAAGGCGACGGTCGTCTTTCACTCTGCCTCTGCAGAAGTCTGGAACGCACTGCAGAGTGCATATTCAGATGCTGGCTGGACAGTGGAATATGCGGGGGTCCTCAACAAGACCCAAGGCAGCTTCAAACAAGTAACGACCAATGGGGCGGTCAGAGGTGACCCCCTCTTACTCTTGGGAAAGAAAGCCAAGTCCAAACACGCGCTGTCGCCGAGCGCGTGGATTGTCGCCGAGCAACTGTGCGCGAAATCAATGACGCTCAACGCGTCCGAACGCACTGCGCAGCGCCTATATTCGCGACTGGTGAACTACTTCCTCACCCGACATCAGAAGGTGCCAATGGATGCCGAAGCTTTCGATCGCTGGTACGAACAGCGCCTGAATGTGGAGGTTGCCGATTGTGCTAGCCTCTGACGCCTCCACGAAAATGCGTAAGGTTACGCGCGACCACGAGCAAAATCTTCCGGTCGCGCAGCGAAAAGCGCTCGGCCAATTCTTTTCTGGCATGCCGTTAGGCAGACTCCTTGCGCATTTGGCGATCGAGGGCACCTGCAAAACCGTCCTGGACCCAATGGCTGGAACGGGCGATCTCCTCGAGGCCGTATTCGAAGCTTCTGCCCAACGTGGCATAAAACTTAAGCGACTGGACGCAATCGAAATCGATCCCGATACAGCGCGACTTTGTAAATGGCGACTGAATCAACTTTGCGTCGATACCTCGGTGGCCTCAAGCGTTGTGGCAGGAGATGCGTTCGACGTTGGCTCGTATAATGCCCTTTGCAGGGATGGCTATGACCTAGTCATCACAAACCCTCCCTACGTTCGCTATCAATCTTTAGGCGGTCGCGGGCAGGGAGTCCGCGACGGATTGAAAGGTATCGTCGAGCACCGAGTTTCAAGATCTGCGCGCGAAATTTGGTCGCCACTGGTTGATGGTTACTCCGGCCTTGCAGATCTTTCCGTACCTTCTTGGCTACTCGCGGCACTCATGGTTCGAGCAGGCGGAACGCTCGCGCTCGTGGTTCCGACGACTTGGCGCACACGCGCTTATGCTGACGTGATCCACTACCTGTTACTGAGATGTTTTGAGGTGGAGGTAGTCGTTCAGGATACGCAATCAGGGTGGTTCTCGGATGCTTTGGTTCGCACGGAGCTCATCGTCGCGCGTCGACTGGAAGTGAGTGAGGCTTCTGACGCCCTTATTCACCGTTCGTCTTGGGGGAGCTCGAAATGGATTTCCATCAAGCCAGCTGCTGCAAATGCGACCTCCTTGGTGGGAACGCTCTGTCCGAGCCCAGAGCCCGAAAAGAGTTTTGCCGCACTGGTACGATCGGGGAAGCGTACCGGATTTAAGAATTTCCGACTTAGAGAAAAAGTCGCTGGCGGCTGAGTGGGCATATCTACTCCACGCGGCGTCCCAACGATTGTGGTTTCAGAAGCTGGAGTTGATTTCCAAAGTCGACCACCACGCTGACGACCAAACAAGCAAGAAAACGTCGGTTCCAACCCCACTCAACGCCGCAATACCTGACCAGCTTAAACTAGCGCCACTAGCTTCTCTCGAAGAGATTGGGATCCGTGTCGGTCAAGGACTGCGCACAGGGTGCAATCGATTTTTCTATGTGCAGGCCCTGAAAGCCTCCGGGCGCAACAACGTTGAGGTGGAAACCGGTGCTGCCTACCTGCATCGCCGAATTATCGTTCCTTCAAGAGCGCTAAGGCCGGTCTTGCATCGTCAGGTCGATGTGGCCTTACACGTAGAAGGAGGGCTGCCGGATTTAAGGGTACTGGATCTGCGGCAATTCGCATTGCCGGAAGATCTCCAAAAGGCGCGGCATTTTTCAAATGCCTATCGGCGCTGTAACGAGGCTTTGCCCATCGAGATGCCTGCGGATCTCGCTGATCATGTGAGACGCGCCGGAATTGAACCGCTCGGCGATGAAAGAGGCGGACAACCGGTTTCCGCGCTTTCGGCAGTTAGGACGAATGTCCGTCTGGGGACGGATAGTGTGCCACCGAGATTTTGGTACATGCTGCCAGCGTTTGCGGACCGCCACAGGCCACAGGCTTTCATCCCGAGAATCATTCACCGCGCACCTACTGCATATTCGAATTTCGATCCGCCGCTGCTGATCGATGCAAACTTCTCGACGCTTTGGGCTCAAAACGGTGGGTGGACATCGCTATCCTTGGCCGCCTTTCTCAACAGCACTTGGTGCCGTGCGAACATGGAAGCGTTGGGCACACCCATGGGCGGCGGCGCACTTAAACTGGAAGCGGTTCACCTGAAGGCGCTCCCCGTTCCAAAGTTAGACGTGGAACAGATCAGGGGCATTTCGCTTTGCACCGACCCAATTCAAGTCGATCGAATTGTTCTGCAGTCAGTTTTGGAGAAGGGCGCCTCACCACAGAAGCAAGCTCAACTCAGAGAAATCCTGCTTGATCGACTCGCCGCACAGCATCATGCCCGAACGGGGGCATCGAGATGACGGCAGATCTGAAAAAGTCTCGTGAGGCCTTGGCGCGATGCCGCGCTCTTCGAAAGAGCGGCGCTGTGGAAGCGGTACTTCGCGGCGAGCTGCAATCGTGGCTGCGAAGGATTTTCCCAGATGAGAGTGATGAGGCGTGGATCAATCACTATGGTGAGGGAGCGGAAGCACACACGAAAATCGGGACTGCTAAAGCGGGAATAGCGAGCCGGTTCATCGACAACCTGATCGGGTCGACTTCGATTGAGTACGAAGCTGACTTGCGCGTGCCTGCCAAATACGCGGAGGGCTACAATCAAGTGAAGGAGCACGCCGCTGGGTTGATCCGCTCCGGTTCGCCTACTTCGCAAGTTCGAGGCATTTTATCCGACACAGTGGAGTGGCACGCGTATGACATCCGTCTGAGTGATGATGCTGAGCCCGCGAACTGCACTCCTGCTCATATCGAATTGATTGAGATTGACGCGTTTCAGGCCGAAGCCGATGACGAAGCCACGGCTGAACGTTTTGTCCTTTTCTTGCGGCGTCATCTTGCGCGCGAACAATCACGACCGCTCCTTGCGGACAACCTCGCTTTCGACCTTGGCTTGGAAAGCCCAGCCTATCGGCGCAATGTAGAAGCGCTGACGGCATTGGTGGAAGACGGACGCGAAGCAGACGCGTCCATCGAGCTTGCAACTTCCCTTTGGTCGAAATTCATCGATCACTTGGAGGGCGAAGGTGGACCGTTTCGCATCGCCCCCTATGTCGACGAGCTTTACCTCAACATTCTAACGCGGTTGCTGAGCGCAAACGCGCTCTCCGAAATCGCGATCGTGAGCTCCGAGGACGAACTCAGCGCGATAATCGATGGCAGCTATTTTGCGGACAGGTTTCAGCTGGAAAATCTGGTTGAGCATGACTATTTCGGCTGGCTGACCCGCGCTGAACACATCGCAGGATTTTTGCCAGTAGCGCGCCAGATTTCAAAGGGATCTTTACGCGTACGACTTTAGTCGCAGAGCTGAAGAAGACCTTTTTGGTCGCCTCACGGCGCAGCTTGCAAGACGCAGTCAGCGTCAGCTTCTAGGGCAGGGATGGACGCCCGCTTGGCTTTCGCGCCTTCTTGCGGAGCGGTGTCTTGAAAGCATACCGGCCGGCGAGGCGCCCGCCATTGTCGATATGTGCTGTGGATCCGGATCGATCGTAGCCGAAGTAATCAAGGCAGTCCGGCTGCGCTACGGCTACAGCGACCTTGAGTCATTCAGGGAGTGGTGACAGGTTTCGACATTGACCCCTTGGCTGTGGCTCTTGCCAAGACGACGTGGGTTCTTGCTCTCGCCGATGAGATAAAAGCCGCGACACATCCTGTTGTTATTCCGATTTTTCACGCAGATTTGTCGTTTGCGATCACTCCTGTTTCCGCGTCTCTTCCCATGCACGGCGAGGGTGACACCATAGAGATCACACTCGATGGTGAGACGATCGAGATGCCCGCTGCGATTGTGCAGCCAGAGCACCGAGAAATCTTCGATCGCATGGTGGACTGGGCTTACGATGAAGCCCGCGATCTGAGTGGTTCGAACGATCCCACACTTGAGAATGCGAAGACATTGGTCTCCGGCGTCGCAAGCGCGGCGGCGTCAGCGCCGTCCGAGGAACTGCAAAACCGAGCTGCAACGTCGTTGCTAACACTCGCTTTACGAATGAAAACCTTGGCACGGGCAAACCGCAACGGAATCTGGGCGTTCATCCTTCGGAAGACTGACCGGCCGGCGCTGTTGGCGGGCCAGTTCAACGGCTTGGTATCGAACCCACCTTGGCTCGCGATGAGCGCACTGGCGGACAATCCGTATCGACAAGACCTGACTAACGTGCCGTCGCGTACGGTATCAAGCCAGCAGGTGCATCGTTTCTCCATCTCGAGCTCGCCACGATGCATCTGTTACACGCTGTCGATCGGTATCTAAAGCCAAACGCCTCCATTGCTTGCCTTGTCCCAGGGACGGTTTTGAACGGCACCCACCACGAACATTTCCGTAAACGCGATTACCTCGTGAGCGCGCGCGCAGTGCCGCTGAGGGTTGACGATGTTTGGCAGATCGAGTCCGGCACGTTCAATTACCCAAGCGTGGCAGTCATCGGCAAGAAAGCTGCCGACACTGCTGAGGCCGACGAGCCCGTATCGAGGGCATTCGAGGTTAGCTCTATGGTTCAGACGGAGGCGGACTTCTCGATCAGAAGCATTGGAGACCACCGAACGGCTTGGCTGATCGGAGACGCAGAATTATTAGTAACAATCGAAGGAAATTCACAGGTCTCGCTGCAAGGCGCGGATATCATGCCGCGCGTGGCAGTATGCGTCGAGGTTATCGCTGAGGCTGGCGTCGAATACCGCGTGAATACACCAAGCACGAATTCGGCTTGGGGCTTCGCCGTAAAGCAAGCTAAGGAAATGAAGGGTGAGCAGTTCGCCGGGCATGTTGCGCCCGCGTTCATTTTTCAATTAGCTCAGTCTGAAAACCTTCTTCCGTTCGTTTTCGGCGCGCACCGAGTTCGCGTCGCGATTCTCCTGCTATCCGGCACGCGGGCGGGTGGCAGATAGTGGATCCGACTGAGGTCCGCAGAATGGGCTTCACCCAAACCGCCCGGCGCTTCACAAGTATCAACGACCGCCTCGCTTCGGTTGGCGCAGGTACTACCCTCGAAACTCGTATCGATGTTCGTAACAAGCTTTCCAGTCAAGTTTTTGGGACGTCTGGTTCCGTGATTTTATCTGGAGCAGGGGGCAAGCATATCTGCGCAGCATGTCTTCCGGTTTCTGAAGCAAACGAGCTGGTGGTGGACCAAACCCTCTACTGGCAAGTTGTGGCGAGCGAAGAGGAAGCCTGGTTCAAAACCGGAATTCTGAATAGCACCGCAATGACAAATGCAATTCTTCCATACAATCCGGAAGGCGATTTTGGCCCGCGTCACATCCATACTTTGCCGTATCGATTAATGCCGGCGTTCGATGCAGAAAATGCGGACCATTTGCGCCTCGCTGCGCAAGCGCGAGCCGTCGCAGCGGCTGCGGTCGAATTTGTGAATGCTGATCCGTACTTGGATGACCCCAACCGCGCGCTCTCATCTAGGCGGCGACGGCTACGTGGAAAGTTGGATGTATCGGCCGAGAAGATCGAGCTGGAGCAGTTGTGCGCGAGCCTCCTTCATTCCGGCAACTAGCCCAACCGCCTCGACCAGAGTTCTGACATGAGCAATGGTCATGATCGGGGGCTCGGACACCCATTGCACGTTGCGGCGACAGATCTACTGCTGTCGGGCTTGTGCTCTTAGTGCTTCGACAGCGGCTTCAACAGCGCTCTTTGATGGCGCATTCGAATTCCACTCCTGCCAAAAATCGCGGGTTGCGCTAGCAGGTTCAATCGTTGGCTTGTCGAGGCGGACACGAGTGGGGAGCAACATGGCATCGCCCAGAATGAGAGCCTCGCCTACATCAAGCAACGGTAGGGCGTCGATTAACTGAGACAGGTTGTCTGGCACGAGCCGCTTGATCGTATTCTGATCGGCGTCGTTGGTCAGGCGGAGTGCGATGAAATTATTGCACTGGCTCAAGATTGTTCGGCTGACGTCCGATGGCCGCTGGCTGATCACAACCAGACCAACGCCGTACTTTCGGCCTTCCTTTGCGATGCGTTCGAAGTTCCAAAGCGCCTGCTTTTCCACCGAGTCCGCATCTTCTTTTGTCGGCAAATACAAGTGAGCTTCGTCGCAGAAGATACTCACCGCTCGACGCTCAGAGGGGTTCATCCAGAACTGGATGTCGTAAATTATTCGCGCAAGCACTCCAGTGACGACCGGTAGGACGTCTGAGGGCACTTCCGAAAAGTCGATGATTTTGATGCCGTTGGCTTTCCCGCTCTCGGACTGGAAAAGACGAACTGCCAGCTTTTGAAGCCAATTATATTGTAGTGCATCTGCAGGCGGAGCGAACATGAATCGATACCTGCGGTCAGAAATTTTGGCGTCCAAGCGCGACACGAAGCGCGTCAGTTTTCCCTCCCACTCGCCTTGTACGCGGCGTCATTCTTGCCCACTCCCTTTCTCGTATCGTCCGCTACAAGCTCTTTAAGGAGATCGGCAATGGCAAACGGAATTGGGGAATCGACGGTGAACGTCTCCTGCACGGTTTTCGCTGTTGCTATTCCTGCCTTGCCCGCAGCGTCGACACTGCGGCCTTTAAGATCCCGTACATGCAGGCTGAACCTAGACGCTTGGTTTGGAGCGTTTTGATCCGAGCGATCAAGCAGCATCGAGAGGAGCTCATCCCGATTTAGCGCCCAGTAAGGAAGAAAGATCGTATTTTCGCTCGGGGACGCCAGATCTCCCGGCCCAGCGATTTTGAACCTTTGAGCGATTGCAGACTCCCCTGCCGCCAACGGTGCGTACTCGCCGTGCATATCGAAGACGATGATGTTCGGATGCTTCAGCTGCGCCGCTCGCTCAAGAACGAGAGCGACCGTCCAGCTTTTTCCCGAGCCGGTACTGCCAACGATGGCAGCATGGCGTTGGAAGAGGCGATCACCACTAGCGATAGCCGCAGCGGACCGATCCGCTACAAATGTCCCAAGCCGAAGTTTCTCGCCTTCTGAAAGCCCAGCTCCGAGCAGTCCCATAAATCGTTGAAGGTTGCCGCCGGTGATGAGGTGGCAGGTACGATCGATTTGCGGAAATGAGTCCGCACCTCGTTTAAAGACATTCGTCTTCCTGCCGTCCACCGAGCGAAACGTCCCTATCAAACTGACGCGAACGACGTCGCCTGCCATGACAGCCACCGGTATGTCAGCACCGTCGTCGGTGGGCGTGGTTGGCGCCTCTACAAGGCCGCGCGTTACGCGATCGATCAATGCAATCAGATATTCGGCCTCTGTCGTCCCCTTGATGGCGACTAAGTGGCCGATTGCAAGGTGCGAGACTATCGGGGCGTTCAGAACGCTTATGCTCACCCGCGCGGTATCGACGGCCGCCACAACGCCCACAAGATCGTTGTCAGTAAACTCGAATACTTTTTCCGTCATGATTGCATCACCCCCGAGACGAAGCCGTCGATGTCCCAAATTCGCTGGTTCGCAAGTTTGACAATCTGGCCCTGAAAATGGATGCGGGTTGAGTTTTCGTCATCGGGGCTCGCATCCACGGCCATGATCGACGGATACTTTTGAACCTGAGTCAGCGTGTTTGCTGTGAGCGATCGAGTGAGCATCACGCAGGGAATGCCGGCCGCGATTCTGGTTCTAATGTGAGTTTCAAGATGATCGTCGTTGAATCCGTAACCGAGGATCAACAGCCCCCGACTTTCATCGACTGCCTTGTTGGCAGCTTCGCGATGAAGATCGAAAGGTTGGTCATAGCCCGCTCGATACTTGTTCTGTCCAGGCGTGATGATCAGCGCATTCTCAGGTCCCAACGCGAAGCCCGATCGAATGGGGCTACCGCTCGACATGAACCAGTCGAGGCTTCCGTGAGGCTTGAGAACTGAGACGACGCGCCGTTCAACGCGTCGTGGCGTTTTGCCAAACCACTCTACCCGCTCGCAGTACGCATAAGGATGAGAGGGAGCGAAGGCCGCATTGTATAGCCCAAAGGCTCGCCCATCGACCTTGAAACCAGCAACTTCGGCTGCCAGCTCAATCAGACGATCATAGTTGGTTGTAACAATTTGGAGGCGACTGTCCTGAGGCAGATGAGGCATCAATTTGGAGAGCTTCAAGGTCTGCTTTCCGCCAAAAACCCTCGTCACCACCTCGCTTTCTTTCTCCAGCATAAGCTTTGCCGTCTGCCACCGAATGAAATTCCCGACGTCATCGGTGACCGCGATCGAATGAAGGGCCGCTTCCAACCCTTGCGCCTTGATTGCCTTAACGATCGCTGCCCAATCTTCGTTGGCAAGGTTGACGCCTGACCCCACGGGATCACAGGTTGATAGGTAGTCAGCGAGAGCGCCCATACTCGGAAGGCCTTCTGCGCATGACAAACCAGAGCCGATCACCACGACTACACCTGGTTGAAGATGGCGCTGAAGATGCCGCTTAATATCGTCGTCGCTGAGATCAGCCATCGCGTAGCTCTCGTCCCCCTTAAAGTACCCACGCGATCATAGGCCTAAACAGAGCAGAACTTCACGCTAAAAAGTTTTTCCATAACTAGAGCCGCCGACTGGTGATAAGCGACAAAAGTTAGCTGCCTGGGAGAGACGTAGCTGCTCACGGCGTGAGACCACGGCAAATTGAGTTCATCCTCAATGATCGCAAAGCAGCTCGCAGGTTATTGAAGATGAAGCTGATGCGCGGAGCCACGAGGCTTTTGACTCTGCGCTTGCTGAAACAACGCTAGATATCTGCGTGCTGCTGAGCCTGTACGCGGCCAGTGACATTTTCGGACGCCGCCGATGACACTTCAACAGCCTGGACGAGCATGATCTGCATATAAGCGTAACGCCGCGCTTCGCCCCAGCGCCATTGCCGGAATAGCTGGAACATTTCCAGTTCCTCGGCGATGACGGGGACATCGTTAGAGGACATTGATCGAGCGATAACCGACACGCTATCGTACGCGTCGTTCGCTTCTTGCTGGCTGACGAGCGGTTCGTCGATGTCGAGGGCAACGTCGAGCGCCTTGTCCACGGCCAGACGGGGGCTGGCTGAAAAGTCTGCCATCGAGCATTTCATCAGCCGGCTCATCGCCAAACAGCAGTAGACTATCGGTCCAAGCATCAGGGCTCTCCTTCCTGCAGCGCCCCGCGTAAAGAGGCCGCCGCTGCCTGTGCCTCTCATCGCATGAGTGGACCTGTGCTTTGGGGGAAAGAGGGGCGTCGCCCCTTTGCGCGCGCAAGGCATCCCAACGTCTCCCGCGATGCGGGGCCCTCGTTCGGAGCCTCCTTGCGCGAGCCAACCCCATTCTCGGCGAAGGCCAGAGGTTCATGCGAACCCCAATTCAAAGTTTCTCTCGCTGAAGTTAGCGTCCGCGATCACCACCACGACCGGAGCCTCGTCCCGACGTGCCGCGCGTACCGCCTCTGGAACCCGAACGCGATCCGGTGCGGGCGCTGGCACGCGCCACGCCGGCGCTTTTTACTCGTGTTGATTCAGCCTCGCGCGCGAGACCAGGAACGATCGCCTGACGAATAAGGACAGCCATCCGCCCATAGTTTTTGTCGTTGGCAGAGACAGAGGCGCGCATCCATTTGCGGCCTTCCAGTCTCGTGAGGTCGATTGCGTGACCTGCACGCTCGCCGAGTTGCTTCAAGAACTGGTACTGCATCCGTCCATTACCTTCGCGAAAGGGATGAACGAAGTTCAGATCACCAAGGATACGTGCAGCGCCAATCGCAAACTGTTTTGCAGACTGGCCTTGCAGATAGTTCGCGTCTTTGACCTGCCGATGCACATCATTCAGGCCGTTGAGGATAAAAGGACCAGGCAAGAAGGTGGATGAACCCTTCTGCATAACTGGAATGTCGGTTCGAAGCTGTCCCGCCCACGGATAGACTTTCCCGAAGAGGTGCTTGTGCAATGTCTGGACGTGAGCCGCATCGAAGTCCCCGCGCGGCATTCCTGCATGAGCAGCCTGATGAGCCAGCCGGCGTTCAGCTAACTCGAGAATTGTTACGTCGGCGATATTGAGCTTATTGCGCAGGACGCCAGTGCTTTCGTCGAGGTAGGGATCGACGAACTTTTCGCTCATCCTCCAGACGCCACTTGGCGGATCGTTTCATCCACGTAGGCGGATACCCGTCGATCGCCCCAACGCTCCCGCCAAAACATTTCGAACATGGCGATTTCATCGGGCGTATGCGGGTTGCCTTCCATTGCGTTACAGTGCGCCATTTCGAGGCCGCGCTCATGCGCGGCGTCAGCTTCTGCTTGGGTGAGAAGTGGTTCATCGATTGCCAGGGCCGCAGCTTGTGCGGCGGAGTTAGGAAACGCGGTTGGAATTGTCTTTTGTGTCATGAGCGACCGCCGTCCACTCGATAATGCGCGACAAGGGCCGCTACGCACTCGTCTGCGGTTTTTCGTCCATAAATCCAGTCTTGCTCCAAACGCGCAGACAATTCCGACTGTCCGATCAAACCCTCAATACGGTGATGTGCCTCTGCCTGCACGACTGCAGCGCGGCGCGCGGCAACTTCCTTCTCGCCAAGAGAATTGGAAGGGCAGTTGTCAGCAACGATATCGGGCGGTGAACTCATGCAATATTGTAGTGCCGTTCCCGACGTTTTTCAACAAAAAGCCGAAACAGAGCGGGAAAAAAGGTGGGCAATTCAAGGGCGTAACTATGCCAATCAGGGCGCTAAACCCCGGTGATCAAGTTCGCTCGTAAGCAGCTGTATGGCAGCGCTGAGATTGTTGAATTTGGTCGAGGTTGGCACGGTGCCGGCTCTTTCCGTACAGGCCTGCTGGAACAGCGCACGTAACTCGTTGTTGGATTTTTTCCTTAGATCGCAGCGCGAAACTTTCAGCATGTTTTCTCCTTCTTGTTCGCCGCCCCACATGGGCCGCGTTGGAGACGTCACAGCCCGAACACGTGACCGGGCGCATTCGCAGAATCGAAACAGCGTGGAGAAGGGAGTATCCCTTGCGCCAACAGGTTGCGTGGCCGGGTAAGAATCCAAATGAGCGGTAATGCTGGGAGGAAGAAGAGAACCATTGCCTGAAAAAGCTGCGGAATCTGAGTGCCGGAATTAGTGATCTAACGATCAAGGCCGGGACCTCTCGGTCCACGTCCGCCTGGAGGTGCTGGCGATGACTCTTGCCTGCCTCGCGACGCACCTCTTGCGTTGCGACCAAAAGCGTCTCGGAGGCCGCGACCCTGTTCCTTGCCTGCATGACGAAGACGAGCCGCATCACGGCAAAGAGCCAAAACCCGCTCAGCGTTCTGTCGCCGGGTTTCTTTTATGCGCTGCTGAAGGATCTGACGCTCCTGAAGCTGAGCTGCGACCAACGTGTCCCGTTGAACGCGGTCGCGCTGAAGCGAGAAAAACACTTCTACCTCATTCTTCTTTTTGGTTTTCGAGAATTCGCCGGTCACTCTATCCCACAGGCCTGCCGCGCCAGTACGGAAGCGGGCAGCACGCTCCTTGGTTTCAGCGATTAGTCGCGCCAACTGGCCGACGTCCAGACGATCGCGCTCTTCACGATGCTTCAGCTGCATCGCAAGGCGATCATTCTCAAGTTGCTTCATCGCCCTTACGCCGATGAGCTTCGCCTCGCGAATGTGATTGCTGAGCTTCGGCAGTATCTCTCTGCGGATATGCGCCTGCACATCGCTAACTGCCTGCAACATTGCCGGGCTCCCAAGCTTTGCGGTCACATCGGCAGTTCGCTTTTCGAGAAGCCGTGCAAGCGAGTGAACCTCGCCTTCGTGGGAGACAAGGACATGACCACGTCGGTCGCCTTTAGCTAGGTAAAGCCCTCGTTCTTCCATCGCCTGGGAGAATGCTGGCAAGCCGTCTGAAACGGCCCAGCATTCTTGAAATCATACCTTTGAGCAACTTCGGATCGAGCCCGTCGCGTTTTGCTTGCTGCCACTCTTCGAGTGAAAAGTTACGCGGGTCGCGCGCACGGGAATCCATCAGGCCCTTCGGCATCCTCCAGCCGTTTTCCAGGTAAAGCTGCTTTGAGATCTCACGCAGCTTGGTTTTGAAAAATGACAGATGCTTCGCTGTCATCGTCTCTGCGTCGATCCTCGACCAGACAGCGTGGGCATGTCGTCTCCCCTCTTTCTCATGAAAAACGACGATGCGCGGCTGATCCTTCAATCCGAGGCGCTCTTCCACATCATTGAGAGCCTTTTCGAAGACACCGACCCGCACGGTTTCGGTTTCAGGCGGGCTCAGCGAGAGTGAAAAGAGGTACTGCCTGCATCTCGTTCCCTTGCTGACGGCTTGGGCTTCTTTCAGCGCGCCCATCATCGAGTTGGAGATAAAGCCTCGCACCTCATGCACTTCGACGTGCTCATTCTCCTCAGTCTTGAGAAGATGCTGCCCAAGGTTTGCGCCGCCGCCGCGCTGAGAACCCTTCAAGATCATGGGCCGTCTTCAAGGCCCAGGGCCCGGATCAATGCGTATCGCATGAACGCAATGTCACGGCTTGCCTGTTGGAGAGCCTGTACCACGTCCGGAGTAACCGGGAGGGTTCCGATATTGGCCTGATGCGCCAGCTGGTTCACGTTGTTGGCCAGTCGTGATTGTCCAAGCTGCGCCAAGACTTGGGTAAGCGCCTCGTGGTCTTTTACCGGCGCTACATTTCGCCGCTTCTTTGGCTTCGCCGCGTCATTAAAGACGGCTGACTTTATAAAGGAGCCGAGTGATTCCCCCGACGCGAGGCTTTCCAGCCGCTCGCGTTCTTCACGGCTCAACCTGATGGAGAAGGGAGGGGTGCGGGAAAAACCGGACATACGACCCCCTTACGCCAACCGGCGCGGGCGGCGGCGAACCCGACCGGCACCGAGCGTTGGCATTTCAGGTTGCTTGAAAACGTGGATTTCTTCGCCGTTTCCGAGGGATGTGTCTTGGAGGGAGAGGTTCCAATCCGCTAGGATTTGGAAGAGATGAGTTCGATGTGCCTCATCCAAGGCCCACCATTCTTCCCGGGATCACAGGTCCGATGCGTCTTCGTCTGATCGTCCTCGCTGCTGGTCTTGCCCTCGCCGGATGCGATGCCCCGCCAGCGACGCCTGCGTCCGATCCGAACCTCGCGGCACAAACCCAGACTTCCGTCGTGACCGTGCCACAGGGGGCGCCGGCGCCTGCGGCGTCGCCGGCAAAACCACAGGTGCAGCTGGAGACCAACGCGCCCGAGCCGCGGGCCAAGGACCTCAAATTCATCCGCTTCGGCGTCGGCAGCGACACCGTGAGCGATGCATCCGTGACCGAGCTGGGGCGTCTTGCGCGCTATCTCTCGAAGTTCCGGAAGTCCGTGATCCTCACTGGTTACACCCGCCGCATGTCCGACCTCGCCGCGGCCCAGAGCCTGTCGACGCGCCGGGCCGATGCGGTGCGCCGCTATCTCATCATGCACGATGTCGGCGCCCCCCAGATCATCGCGAGCGGCCTGGGCGACGCCCACCCCGCCGATCAGGGCACGACCGAGGAAGCCATGGCCCGCAACGACCGGGTCGAGGTCGAGATCGTCGAAAAGCCGTGACCGCCCCCGGGCGCTGAGGGAAACGGGCCTTTTGTCTTTGTTTAGACCCCGCGGTCCATAACGGCTGGCCATAACAGGTTGTCGTCGCCGCGGAGCCCCGCTAGATCGGTTGCGCGCCAAAGCTGAGATCAAGGTCGCCTCATGAGCTTTCTCGTTGCCCTGTACGTGTACTTCCTGAGCCCGCTGCTGACGCTGCTGTTCTACATCGTCTTCGCCTACGTGATCGCGAGCTGGCTGGTGGCGTTCGGCGTGGTCAACACGCGCAACGCGAATGTGCGCGCGGTCGTCGGTTTCCTCGGCGCCGTGGTTGAGCCGATGTGCCGGCCGATCCGCCGCATCATCCCGCCGCTCAATGGCGTGCTCGACCTGTCGGTCATGATCGTCCTCCTGATCATCGTGTTCATTCAAAACTGGGCGCTCCCGCAATTGCTGTACGCGCTGTCCGGCATCCCGGGGCTTGCCTGAGCTTCTGGAAACTGATCGAGGGCGGCGCCGAGCTTCGCGTTCGCGCGCAGCCCAACGCCTCGAAAGACGCGATCGAGGGAACGGGCGAGGACGCCTCCGGCCAGACCTTCCTGAAAGTCCGCGTCCGCGCCGTTCCCGAGAAGGGCAAGGCCAACGCTGCCATCGAAGCGCTGCTCGCAAAGGCGCTTGGCGTGCCGAAATCGGCCGTTTCGGTGGAGAAGGGCGAGACCCAGCGCATCAAGACCGTGCGAATCTCGGCCGATCCGTCTATAGCGAGCGCGCTTGAGGCCCTCACGTGAGAATCTGCCATGACGGCTGAACTGATCGACGGAAAGATCGTTTCGGGAAAAGTGCAGGCCGGGGTTACGGCCGCTGTCGCGAAACTTCCCGGCCAGCCGTGTCTCGCGGTCGTCCTCGTCGGTGAGGATCCGGCGAGCGCGATATACGTGAAATCCAAAGGCGAGAAGACCGAAGCCGCCGGCATGCGCTCGATCACAAAGCGCTTTCCCGCCAACGCGACACAAGTCGAGATCGAAGCCGAACTCACTGCGCTCAATGCCGATCCGGAGATCGACGGCATCCTGCTGCAACTGCCGCTGCCCAAGGGTCTCGACGAGGCAAAGGCGCTGGCCTGCATCGATCCCCTGAAGGATGTCGATGGTCTGACCGAACTGTCCGCCGGTCGCCTCGTGCTCGGCAAGCCGGGCCTGCGCCCGTGCACGCCGGTCGGTTGCGTCATCATGGCGAAGCACGCGCTGGGCAATGATCTGTCGGGCAGACATGTCGTCGTCATCGGCCGGTCTATCCTTGTCGGTAAGCCGGTGTCGCTTCTGTTCCTCGCCGAGAACTGCACCGTCACCATCGCGCATTCGAAGACGGCTGATCTTCCCGCGCTGTGCCGCACCGCAGACATTCTCGTGCCTGCCGTCGGCCGGCCCGAGATGGTGCGCGGCGACTGGGTGAAGCCTGGCGCCGTCGTGATCGATGTCGGCATCAACCGCATTCCGGCGCCGGAAAAGGGCGAAGGCAAAACGCGCGTCGTCGGCGATGCGCACTTTGCGGAATGCCGCGAAGTCGCGAGCCACATCACGCCGGTGCCGGGTGGCGTCGGGCTGATGACGGTCGCCTGCCTGTTGCGGAACACCGTGCTCGCGGCGTGCGCGCGTCGCGGCTGGGCTGTCCCGAAGGAATTAAACGCCTGAGCCTGTTTGATGATCTTTGGCTGAGCCAGGAGGGCTGCTGCGCCATCTGCGGCGAGCCGATGCCGAAAGGGCGTTTCGACGTTCCGCACGCAAACGTCTGGAAGAAGCGCCGGCCGACTTTCGATCACATCCGTCCACGGACGAAGGGCGGCGGGGACGATCCCGCCAACCTTCAGCTTGCACATGCTGTCTGCAACTGGACCAAGGGCGATAGCTGGAAGCCCAACGGCTAACCTAAAGCCTCTCCCGATCTCGCCCCTGCAAAATCTCCCGGCGCATGCTTGACTCTTGTTACTGTGTGAGACTATGTATCGTGCATAACAAGGCACATAGAGATGCCTTGGTCGCCGATTTTGCCCGTTTCCAGAGGCTTTCACTGCATGGCCAAACCTCCTCCGGAAAAGATCGAAGACGCCAAGCTCGAACAGGAACTGCGCCGCGGCGTGATTGTGCTCGCGACCCTGTCCCAGCTTCGCCAGCCGCAATACGGCTATTCGCTGCGGCAGGCGCTCGCGACGCGCGGGATGGCGATCGAAGAGGGTACGCTCTATCCGCTGCTCCGCCGGCTTGAGGGGCAGGGCGTGCTCGCAAGTGAATGGCGCATCGAAGACGGTCCGCCACGGCGCTATTATACGCTGAGCCCTCATGGTGAGGCGCTCTTTGCCAGTCTCACCGAGAGCTGGCGTGGGCTCGTCGGCATTGTCGACGGCCTGATCGACGAAGATCGCTCCACGAAGAGGAAGGCCGCGAAATGAGCGCCCCATCTGCAAAGCCTGATGATCTCATCGAAGCCTATGTGGCCGACGTGATGAAGCGCCTGCCGGCAAGGCAGCGGAACGATGTTGGCTATGAGCTGCGCACTCTGCTGACAGAAGACCTGCGTGGGCGCGGCGAGGATGCAGAGCGTCAGCCCGATGAAGCGATGACGCTCGACCTGCTGCGCGGTTTCGGCAATCCCGACGATGTCGCGGCGCGCTATCATCCGCCAGGCGTTCCGATCATTCCGCCCAGCGCCACGCGCTTCTTTGTCTGGGCGAGTTTCATCGGTGTTGGCCTGCAGTGGGCGGGAAGCCTGCCGATCGCGATCGGCGCCGGCGATCTGAACGCGATCGGACGCTGGTGGCTCACTGCGGGGCTTGGCGCGCTGTGGTGGCCGGGCTTTCTCGTAACCGTCACCATGATCGCAGCTTTCATCCGCCAGCGCTGGCCGGCGGAGGCTGAAACATGGAAGCCGAAGGTTGCCGATCGCGATCATATCAACCGTCCGCTGTTCCTGCTCGGCCTTGCGGCGGCCTTGGCTGGCATCGGCGCGTGGGTCGCGCTGGCATGGTGGGCGAGCACGACGACGAGCGACACGCCGCTGGCGCGCGTCTTTGCGTTCGATCCGGATTTCCTCGCGACGCGGGCGCCCGTTGTGTTGCTGTACTGGACATTCAGTATCGTCTTCATGGTTGTGCTGGTGATCGAGGGTCGCTGGCGTGAGCTGACCCGCAGGTTCGAGATGGGATTGAAGCTGGCCTGCTGCATCATGCTTGCGTGGATTTCATTCGGCGGCCGCGTATTCGTCGCGGAGACAACGAACGGGCCGTTGGTTGGCATCCTTGCGCTGCTGATCGTGGTCCTCCTTGCGGATGCAGCCTGGACGCTGTGGCGGGGACGCGCGCGGATCCGGATGCCGCGTGAAGTGGCTGCACGGCCGGGAAGCTGATCGTGCTAGCCTCATCCCGGGGTTGATTCGGAGACCACAGCTTGCGGGTTCCAACGCTACTGCTTGCCCTGACGCTGGCCGGATGCGCGAGCCCGCCGCCGGCGGTTGATCCTTCGGTTCCCACCACGACGGGACAGGTGCTTGCCCAGATGGCGTGTCCGCATCGCATCGCTGAAGCGTTGGCGTGGGTGAACCATATGCCTGGGCCGAACCGGGCGCCGCAAACGCTGACGGTTGATATCCGGCTGGTCGAGGCGACCGGCACGGCGATCGTGCTCAAATCCCCTGCCAGCACCGGGGAGACGTTGATCCTCGAAATCCGCAACGCGCCGACGGCGCCCGATCCGGGGCGCCTGACGTTCCGCGAGCCGGTTCCCGATCCGCTGCCGAAGAAGATCAGCTTCTTCTGCCGGGGCGCCGAGATCACGTCGCTAACCAAGATCGAACAGGTCTATTGAGCCCTGCGCTGATCAGCCGGTTTGCCCTTGTAGCCTCCCTCCTGTAGACCCTGCCGCTCAGCAGGGAGCAGGTATGCGTCTGGCATTTTTCGGTGACGTCGTTGGCCGCGCAGGGCGCGCCGCTGTCTCCGAACATCTTCCCAAAGTCAGAGCCGAGCTGAAGCTCGACTTCGTGGTCGTCAACGGCGAGAACGCGGCCGGCGGTTTCGGCATCACGTCCTCGACCGCGCAGGAACTCTTCGACGCAGGCGCCGACTGCATCACGCTCGGCAACCATTCGTGGGACCAGTCGGAAGCGCTGGTCTACATCGAACGCGAAACGCGGCTCCTACGTCCCTACAATTACCCCAAGTCGCTCACCATTCCCGGGCGCGGATCGCAACTTTTCACGACGCCTCGGGGCCAGCGCGTGTTCGTCGTGCAGATCCATGGCTCGGCGTTCATGGAGTCGCTGGACGATCCGATCCAGGGCGTTGCGGCGGCGCTCGAGGAATGTCCGCTGGGACAGGTGTCCGATGCGATCATCGTCGAGATGCACGCGGAGGCGACCGCCGAGAAATACATAATGGGCCACTTCTGCGATGGAAGGGTGACCGCTGTCGTTGGCGCTCATACCCATGTGCCGACGGGTGATGCGCACATTATGGCGAACGGAACGGCTTACATGTCGGACGCTGGCATGTGCGGGGACTATGACAGCGTGATCGGCATGAAGAAGGGTCCGCTTGTGCAGAGGGCGGCGACGCGCCTGCCAGTAGAGCGGAAGTCTCCCGCCGAAGGTCCGGCGACCTTGTGCGGCGTCTATATCGAGTCCGATGACAGGACCGGGCTTGCCGTGCGCGTCCACCCCATTCGGGTTGGCGGACGTTTGCAGCCGACCATGCCGAAACTGGAAGACTGATCAGTTTCCGCGATCACGTCTCTGGTAGGTCGTTCGCGTTCAATTGTGACTCACCTCTCCTTCCGCTAGTCCTGTTCCAGATGCCGACGGACGGTCGGCGATGTCTGGGAGGACACATCCATGCCCACCAATCTGATGCGCGGTATCGCGCTTGCCGCACTCCTTTCCATCGGCGCCTGCCAGACGATGGAGTCGGCTCCGACCGCGACGTCGCCCTGGATCGTTTCGGCGATTGCCGATCCGGCCCGCCCGCAGGATACGGCGTTTGCCGCTTCGTGCGTTGGCGCGGAAAATCCGTGCGTCGGCGTGAAGCTCGATCCTTTCCGCAAGCCTGCCGAGATGCTGGCGTTCGGCGAAGTGAAACCCGGCATGAAGATCGGCGAACTGATCCCGGGCGCGGGCTACATGACCCGGCTGTTTTCGAAAGCCGTCGGCGCGAGCGGACACGTCTACCTGTTCAACGGACCGCCGCGCGCCGCCGGACAGCCGCAGGGCTTCCAGCCGATCATCGACGACACGGCGAACTATGCGAACGTGTCGTTCGTCCAGACCGACTTCACGAGCATCGTGGCTCCCGAAAAGCTCGACATGGTGTGGACCTCGCAGAACTATCACGACATGCACAACCCCGGCCGCAACCTCGACATCAACAAGGCCAACCAGGCGGTGATGAGCGCGCTGAAGCCGGGCGGGATCTACATCGTGCTCGACCACCAGTCGGCCAAGGGCGTGGATTTCGACGACAAGCTTCACCGCATCAACATGCAGAAGGTGAAGGATGAAGTGATCGCGTCGGGCTTTACGTTCGTGTCGGAATCGCAGGCGCTCGACAATCCGGCTGACGATGGCACCAAGCTTGTGTTCGATCCGTCCATCCGTCATCGCACTGACCAGTTCATGTTGAAGTTCAAGAAGCCGGGCTGATCCCTGACTTCGAGAAGACACGGGGCCGCGTTCCCGCAGGAGATGATCCTGCAGGGCGCGGCCTCTGATTTTTCTGGATGGGGCTAGCCGGGGTCTGCGGCTTCGTTCCAGCGATCGACCGCGCTGCAGGCGAGCGGATGCAGGACGCGCATCGACGCCGTGATCATGCGTCCGCCATGCCTCTGACGCTGCAAGGCCGGATCCCATGTGCGCAGGACGAACGTGCGCGGCGCGTTGGCGCGAGCGTTTTCGCGCGCGATGCGCGCCAGCGTGATCGCAAAGCGGCGGATGCGCGCGTCGGGATTGGCCAGCACGCGGCGCAAGGCTTCAAGCCGGCGAGCCAACGGAAAGCTGTCCACGACCCTGATGTCCCGGGGCGCAGACCGCAGGCGAGCGCCGGGGTCCGCATCGCGACGGCGCGGCATCATGCGGAAGCGTGCGCGCCAGCTTGCCGGACGATCCGGCCAGGCGAGCCTGATCCTGCGCTGGCGGGGCCTGTGGGGCTGCGGCGGCGAGGGACGCAGGATCAGATTGAGCGCGAGCGCCGCAACCAGAACGAGCTTGCGCACGAGCTGTTCGAGGTGATGGATCCAGCCATTGCGCTCCCTGTGCTCGGCGATGGAGAGCGCTTCGCGGCCGGCGAGTTGCGTCGGCGTTTCGAACAGCCAGCAGAAGGTCGACCACACATAGCAGGCGTCCTGCCACACGCCGAGCAACAGGGCGGGCAGCCGCGGCTGCAGTAATGGCGCGCACGCGGGCGCGGCGTTCGCGCCGCTGGTCGCGTCGGATGGGCGTTGCGCTCATGGATCACTCCTTTGCGCACATTATCCGACGGTTCTGCCGGTGTAGGATTGGAGTATCCAGAATCGGCCGGACTGATCCGTGCAAGGCACTGGATTTATTGGAATCCGTTCTGAAAACCGGTGTGCAGAATCGGCCGGTTCTAGCGCGTCTCCGCAGCGGCGCGCGCCCAGCCGGTGATGGCGTAGCGGCCTGCGCGTGCGAACGGCGCGACGCTGGTGACGGCGTGGAGTTGCGGCACGGAGAACAGGTCGAGCGTGTTGAAGCCCGGCATGTAGCCGTCCTGCACGTGACGCGCTTCGTCGAAGAAGAGCAGGAGGCCGCCCCAGTCGAACAGCCAGCGTCGCGTGAAGCCCATCACATAGGCGGCGCGCCGGTTGTGCGCGGGCAGGAGATCGTTGTGGGTCGTGAGAAAGCAGCCCGGTTCGTAGAGTGTGGCCTGCGCATCGAGGCGGACGATGTCGGCATGGCCGGTGACGCGATGGAAGAAATCGATCACCGGCGCGCTGTTCAGGAACTCGAACACGGTGTGCAGCAGATGCCCGGGAGGCTGGCGCTGCTGGTAGGCGGTGAGCATCGGGAAGGAGCGGTAGAGGAAGGAAAAGCCGCTGCCCGCACGGGCGACGGCGGCGGCGATGCGCGGATCGGTCCAGTCAATCCGCTGTCCCCGGAGCACGAGCGGCGCGCCGTTGTCATCGAGCAGGGCAAGATCGAACGGCGTTGCTTTCTCGAGGCAATCGGCGATCAGCGTCGCGCACTCCGGCGCCAGAATGTTCTGAACCCGCAGCCGGCCATGCGTCGCGAACTGCTGCGCGAGGGCGGCGGCGTCGAGCGCGGGGTTGAGACGCAGGGCGATCATCGCGACAGTTCCGGCAACCATTTCGGCCAGCGCGACGGCGCGGGCTGCTCTCTATCGCTTAACCCAGTAAGCGTTTCCAGCCCTTGCGGTGATTTCATCGCTGATGGCGTGTTGGGCCCGATAGTCCAGAACGGCCGCTTGCAGCCAACGAGATGCCAGTCATCGATGATGATGATGCCGCCCGGCGACAGGAGCGGATAAAGCTGCTCCAGCGATTCATGGACGGAATCGTACGAATCCGAATCGAGACGCATCAGCGCGAAGCGTTCGCCCGAGAGCGTCTTCAGGCTCTCGGCGAAGAAGCCCGGCACGAACGCTATCCGGTCATCGAGAAAACCGAAGCGCTGAATGTTCTGCCGCACTTCGTCGAGTGACGCGACCCAACGGTCGCTCCACTGATCGACGGGATCGTTGAGGGCGCGCGTGTTCCTTGGAATGCCGGCAAAGGAATCTGCGGCGAAGACTTTCCGGCGGCGGATGTCGTAGGCATCCAGCAGGCCGCGCATGAGGATGATCGCGCCGCCGCGCCAGATACCCGCTTCGATGAAATCTCCGGGGACGTTCCGCTCCTCGACGGAGACGGCGCACTCCTCGATCAGGTCGAGCTGGTCCTTGCTGAGCAGCGTCACCGGACGCGCAAGCGGACCAATCGTCCAGCGGCCGGCACTTACATTGTAGTGGGACACGCAACGAAAGTCCTGAAAGGGAACTGCGCCACCGATGTAATGGTAGTTGGTGATCGCGCGCTTCAGGACGTCGACATAGGCGTCGCGCAGGGTCGTGTCGTTGGGCTTCATGTCGTCCTCGAAGATCGGACCACCTTCATGCCGCACGCCTTCAGCAGGTGTGCGGGTGAGATGGTTCGACGGACAAGTCAGGAAGCCTCGGCGTCGGGAGCAGACTCACACGGGATTGAAGTGAGATTCAAGAGGGTAAACCCGAGCGTTTTGCCTGTCGCCGGGCTAACCTCCCGGGGCGTTTTGCATATCGGTGCGTTTGATCGCATGCTTGGGCAGAACATTTTCAGGTGAGGAATGCCCCATGACAGCCAGCCGTGAAATCCATCTCGTGAGGCGCCCGAAAGGCGTGCCCGTGGCGGCGGACTTTGCTGTCGTTCCCGTTGATGTTGCAGCGACGGGCGAGGGCGAGGTGCGGGTGCAGACGCTGATCATGTCGGTCGATCCCTACATGCGGCCGCGGTTGAATGCGGATCAGGCGCTGGATGCGCCGCTGCTGGGCGGCGGGATCGGGCGGGTGGTGCAGTCGCGCAATGCGAAATTCGCCGAAGGCCAGCTGGTGAAACACTGGGCCGGGTTTCGCGAAACGTTCGTGAGCAATGGGCAGGGCTTGATGCCGTTCGAGCGTGACCCGGCGCTGTCGCTGTCGGTCTACATGCACGCGCTCGGCGGCACGGGGATCACGGCTTATGGCGGGCTGCTGGAGACGGGCAAGCTGAAGGACGGCGAGCAGGTGTTCGTCTCGACGGCGGGCGGCGCGGTGGGATCGGTCGTGGCGCAGATCGCGAAGATCAAGGGTTGCTATGTGGTCGGCTCGACCGGCGCGGACGACAAGGCGCAGTGGCTGCGCGACGAGGCCGGGCTGGATGCGGTGATCAACTACAAGACGCAGGATCTGGCGAAGGCGCTGGAGGCGGCGACGCCAAAAGGCATCGACGTCTATTTCGAGAATGTCGGCGGCGGCGCATCTCGATGCGGCGCTGCCGCGCATGAATGTGAAGGGGCGGATTCCGGTGTGCGGGATGATCTCGACCTACAATGGCGGCGGCGAGGGAGTGAACGGGCTGTTCAACATGATCTACAAGCGCATCCGCATGGAGGGGTTTGTCGCGACGGACTTCGCGCATCTCAATGCGGCGTTCGTGTCAGACATGACGGGGTGGCTGAAGAGCGGACAGATCAAGTATCAGGAGACGCTCCTTGATGGCTTCGCGCGCGCGCCAGAAGGGCTGATCGGGCTGTTCGAGGGACGCAATAGCGGCAAGATGCTGATCAAGGTTGCGGATTAAACTGGGCGATAGCCGAACTGGATCAGAGGCTGCCGCTGTCTGGCCAGAAGCGCCAGTGGGTGTTGGGCGACTCGGTGGGGCGATAGGATTTGGTGTCACCGGTGGCGAGCACGCGAGCCAGTTGCTGGAACGCCTCGTTGGAGCTTGGCGCAACGCCACCCGCGATGTCCGGGTGGTTCCACTCTTCCAGTTGCATGATTTGCCAAGCCTTCCGGCACGTTCTGGCGTCGTTCTTCTGCCGTGCAGAGGACTAGCGCCCGGTCTTCCACCGCGAGCCAGCGGCACATTTCATAGATCGCCACGTTGGGCGGGTTCGCAGGCACAACCTGAGCGCTGGCCAGTTCTTCAGCCGACGGCGGCTGCAGCGCAACGCCGCGCAGCAGGATTTCCGATCCGGGAAGAATGTCTTCTTCATGCTCGGCTTCATCTGCATATGTGAGGGGATTGACGAACGACATCTCGTTGTTGGGATTGTTGGCGAGATAGCGTTCGTAAGCTTCTACTGCGACGAAATCGGCGGAAGTCTTCGCGCGCTGAATCGTGCTGCCAGAGGTGTAGATGCAGATGTCAGGATCGCCAGCGCGAGGGCTAAAGCCAAACACTTCGATGACAAGCGCCCAATCCGACGCCGAGCGATAGAGCGAGAGCCGCGTTGCGGCCAGATAGACATAGCCGTTGCCCATCGCTGGAAAGGTGAAGTCTCGCGCGGCAGCATCTAGAACTGCCAAAATCGCGGCCTCCTCGAACGATGCGGCTTCGCCGGTCATGGGGCCTTCTTCTCTTCCTGGCGCCCCATGCGGGCGGCGGTGAGGATGCCGATGATACCGTGGTTGCCTTCGTGGCAGGCGTATTCCCAGACGGGACGAACGGAGCGCGTCATCACGTATTCGCCGAGCCAGGGCTTGTTGTAGAGCGAAGGGTCTTCGATGGTGAACTGGTAGAGCAGTTGATCAGCGGAGATGAGGCTGAAGCGTTCGATGATGCGGCTGTCCTCGGTCGCCATCGCGCCGCCCCGCCAGGTGACGCCGCGCTGGTCGGTGATCCTGATATGATCGGTCGTGACGACAAGCGTGTCGCCGTCCCACTGGCCGCGCGCATAACCCGCGAGTGAGCGGACGGTGTCAGGCGGCACATTGCTGGAAGAATGGGGCCCGTCGAGGGCGACGATGCGGGCGGGGTCGAGGTCTTCCGTGGTGAGCACGATGTTTGCGGGCGTCTGCACGATCTGATGCGGGATCAGCTCGCTGTTGATCATGTAGGGGGCGTAATTCATGCTTTCGGTGCAGCGCTCGGCGCCTGGGCGGTCTTCCGGATTGTCGTAGACGGCCTTGAAATGGTTCATCGTGGCCTTGGCCAGCGACGTGTAGGGCAGCTTGCCGTCGGTGGGGGTGATGATCATCGACGAGCGCAGCTCGCCATTCATTTCGAGCAAGACGTCGGGGAAGGGGTTGAAGCCAATCTCCGGATCGAACACTTCGCCGATCTCGGGCGTCATCTTCTTCAACACGGCTGCGAGCTGGTCGCGGGGGACGATGAGATCCTTGATGTCGTCGGGGCGCTCGAGCGGCGTCATGAAATGGGATGACCAGAAGCCCTGCAGGTCGGGGTGGCCGTCGGGCGCGCGCGGGATGGCGGCGGATTGGGCAAAAGCGGGGGGTGCGGCTGCGAGCAGCACGAGGCTTGCCAGAAATGCGCGCATGGTGAGACCCCGTCCTGACCGGGGATCAGCGTGCACGAAATGGGCCGCAAGGCCAGTCCGGCGTGGTTGCTACTGCACGCACTCGGGGTTGATGCCCTGGACGTAGCTCTTGATCACGTCGATGCCCTGGGCGGCGTCGGAGCCGAGGAAGCCCTTGATGTGATCGTAGCCGACATCGATCGGATACTGCTTCAGGTACCAGCCGGCGACGGGCAGGTAGGACCAGTGCCATTTCTCTTCTTCGTAGCCGGTGGTGCGCTCGCCCGGATCGCCCTTGTGCGAATAGACTTGGCAGAAGCCGTATTGCGGCGCGTGGGCGACGAGCCAGTCGTAGATGTGCTTGCCGTCCTTGGTGTTGAAGAATTTCGGATCGATCGAGTTGATGTCGAAGTCGGTGCCCCAGTGGTGGCGGGAGGTGGCGGGCATTGAGGAGTAGGTGAGGATTTTCAGCGCGCGCTCTTTCGGATCGGGGATCGAGACGTTGAGCTTCTTGCCGCCGACCAGCGTCTTGCCGGTCCATTTGTCTTCCCAGATCTGCTTCTGGTCGGAGAAGGAGCGGAAGGCGGAGACGATCTTCAGCTTGTAGCCATTGGCCTCGGCGTCCTCGGCCATGCGGACGAAGGCTTCGACGGCGTCCTTGTGGCCCCAGACGCGGGTGCCGCCCTGGAACTTGTCGGGGATTTTCGCGAACATCGGGTCGTGCGCCGGGTCGATGTCGCCGAGGAGGTATTTGACGGCGAGGTGCGAGGTGGCGGGCTCGGGCGGAGCTGCGGGTTCGACTGGCGGGGTGTCGGGGCCGGGGGCGGGCTCGGCGGACGTGGGCGGTTGATCAGCGGCTGCGGCTTCCGCAACGCCAGCGGAGGTTGGCGTGACAATGGCAGCCTGGGCGGCGGCCTCGTCCGAGGAGGGATTGGCGCTGCAGGCTGCGAATAGCAGCATGAGCGGCAGGAGCGCGATGGCGCGACCAGATTTCATCACGGTCTCCGAACCCCCCGCCGGACCAAATCATGTGGCGGGCTGCGCGCCAAGGATTCATGGCGCCGCATTTAGAAATGGTTGCAGCGGGGAAATGAGGTGGGGCGTTATTGGAAGAGAATGGGAAGATTGCGTTGCTGGCTTTTCCGCGCCAGCCCGACCAGGCGCTCCACCAGAGGCTCGCCATCGACATCGAAAAAGGCGTCGTAGAGGGATCCCGGCTTCAGTCCAAACTCCTTCGCCACCCCGAGCTGCCAGCCATCTGATGGCATTTCGGGCGGCAGCGCGCGAAATACGCGCTCAATCCGAGAGAGCTCCTGCTCCAATGCTGCGGCTTCCGTCGGGCTCCATTCTCCATCACAGTCAGAGTGAAGGATCAGCGTGGGACATTTCGAGCCCTCTTTGCCGTCTTCGACATGCCTGATGACGGCGTCGCGGAAGCGCGCAAAGTCGCTGTACATACCGACTTCAAGGCCGTCGATTTCGTCATCGTCATCGAAGATCGCCAGATAAAGCCCCATTAGCGTCTCACGACCTTTATCACGGAGTGATACTGCCTGATCAAAGTGTCTAGGTCGTCCCAAATCACGCAGTGCTCTGGGACGTGAAGCTCGAGTTTCTCGCCCGACTTCACGGCACGAAACAGCAGCAATCTGATCTGATATGTAGCTCTCAGCTTAGACGCGGACTTCAACAGGTAGAGCACATTGAAGCGCTCAGCGTCAGCGCGTGATCCGCGCGCAACCTGTTGTCTAGTGTACTTGAGCTGCATGCCCTTGTCCCAACTCGTCGCACGATGCCTGCGACCCCTCTCCGTCAGTTCTTGAACTTGGGGTCGCGGGGACGCATCAGGCCTTCCTGCGTCACCGAGGCGACCAGCTTGCCGGCTTCGGTGTAGAGTTCGCCGCGGTTGAAGCCACGGGCGCCTGAGGCGGATGGGCTAGTCCATCGTGTAGAGCAGCCAGTCGGAGATATCGAAGGGCTCGTGGAACCACATCGAGTGGTCGAGGCTAGCCATCTGCACGCCGCCGGTGAACCAGTTGACGCCGTGCGGCTTGGTGGCGGTGTCGAGGATGCCCATGTCGCTGGCGTAGGCGAGCAGGCATTGCTGCAGCGGAATGTTGGCCGGATCGACCTTGCCGCGCATGCGGAGCCACATCTCCTTTTTTGCCTCGGTCTTGGCGGGCGAGATCATCTGGCGCGGATCGACGGGCTTGAGTTCGATCGGGCGCGGACGGGCGAACTGTTTCTGCAGCTCCTTCGGCACGTGATCCTTCGCCATGGCGCGCAGCTCGTCTTCGCTCTTGAGTTCGGCGGGGTGCTTGGTCTTCGGCATCGGCGACTGGTGGACATAACCCTGTTCGGGCACCTGGAAGGACGCGGCGAGGTTGAAGATCTGTTCGCCGTGCTGGACGGCGGTGACGCGGCGGGTGGTGAAGCTCTTGCCGTCGCGCGAGCGGTCAACCTCGTAGAGGATCGGCACGGAGGGGTCTCCGGGACGGATGAAATAGGCGTGCAGCGAGTGACAGACGCGGGCGTCGATCGTGCGATAGGCGGCGACAAGCGCCTGCGCGATCACCTGGCCGCCGAAGACGCGCTTCATGCCGTCGTCGGGTGACTGTCCGCGGAAGAGATTTACCTCGATCCGCTCGATGTCGAGCAGGGCGATCAGCTCGGCGACCGGGTCGGAGGTGAAGGGCGCGGCGTCGGTCATGGCAGGTTTATCCACGCGATAGGTCGGAGGGAGGCGGAGCCCCCGTCTGCGCGGGCGTCTCCGGAATACAGAAGCAGCGGCAGGTATAACCCTGCCGCTGCTGATTTGCGAACTGCCTTAAATGCCGCGACGTTACGGCGTCTTGGGCGCGTCGCAGTCGCCCAGGCGTTCCATCTTGATGGTGGTGACGGATGGGGACGGCAGGCCCGGAGGGGACGGGTCCATCGTCGAGGTCATCTGCATCGTGTAGGCCGTACCGAAATCGCCGGTGACGGCGTAGTCGGTGGTCACGGTCATGCCCTGCATCGTGCAGACGGAGTGGCCGGCCTTGCCGTCAGTCGAGAAGGTCTGCTCGGCGCAGGTGAGGCCGGACTGCTGCTGCATCTTCTGGGCTTCCTCCATACTCATCTGCTTGGCGTAGCAGATTTCGTTGGGCGGGATTTCCACGCCGCTGGCCGAGACCGTGACCTTCCACTTGCCAGCTGCCGGGCCGGTGGGCAAAGCCGCCGCAGGCGCAGGGGTTTCCGTGGTAGCTGCCGCCGACGGGGCGCCGTCGAGCGTGGGCTCGGTTTTCTCGCCACAGGCGGCAAGCAGCAGGGCGGCGGACGCCGCAGCCAGAGCAAATTTCATGGGTGTCTCCCTTTGTGTCCTGCCGGGAAGCTAGTCCGGGCGGGGCCGAAGGCTACTGAACATGCTGTCACCCGCCGAGACGGCTTGCCCGCGCAGCCCTTGCCCGGAATGGGGGCTGTAGGCTATCCGGGCGGCCACCCTACCGAACCCAGAAAAGAGCCTCGTCATGGCCGGCCACAGCAAATGGGCAAACATCCAGCACCGCAAGGGCAAGGCCGACAAGGCCAGGGCCAAGCTGTTCTCCAAGCTGGCGAAGGAGATCACCGTCGCCGCGAAGGCCGGCATGCCCGACGTCAACTTCAATCCGCGGCTGCGCCTGGCGGTGAACAACGCCAAGTCGGTTTCCATGCCGAAGGACAACATCCAGCGCGCCATCGACAAGGGCGCCGGCGCGGATGGCGCCAACTATGAGGCGATCCGCTATGAGGGCTTCGCGCCGGGCGGCGTGGGCCTGATTGTCGAATGCTCGACCGACAACAAGAACCGGGCGGCGACGGATGTGCGCACGAGCTTCTCCCACCATGGCGGGAACCTCGGCCAGACCGGCGCGGTGTCGTCGGGCTTCGAGAATGTCGGCGAGATCATCTATCCGCTGGAAGCCGGCAGCGAGGACGCGATCATGGAAGCTGCGCTCGACGCGGGCGCATCCGACGTGAAGAGCGATGAAGACGGGCACTACATCTACACCGTGCGCGCGGACCTCGCGGAAGTCGCATCCGCGCTCGAGGGCAAGATCAAGGTGGCGGCGACGTCGACCGCGCTGATCTGGAAGCCGCTCAACACGGTGCAGGTGGAAGGCGAGAACGCCGACAAGCTGATGAAGATGCTCGAAGAGCTGGAAGATTGCGACGACGTGCAGAACGTCTACGGCAACTACGAGATCAGCGACGCGGAGATGGCGCGGCTGGCTGGGTGACCGCTCAGTCGAACACTTCTTCAGGTCCTGGTGCGGGTTTGCGGCGCAGGTTGAGAAGCAGCCAGACGAAGCCAGCGATGGCGGCGGCGGCAAGGGCGAAGCTCCAAAACGATGCCGCCCCTATCCGCTCTGCGAACGCCGTGGGGTAGTCCTCGTAGCGCCGCGGCATGCCCATCATCCCGGCGGCGGAGGTGTTGGCCGCCGCTATATAGCCGGTGACGCCGATCATCAGGCCCGAGACGAGGCTGACGAGCGTTGTCCTGATGCCGCGCGATTGCGCAATCCAGGCCGAAACGCCCGCCAGTGAGCCGAGAATGACGGAAACGCCGAAGCCGTGATCTGCCGCGAGCGCCATATAGGTATCGTGAAGCGTGCTGTCGGGGACATTGCTGAGGATCAGCAGGATTACGCCGCCGAAGCCGGCTGCCAATGCGGAGAGCGCGGTGAGGATGACCACGGCGGCCCGCGTCTGTGGCTGCGCGAACGCGAGGGTCACGTTAGCTAACAGCAGTAGAGTGGCGACGATTGGCAGTCCGTTGCGCAGCCCGTCGTAGAGCGCCCAGCTTCCGCTTAATCCTGCGTGGGTCATGACGGCAAACACGATGGGGCAGGCCGCCATCGCGAGCATCGCGATGAACCGCACGATAGGCTGTTGCCGTGCTTCGCTCACCTGCGCTAGCGCCAACGCAATGGCGGCAAGCGGGAGCGCCTGTGACCATCCCGCGCCGTGCAGCGTGGTCATGAGGTTATAGACGCCGGGATCTTCCGGCGGAACGATCTGGATGCCGGGCGCAGCGAGTTCGGCCTGCGCAACGAGGCCCGGAATAATCCCCGCGACCAGCGTTGCGACAACAGCAATCAGGCCAAGCGTCGATAGGCGCAAGATGTCCCCCGGTTTGACAACCCGGAGTTGAGCTTGGCCTCACAACCGGATGCGCTGCAAGCCAGTTTGACGACACTGACGCGCGGCTCGTCCGGGCCCTGTCAGGAGAAAATGTTTTGTCGAGCCTATTCCGATTTCGGCGGATAGTCGGGCGATTTGTAGAGGCCCATTGTCGGCAGGTCAGGCTTGAATTTCTTGTGGCAGTCCTCGCAGGCCGCCACGATGCGCGTGCCGGCCTTGTCGAGTAGGGCGGCGTCCGTTGCCTTGGCGGCTGACAGGGCGTCCATGCCGGCGGCGCTCAACTCGTCCGCGATCGACCTCCAGGCGGGATCAGCGGCCCAGACGGCGTCGTTCGGCCCCGTCCCTTCAAGCTGGATAAGCTTTCCGGCAATGGCAAGCTGATAGGCATTGTATTGGGCTTCCCGCCAGCGCGCTTCGGATGTCGGAGCGATATAGGCATCGACCCAAAGCGGTTCGGATGCATGGTCGACCAGGGCCACCATCGTCGCGTTGATGCTGACAGGGAGCTTTATCGTCGGTGCGACGGCGACCTGCGCTGGTTCAGTCGCTGCGGCGGTCTCAGGCTCTCTTGGCGCGCAGGCGCCAAGCAGGGCAGCAGCAGACAGGGCGAGAACAGCGGGCGAGAGAATGCGCATCATGGAGTGGCTCCTCATGTGTCGAACACAATGAGGCTATGACCCGGATGTTCCGCCCGATTGATATGGATCAAGATTTAATTTGGCAACGCACGCTCAGGCGTGTGCGCTGGCGTACGGATTACCTGGTCGGCCGTTCGTAGCCGCGAATGGCGATGATGCGCGGGTCGATGCTCGTCTCCGGCGTGGCGTCCACCACAGGAACAGTGATTGCTGTCGGCGCGACGACCGGCTGTGAGAGCGGGCGCTCGACGCGAATGACGCATTCCTTGCCACGCCAGACTTCGACACTGTGACTGCGGGAAAGGGCCTCACGCGCGAAATCCGCAGCGGCTGCGTCATCCATGAAGCGCGCGTGCTCGCTTGGTTGCGAGCGCCCGAGCTGATCGAGGAGGCGGAAAGAATAATCTCTCACGAATGATCCTCATCGCGCCGTGACGAGACGTTCCGCCATTGCACGCTTCCATCAGGTGGACCCTGTGGCGGACGCGCACAACCAGGGAACCTTTTTATATTGCGGGCCCCGGCCTTGTTTCGCGCATATTCAAGGCGACAGCGGGCAGCGCCGACTACGACATCTGCTGGATTGCTTCGCGCGCGGGCGGGATGTGCATCCTGCCGCCGAGTTTCGACCCGCTGAGCGTCTTGCAGAACTGCGCGTCATAGAGATTGGCGGCGGCGAGGAAGCGGACGGCCTTTGCTTCGAGGTCTTTCGCGCGGGCCAGCTCGGCGTCGTCGCGGATGCGGGTGTCGCGGATCGCACAGAGGAGTTGCGCCATCGCGCCGGCGGCGGAGACAGCCTCGACCTGCGCGAGGCGGTCGCGGGCTTCGTCGGCGGCGAGGAGGAGTTCGTCGGAGAGGGCTTCGAGCTGGGCGGAGAGGTCGGGCGAGCGCGTCGGCTCGGCTTCCACGATCAGGCGGGCGACATGGTCGATGACGCCTTCAAGGCGGACGATTTCAGCGGCGGCGGCGGCGGCGGGGCAGAATTCGATGGGGTCGTTGGTCAGCAAGGCGGCGTCCCTCCCATTAAGGCGCTGGCAATCCAGCGCTGCTAAGAGCAGCTCTGCGCATCTGCGGGCTGCCGATGGGGACGATTGGGCGCTGATAGTTAAGACGTGGTTAACACCCGGCGTGAAGGCCCGGTTTGCAGCGCTTGGCTTGTGGATGGACGGTGTGTTCCGGCTTCAGCCAGGCAGTTTGCCGGACTTCCAGAGCTCTTGCAGGTGCTGAAGGATGATCATCTTCGCGACCTCGGCCCGGCTCGACCCGTAAAGTCCCGTTTCAACAAGGATTTCAAGGCGCTCGGCGGCCTTCGTCGGAAGGACGACCGTGAACGGCTTGGTCTCTGCGCTGTTGGGTGGCTTGGCCATGCATTGCTATTGCATTGTCATGGCAATGCCTTCAAGTTGATTCTCGCGAACGGAGGCCGGGGGCTGCCAATCGCTGCTGATGGAATCTCCAATGACCAAGACCGCAAACCGTGAGCCGCTGACTGTCCGGCTTGATCCGGAGTCGAAGAAGCTGTTCTCGGCCGAGGCCGAGAAGTGCGGCCTGGAAGCGGGCGTCGCTGCGCGGCAGATCCTGGAGCTGTATGTCCAGCGGCTGCGCGAGAGCGGCGATTATATCCAGACACTGTCGGACTTCTCGCAGGCGCTGAAGCCGCGTCCGCTCTAGGGCATCCCTTACTTCCCTCCATCGTTGTGACCTCATAGGAAGACGCCTCGCGATGCGGAGCGCCTTCATGAAACTCATCGATTCAATTTCCTTTCCCGGCTCGAAGCTCGGCGGCGGCATGAAGACCGGCACGGGCGATGATCGCTATGCGTTCGACGAGGCGGCGGGCTGGGCGTGCGTGATCGATGGCGCGACGGATGTGGGGCCGGTGCGGATCTTCGCGGCGGCTGAGTCCGATGCGGCGCGCTATGCGGAGATCTTTGCAGCAGAGATCGTGAAGGGCCCGGCCGATGCGCGCGAGGTTCCGCAGGCGTGGTTCGGACGTCTGCTGCCGCGTATCCGCGCGGCCGTTGAGAAGGAGGTGAAGATCCCGCTGAAGGATGCGCCGCTGGCGAGCTATCCGACGGCGGCGGCGACCTGGGTGCGGGCGCGCCAGAACAAGCAGGGCATGGGCGTGCTGGAAGGCGCGACGCTGGGCGACTCGATTGCGATCGTGAAGACACCGGCAGGCGTGGTGACGGTGTTCGGCGAGACGAGCAAGGCGGCGGACGAGCAGGGCCGAGCGAAGAGCGGTGATGGCGATGACGCCGGAGGATCGGCTGAAATGGCTGCAGGACGTGCGCGCGATCCACAACACGGCCAAGGGCTACTGGGTGTTCGGCGTGCAGCCGGAGGCGGCGGATCACATTGTCTATCAGTCGTGCGATGCGCCGGCGGGCACGAAGGTGCTGGCGATGACGGATGGATTCTACCGGCTGGTGTCGCCGTATGGGCGCTACACGGATGAGCAGCTGATCGATGCGGTTGTTGCGCGCGGACTTGGCGAGTTGATGCGTGAGCTGCGCGGGATGGAGACGTCGGCGGCGGACGACGCGGCGATCGGACGGTTCAAGACGTCAGACGATGCGACGGCGTTGTTGCTGGAGGTTTAGGGCTTAGCTCGCTCCATGCGCACAGCGCGAAGCACGAGTTCAAGGTTGCGTTCGGCAATTGCAAGGTGACGCAAGCGCAGGTCTGGTATGCTGAATGTTTCACCGGCCTTCTCCTGCTCTTTCAGTTCAAGCGATGAACGATACAGGCGCAGAGCCTGCATCAGCAGGTCGTGAACTTCCTCGTGCTTCATGTGATCTCCTGACTATTCTCCGCCCTTGTAGGTCACGCCGCCCTTCATGACGAACGCAGGGTGTTCGAGAAGCGTGACGTCTTTCGTCGGATCGCCCATCACGCCGACGAGGTCGCCGTAGGCGCCGGGCTTGATGATGCCGACCTTGTCTTTCCAGCCGAGCGCGTCGGCGGAGTTGATGGTCGCGATCTGGATCGCCTGCAGGGGCGTTGCGCCATAGCGGACCATCACGGCGAACTGTTTGGCGTTGTCGCCGTGCGGATAGACGCCGGCGTCGGTGCCGTAGATCATCTTCACGCCAGCCTTGAGAGCCTTGCCGAAATTCACGCGCTGGATATCGCCGATGTCGTGATCCTTCTTGATCAGGGCATCGGGCACGCCGTTCTTCTTGCCTTCGGCTTGCGTGTAGTCGGTGTTGTAAATGTCCATCGAGAAGTACGCGCCCATCTTCTTCGCGAGCGCGATGCCTTCATCGTCGACAAGGCTGGCGTGCTCGATGGTGTCGACGCCGGCGAGAATGGAATCGCGAATGCCCGATGCGCCATGCGCGTGTGCGGCGACCTTCATGCCCTACATGTGCGCTTCTTCCACGATGGCCTTGAGCTCCGGCAGGGATAGCTGCTGCTGGCCCGGCGTGTCGGCGTAGGAGAAGACGCCTCCGGTGGCGCAGATCTTGATCACCTCGGCGCCGTATTTGTGCATTTCGCGCACGCGCTTGCGACCCTCGTCGGGGCTGTCGGCATTGTAGGGGCTGGCGGCATTGAATGACGGGGCGAGGCCCGTGATGTCGCAATGGCCGCCCGTGGCGCCGAACGCATAGCCGGCCGGAACGATGCGCGGTCCGTCGATCTTGCCGGCCTCGATCGCGGCCTTGAGCGCGATGTCGTCCCAGTTGCTCGAGCCGACATTGCGGACGGTGGTAAAGCCCGCATCGAGCGTCGCCTTCGCAAACGGGACGGCGAGGATAGAGGCGTAGGCGTCGGGCAGGCCGATGCCGGTGAAGCCGCCAAGCGTCGGATCGCTGTCGAGGTGGACGTGCATGTCGATGAGACCGGGCAGGAGCGTCACGCCGGGCAGGGAGACAACCTCCGCCGCCGATGGGACCTGTAGCTTGTCCTGTGTGCCGACGCTGGTGATGACGCCGTCCTGGATGATGATGGCAGGGTTTGCGATCATCTTTCCCGTCGCGACGTCGAGCATCCGGTCGGCGGTGACGTAGACATTCTGCGCAAAGGCGGCCGGAGCGGCAGTTGCGGCGAGCAGGGCCAGAATGAGCGTGCGCATGAATGTCTCCCGAACGATGCTGTTTGATGCGACGGCGCGACGCGCAGGTAAAGCGGCTCCGTAGGGCCATGAGAAAATCGCCGTGGCTGCCTTGCGCCGAGGCGCGTACAAGGTGAGGAAAAACAACAGCGAGGAATCTCCCATGGCGAAGACGCAAGCCCAGAAAGCCGCCGAGTTCGAGGCGCTGCACAAGGCGCCGGGCGTTTTCGTGATTCCCAATCCGTGGGACCCGGGGTCGGCGCGATTGCTGGCCGGGCTCGGGTTCAAGGCGCTGACGACGACGAGCGCGGGCTATGCGCGGTCGATCGGGTTTCCCGACTACAATGCGGGGCGCGAGAATGTGATGGCGCACATCCGCGCGATGGCGCCGATGGTGGACGTGCCGCTGGCGGCGGACCTCGAGGACGGGTTCGGGCCGAAGCCTGAGGATTGCGCCGAGACGATCCGGCAGGGCGCGGCGGCGGGACTCGTCGGTGGATCGATCGAGGATTTCACCGGCGACCGCTCGAATCCGATTCATTCCATCGAAGTGGCGGCCGAACGCATTCGCGCCGCGGCGGAGGCGGCGAAAAAATTGCCGTTCAAGTTCATGCTGTGCGCGCGGGCGGAGAACTACCTGCATGGGCGGCAGGATCTTGGCGACACCATCAAGCGGATGCAGGCCTATCAGGAAGCGGGGGCCGACGTGCTGTTCGCGCCGGGGCTGAACACGTCGGACGAGGTGCGCCAGATGTGCCGGTCGATCGACCGGCCGTTCAACATCGTGCGCGGGCCGCGCAAGGAGACGATGACCGTGGCGCAGGTCGGCGAGCTGGGCGTCAAGCGCATCAGCCTTGGCGGCATGATGCACGCGGTGGCGACGAGCGCGATGATCGGCGCGGCGAAGGAGATCGCCGAGAGCGGCACATTCGGTTTCACCGGATCGATGCCGTTCGCGGGCGAGATCGATGCGCTGCTGAACAAGGGCGCGGCGGGATGATCGTTCGGCGATTGGCGGCGGCGCTGGTTGTTGCGCTGCTGGCGGGGTGTGCGGGCTGGGCGGCATCGGGCGGTGCGCCGCGGGCGCATGTCGGCGGCGGCGCGATCGAGGGCGCGGTTGCTGGAGACGTCACGGCCTATCTCGGGATTCCCTTTGCCGCGCCGCCGGTGGGCAATCTCCGCTGGCGCGCGCCGCAGCCGGTCGCACATTGGGACGGCGTGAGACAGGCAACGGCATTTGCACCGGCTTGCCTGCAGACGGGCGTCTCCATGCCGGGCGAAGCGCCGCCGGTCACGAGCGAGGATTGCCTCTATCTCAATGTCTGGTCGCCGGTTGAGCACGGCGCGGAGCGGCTGCCGGTTATCGTCTGGATACATGGCGGCGGGTGGACGAATGGCGCTACCGCGATGCCGCTTTATTCGGGCGCAAATCTCGCGAAGCGCGGCGTGGTGTTTGTCAGTGTGGCTTACCGTCTTGGGCCGCTCGGTTTTCTCGCGCATCCGGAGTTGAGCGCGGAGGCGGGATCGTCCGGCAATTACGGGCTGATGGATCAGGTCGCGGCGCTGACATGGGTGAAGGACAATATCGCGGCGTTTGGCGGCGATCCAGCGCGGGTGACGATTGCAGGGCAGTCGGCGGGCGCGATGTCGGTGAGCCTGCTGATGGCCTCGCCGAAGGGGGCGGGATTGTTCCAGCGCGCCATCGGGCAGAGCGGCGGCGTGTTTGAACCGTTGCAGCTTGCGCCAGGCTATCTGCTGGCCAATGCGGAAAAGGACGGCGTGGCCTATGCGGCTTCGGTTGGCGCGTCGTCATTGGCGGAGTTGCGTGGGGTTGCCCCTGACAAGCTGCTGGGGGGCGAGGCGGCGTCAGTCAGCCATCCGGTGATCGAGCCGCACGTGCTGCCGCGCTCGCCGTATGAGGCTTATGCGGCGGGACAGGTGAATGACGTTCCGGTTCTGGTTGGGTCGAATGCGCATGAGGGCAATTCACTCGCCAATCTTGGGCCGGTGACGGCGGCGACTTTCAGCGATGAGCTGAAGCGCACGTGGGGCGACCTGCCGCCGCCGCTCGGCGCGGCCTATCCGTTTGCGACGGACGCTGAGGCGAAGCAGGCGCGGTCCGATTTCGAGCGCGACCTGCGGTTCGGCTGGGACATGTGGGCGTGGGCGCGGCTGCAGGCGAAGGCAGGCAAGGCGGCGTTCTATTATCGCTTCGATCACGCGCCGCCGTTTCCTGCCGGATCGGTGCGGGAGCAATGGGGCGCGGCGCACTTTTCCGAGCTCTGGTACATGTTCGACAATCTAGCGCCGGAGGATGGCGCGTGGATGGCGGCGGACATTACGCTGGCGGACCGGATGGCGTCGTACTGGGTGAACTTCGCGCGGACGGGCGATCCAAATGGAGCGGGGCTGCCTGCGTGGCCGGCTTTCACGGACAAGAGTGGCAAGGCGCTGGTGCTCGGCGAGGACGTTCGCGCGGTGGATGCGCCGGTCGATCCGCAACTGCGCGTGTTCGACGCGGTCTACGATGCGGTGCGGGGACGGGCGTTCGGCGAGCCGTAGCTACTCTTCGCCGTCCCAGTACTCGCGGGTGGCGGCGCGGTCGTAGCGTTCGCCGAGCCAGCGGTTCGAGACCTTGTTCGAGTCGGGGTAGACGCAGCTCTCGTTGGGATTGTCCTCGCCGATGACGACATAGCGGCAGGGCTTGTCAGTCTCGTTGACCAGGCAGTGGCCGGTCTTTTCGCCGGCGGGAAACACCGCGTAGTCGCCGGCCTTGAAACGGATGCGTTCTTCTCCGAGGCGCAGGGTGCATTCGCCTTCGAGCATAAGGAGGTGTTCCTCCTCCAGCATGTGGAAGTGGAAGGGGCAGGATTGCTTGCCGGGCGGCAGCTCCTCGATGGCGACGCCGACATGATAGGGGCGACCGCCCATGGCGGCGCGGGTGAGGTGGCGGAAGCTTGAGCCGAAGCGGCCGCGTTCGAAGGGCTCACGGACGACGTCTTCGGAGGAAATCGGACGGATGGGTGTGTCGCTCATGGCTGGAAGCTAACCGGCGTGTGACGGCATGTCATGCCTTGTGCGGGCGCGGAGGGGTTCCCTTGAGAGGCTTGAGCGGGTCAAGTACCGCCCATGCTTCTCTGGACACTCGAATTCACCACCGACAGGTTCCGGCCGTTCCTGCCGGAGCCCTGCCAGGTCAACGAGGACCTCTATGGCTTCGAGCTGGCGGCGTGGCTGGCGCAGGCGCTGGCCGAGGAGGGGGTGGTGACCGGCTATCCTCATGCCGAGGAATGGGGCTGGTTCCTTGAATACATGTCCGAGACGCAGCAGGAGATCGTGATCGGGTGTGCGAGCCATGGCCCGACGCAAGGATTTCCCACGCAATGGCGGATATTTGCCCGGCAACGACGCAAACCTCTCAAGGGCGGGGCAGATGCGGCTGAACATCTCTGTGCCGCGACCTTGTCAGTGCTCGCGGCTGAGGGCATCGAAGCGCGCAAGCTATAGTCGAGTGTATCCGTGACCGAATCGTCTGCCCGCCAGCCCATCCTTGATGTTCGCGACCTGTCGGTCTCGTTCGAGACGCCGGACGGGCGCGTCGAGGCGGTGAAGAAGCTGTCGTTCGATGTGGCGCGCGGCGAATGCCTCGGGCTGGTCGGCGAGAGCGGGTCGGGCAAGAGCCAGACCGTGCTGGCGGCGATGGGACTGACGGCGAGCAACGGCATCGTCGAGGGATCGATCACGTTCAATGGCGTCGACCTCACCACGCTGTCGCGCAAGCAGCTGAATGAAATTCGCGGCGCGCAAGATCGGCATGATCTTTCAGGATCCGCTGACCTCGCTGACGCCGCACATGACGGTCGGCGCGCAGATGGCCGAGGTGCTGGCGCGCCACAAGAATCTCAAGGGGCGCGACGCCGAGCAGCGCATCGTCGAATGGCTGGAGCGCGTGCGCATTCCCGAAGCGCGGCGCCGGCTGCACCAGTTTCCGCACGAGCTGTCGGGCGGCATGCGCCAGCGCGTGATGATCGCGTCGGCCATGCTGTGCGAGCCGGAAGTGCTGCTGGCCGACGAGCCGACGACGGCGCTCGACGTCACGGTGCAGGCGCAGGTGCTCGACCTGATGGACGAGCTGAAGCGCGAGACGGGCGCGGGGCTGGTGCTGATCACGCACGACATGGGCGTGATCGCGCGCATGGCGGACCGCGTCGTTGTCATGCGCCATGGCGAGGCGGTGGAGCGCGGCAATGCCAGCGAACTGTTCGCGGCGCCGAAGCATCCCTATACGCGCATGCTGCTCGAGGCGATGCCGCGGCTGGATCGCGCGGATCGTGGCGACCGGCCGAATATCGGGCCGGCGCCATCGGTCGAGACCACGCCTCTGCTGGAGGTGAAGGATCTGCATGTGACGTTCCCGGTGAACGTGCCGGGTGGGTTCTTCGGCAAGCGCATTCCGCTGCGCGCCGTCGATGGCGTCAGTTTCTCGCTGCGTCCCGGCGAGACGATGGGCGTTGTGGGCGAGAGCGGCTGCGGGAAGTCGACGCTGGCGCGGGGCGTGCTGCGCCTGCTCGATCCGAGTGCCGGATCGGTGGCGTGGCTCGGGCGCGATATCGCGAAGGCGAGCCGGAAGGATGTGCAGCCGCTGCGCCAGGAATTGCAGGTGGTGTTTCAGGATCCGCTGGCGAGCCTCGATCCGCGCACGACCATTGGCCAGTCGATTGCCGAACCGCTGACAGTGTTCCGTCCTGATGTGGACGCGAAGGGTCGCGAGGCGGCGGCGCGCGAGATGATGGAGCGCATGGGGCTCGATCCGTCGCTGGTGAACCGGTATCCGCACGAGCTGTCGGGCGGGCAGAATCAGCGCGTCGGCATTGCGCGGGCGATGATCCTGCGGCCGAAGCTGGTGGTGTGCGACGAGGCCGTGTCGGCGCTGGACGTGTCGGTGCAGGCGCAGATTCTCGACCTGCTGATCGATCTGCAGAAGGAGTTCGGGCTGGCGATGATGTTCATCAGCCACGACCTCTCGGTGATCCGCGAGATCTGCCATCGCGTGATGGTGCTCTATCTTGGCCGCGTGGTGGAGATGGCGCCGCGCGACGTGTTGTTCGAGCAATCCGCAGCATCCCTACACGCGGGCGCTGTTGTCAGCGGTGCCGTCGCCCGATCCGGCGCGGGAGCGGAGCAAGGCGCGCATCAAGCTGGTGGGCGACCTGCCGTCCCCGCTCGATCCCAAGGCCAGCCTGCGCTTCCTGAAGTCGAAGCTGACCGAGGACGCGCCGTTCTACCGGCCGCAGCTGGTCGAAGTGGCGCCGGGGCATTGGGTCGCCGAGCACGATCCGGTCGAGGCGGCTGGACGGGTGGCCTAGCGACTACTGATTGGCGCCGGGCGTCAGCATGACGGAGCCCTGAGGCTTTCCACCGTTCAGCAAGCCGTCGATGTAGATGATCTCCGACTGCGAGACCTTGTCGTCCTTGTTGGCCTTCAGTGCATCGACATAGGCTTCGCGCGCTTCGATCAGGCGGCCCAGCTCGACCAGCGCGAAACCGCGTTTGCGAAGGAATGCATCGCGGTGCATCCCGATGATCATGTCATCGCTGTCGAGCGTCTTGTCGGCGAGAGCAAGCGCTTGCCGCCAATCTTTCTGTCCCAAGTAAGCAGCTGATTTCTCGGCCAGCAATTCCCAGTTTTCGGGTTGCAGCGCGAGGCCGCGATCGAGAAAACCGTGCGCCTCGGCGAATGCTTCGTGCTCAACAGCGTCGCTGCCGAGGATCAGGGCGATCCCGCCATAGACATTGAGCGTCTGGGCCACGCTGGAATTGCCGGAGCCGTTGCCGCCGAGCAGGCCGGTGACGAGCGTCAGCATCATGCCGTCTTCCTTGTCGCTGGCGCGGACAAGGTAGCTGCCGTTCGGCCTTCTCTCGGTGATCGGATAGGAGGCGGGCGCGCGGTCGAGCGCCGCACGGAGCCGGGGCAGGTAGGATTGCAGGGCGGGATAGCCGCGCGCGTTGAAGGCGTTTCGCGCCTCCATAAGCAGCGCGCCATCGTCGGCTTCGGCTTGCGTCGAAGGCCCGCCGTTCATGTCGAGCTGGATCGAGCCGATCTGCTGGGCCTGGTCGGCTCCCGAAGCGCAGCCAGAAAGCGCAAGCGTGATGACGGTGGCGAGTAGCGCGAGCGTGTGTTTCATGACGTCCCCCTGTGATCTGAGCAAAGCATAGTGCGCGCGTACGATCCAGCATTCGGACCGGCTGACGCCGTCCGGGATGCTGTGGTTCTGGGTCTCCAATCAGGTGGAGGGCCCGGGGACGCGGGATGCCCCGCGTGAGTTGGCGTCGCTGTTGCCAGCGCTACCGGTAGACAAAGGAAAGCGCGGATCCCGCGTCCCCGACAGATGTTATCCGGCCACGGGGGAACAGCGGGGTGTTTCAACCGCCTGACCCTATTCTCGTCGCCGGCGTGCAGGTTGCGGATGTTCAGCCGCAATCCCTCGATCACTCCCGTGTTTTCCAGGGCTCCGTCGTTCGGTCCCTGGCTCCTCTTCGGCTCACACAGGCTTTCACGCTCATCTGCGTCCGATCCCGCGCCGTTGAACAGTGATCAGCTGCCCTCCTGCGGGATGGATGTGGGCATCATACGCCGGGCCGGAGGGGTGTAGGATTGAGATATACGGAATCGGCCGGTCTCAACGCGCAAGCTGTTGGAATTGTTCGGAATCGCGTCCGAAAAATCGCGTGTGCAGAATCGGCCGGTTCTGGCGGGGTATGCCACTGGAAGCGTGTCACAGACACGCGTTCCCGGCGGAGGCCGGGATCCAGTCTTCGCACGCCGTGCGAACCCGCAACCGGCAGAGCCACAAGCGTGCTGACGCACGCTCGCTGGATCCCGGCCTTCGCCGGGAACGCGTGCCAAGGGGCACGCTTCCAGACCGCGCTTGTGAGCGCTCGCGGCCTTGCCGCGACTGCCGGCGCTTCGAGACGCCGCCTGCGGCGGCTCCTCAGGGTGAGCGGCCCGGCGGTCCGGAGGAGTCGCCTTATCTGTGGTCATCGAACGACTTTGGGCGGGCGTTCGGTACTGGGCATTAACAAATCTCGGTGAGAACGGGTTCCGGGTGCTTGACGGTGTCAGGCGGCCGTAAGATTGATACGCGCGCCAAAATAAAAGAGCCGGAGGACCTCCCCACATGAAACGTCCCATCACCATGACCGCTTTGGGCCTGCTGCTTGCCCTTGGGGTAGCCAGCTGCGCCCAGCCCGGCGAAGTCGCTGGAACCACGACCGGCACGCAAGTGTCCGTCGCCGAGCCGATGTCGCAAGTCGCCCAGCGCGTCGACAATTTCCGCCTCGTGACCGCCGACGGCCACGCCCGCGAACTGGGCCGCTACAAGGACGCCTCGGCCATCGTGCTCGTGATGCACGCGTCGAACTCCGCCGACAGCGCCAAGGCCGCCGTCGAGCTCAACAAGCTGCAGGCCGAATGGGCGCCGAAGGGCGTCGAGTTCATGCTGGTGAACTCCACCACGGACACGCGCGAAGCCATGCTCGCCGACGCCGAGAAGAACCACATCACTGCCCCGATCCTGCAGGACGACCTGCAGCTCGTCGGCGGCCAGATCGGCGCCTCGCGCGTCGGCCAGGCCTTCGTGATCGAGCCCAAGACGATGAAGATCGTCTACACCGGCCCGCTCTCGGCCGACCCGATCGCGGCTGTCGTCGCCGGCAAGCCGGTGAGCGTCGCCTCCGTCGACGTGCAGGGCGCGGCGATTGCCTTCCCGGGCCGTTCGGCCGCCGCGAAGGCCGGTTACGCCAAGATCTCGTACTCGCAGACCATCGCGCCGATGATCGAAGAGAAGTGCGTCGCCTGCCACCAGGAAGGCGGCATCGCGCCGTTCGGCTTCGATGGCTATGAGAAGGTGAAGCAGTTCTCGGGCATGATCCGCGAAGCTGTGCGCACCGATCGCATGCCGCCGTGGGACGTCGATCCGCATGTCGGCAACTTCGCTGACGACAAGTCGCTCTCGGGCGACCAGATCAAGACGCTGATCAACTGGATCGAAGCCGGCTCGCCGCGCGGCGATGGACCGGATCGCCTGGCTGAAGTGAAACACGTCGCCAAGGACTGGCCGCTCGGCAAGCCGGACCTGATCGTCGACATTCCGAAATACACCATCCCGGCGACGGGCTATGTCGACTACCAATACCCGACGATCCCGAACCCGCTGAAAGAAGGCCAGTGGCTGAAAGCGGCGACGGCGAAAGTCTCGCAGCGCCAGGCCGTGCACCACATCCTCGGCGGCGTTATCCCGGAAGGCTCGACCACCAAGGGCATGCAGGGCTGGGGCGGCTCCATCGGCGGCTACACCGTCGGCATGGAATCGACCGTTGCCCCGAAAGGCATCGGTTCGTGGATCGCTCCGGGCGGCCAGTTCGGCTACCAGATGCACTACACGCCGTTCGGCAAGGAAGTGGTCTCGGCCGAACAGATCGGTCTCTACTTCTACAAGAATGGCGAGAAGCCTGAGCTGATCATGCGCGAAACGCCGCTGGTCGACCAGTTCATCGACATCCCGGCCAACGATCCGGCGCACAAGGAAATCGCGTACTTCAACTTCCCGCACGATGCGATCCTGCACACGGCGGTCGTCCACGCGCACTATCGTGGCACGTATTCGAAGCTTGAAGTGCTGTCGCCCGGATGGCAAGCGCGAGACGATCCTCAACGTGCCGTTCTACGACTTCAACTGGCAGCGCATGTACGAGTTCGAGAAGCCCATCAACATCAAGGCCGGCTCGAAAGTGATCGCGACCTACATCTACGACAACTCGAAGCGGAACCCGGCCAACCCGGATTCGTCGAAAGAGATCGTGTGGGGCGACCAGTCGTTCGAGGAAATGTTCTACACCTCGCTGCGCTATCGCTGGGCCGACGAGTCGGTCGCTCACCCGACGACGTATGACGCCGACCTCAACAAGACCCGCCTGATCGGCATGCTCGACGACAACCTGGATGACAAAGTCCAGATGTCGGAACTGCGTGGCAAGTTCAAGGAAATGCTGGCCAACCCGATGGCGTTCGGCATGGTCGACAAGAACAAGGACGGCGGCATCGACATGGACGAGTTCAACACCGCCATGGCGATGATGAAGAAGCCCGGCGCTGCGCCGACCGGAACCATGAAATAGGCTGAGCGGAAGCTCGTCTGTTACTGATTGCAGCGCCCCGGCCCACAAGGCCGGGGCGTTTGCTTTTGGGCGGCGCATGACTGAAATAAGTTTCAGTTCGAAAAGTCGGATGGGTCTGGGCGCGCGCGTCCTCCGGGCGACAGAAGGAGAGACCCCATGCGTTTTGTTATGCTGATGTATCCCGGCCCGGCCGCCGAAACCGAGACGTCGCCGGTTCCCGAGGGGCCGGAAGGCCAGAAGCTGCTCGAGGACATGATGGCCTTCAACCAGCGCATGGTTGATGCGGGCATGATGCTGGGCGGGGAGGGGCTGAAGCCGACCCGCCATGGCGCGCGGGTGAAATTCGGGCCGCGCGGCTCGACCGACATTGTCGATGGACCGTTCACCGAGACCAAGGAAGTGCTCGGGGGATACTGGATCATCGAGGCGGCCTCGCTGGCGGAAGCGGTGGCGTGGGCGCGGCAGGCGCCGTGTCCGGCCGGGGAGATGATCGAGGTACGCCCGGTGTGGACGCCCGAGGATTTCGGCGAGGAAGCCGCCGCCAAGGAACGCGCGCAGATGGCGCAGATGGAAGCGCAGAAGCGCGGCTGATCAGATAAGATCGCGCGGGATGCGCTGGTCGCTGGTGCGCGTGAATATTTCTGCGCTGTTGTGCGTCGCCGTCAGGGTCTCGACGATGCGGAAATGCGTGGCGTCGGATGTGAGGTCGTAGCTGGCTTCGACCGCACAGGCCCAGCCTTGGCGTTTCCATGAGGAGCGGGTGGTCTGGCGCCAGTGGGCGGAGTTTGGCTCGCCTTGTGTGATTGCGCATGTCTCCTCGCCGGAGGAGGCGAGTTCAATGCCGGGCCCTTCGACCGTGTAGGGCGATGCGGGCTGGGTGTTCGTCAGGACGAGGCGGCCTGATGCGTCGGGCGTTGCGGGCGTGTAGCCGGGCGCGGGATCGGCGCCATTGGCCTTCTTGATGTCAAAGGCGCTGTCGGTGGTCGGTGCGCGGACAGGAAGCGTCAGTGTCGAAACGCCCATTGGCAGAGTGAGCGTCGGCGTTTCGGGCGATGGCCACAGCATCGGCCAGAAGCCTTCTGACAGGGAGAGGCGGATACGCGAGCCGGCGCGGAAGGCGTAGGCGGCGGAGCGGAGTTTGATCGTGACGTCGTAGACGCGGCCGGGTTCGAGCGGTGTTGGGGCGCTCATCGAGTCGCGGCGCGTGAGGTTCAGCGCGGCCCAGGCGACAAGCCAGCTTTTTCCATCCGAACGGACGTCGCAGAGGCGCAGGAAGACTTTTGCGACGGGTTTGTCGGAGGCGATCCGCAGATGCAGTTCGGCTTCGCCGGCGATTTCGACGGGGGCGGTGAGCGGGGCGGTGTCGAAGGCGGTGCTGAGAGCGTCGTCGTGGGATTGTTCGATGGGCAGGCGATCGAGCCATTCGGGTTTTGTCGTGCCGACGATGCCCTGTCGCGGTGGATGATGGCGGGGCCGGGCTTTGGCGTGGCGCCGAGTTCGCCTGCGTTGAGGTGGAAGGTGAGCGGCTGACTGGCGCGGCGGCCAGTGTTCGCTCGGTGATCCAGCGGCCGGGGATGGGGCCGCCTTCGGAGGCGGTGGCTTCGGGTAGGAAGACGCGCACGCGGGGCTCGGCCATGATGCCGGTGTCTTCGTGCATCAGCCAGTGACGCCACCAGCGCACTTCTTCGTGGGCCCAGTCGAGGCCTTGGCTGGCGGTGTAGGGATAGGTGTGGCCCCAGGGGCCGATCATGATTTTCGATGGCGACGTTAGGCGCGAGAACAGGCGCAGGCTTGGCGTGGCGTAGGTGTCGCTCCAGCCGAGACGAGATAGGTGGGCACGCTGATGTCGGCGGGCGCCTCGAAGACGGAGCCGCGTTTCCAGTAGGCATCCTCGCGCTGGTGCTGCAGCCATGTGGCGAGGATGGGCGGGGTTGCTTCGAGGCGTTCGCGCCAGAGATCGCGCCAGCGTGTCGCCATGGAGAGCGGGGTCGGGCGGGCCGGCCATGACTTTCTTGAACAGGACGCCCCACTGGAAATTGGTGTGGCCGAGACCGCCGCCGATATAGTGCGCGTCGTCGGTGTAGCGGCGATCGCATGAGCCCATCGGCATGATGGCTTTCAGCGCGGGCGGGCGGCGGGCGGCGACCTGCAGCGTGTTGATGCCGCCCCACGAGATGCCGCGCATGCCGACGGCGCCATTGCACCAGTCCTGTTTCGCGAGCCAGGCGATGGTCTCTTCGCAATCGCGGAGTTCGGCTTCGGAATACTCGTCAGTGATGACGCCTTCGGATTCGCCCGAGCCACGCACGTCGAGGCGGACAAAGGCGATGCCGGCGGCGGCAAGCTGTGGTCCCCAGAGATCGTCGGCGAAGCGATAGAGGTCGCGCTTGCGGTAGGGCACGCATTCGAGAACGGCGGGCGCGCGTGCTGACTGTTTCGGGAGCCAGAGCCGCGCGGACAGCCTGACGCCATCGCGCATGGGGATGAGCTGGTGCTCGACGATGCGGAAGGCGACCGGCGCGGGCGGGGTCCATGGCGTTGCTGGCGATGTGGTGGTGCAGCCGGAAGCAAGGGCGGCGCTGGCGGCAAGAAAAGCGCGCCTGTCGATTGCGCTGGTCATGGCGCTCTCCCCGATTTCCGCCGGTGTTTCCGGTCTCGGCGGGAGTTTTGGACGGTCTGCCGTGGGAATCCATCAAAATTAGCGGATCGGGGTTCACCGAAAAAAGCGGTCTTTCTGGCAGGGTGTGGGCTGCGAAACGGCTGGGAAGTCCGCGTTCATGCGGGTTGAGAGCATTCATCCGAAAGACCTGACGGACAGCGACGTGGCTGCCTGGCGGAGCTTTCTTGCCGCCGATCGCGGAGCTTTCGAGCCCCTACCTGACGCCGGACTGGGCGCGCTTGTGGCGCGACCATCGCAGCGATGTGCGCGTGGCGGTCTGGCGCGATGCGGCGGGTGAGGCGGTGGGCTTCCTGCCGGTGCAGCGTTGCGGCGCTTACGCTGCGATGCCGGCGGGCGGGCCGATCTGTGATTATCAGGCGCTGGTGGCGAAGCCCGGGGCGAAACGCTGGATCTCGCGCTGGCGCCGAAGGCGCTGGCGGTGGGGCGGATCGATCTGACGGCGGGCCTCGTCAACAATGCGGTGGGACGGCGGCTGCTGACGTCGGATGCCGGACACGTCGTGCGTTTTGCGGGCGGCTATGAGGCGTGGTGCGCGGAGCGGCTCGTGGCGGGCACGAAGACGATCGCCAAGACGCGCAAGAAGCTATCGAAGATGACGCGCGATCTTGGCGGTGAGGTTGTCTTCGACGCGTTCTCGACCGATGCGGATGCGTTCGAAACGCTGATGACGTGGAAGCGCGAGCAGATGCGGCGCACGGGCGTCAGGGATATTTTCGAGCACGCGTGGATCGATGGCGTCGTGCGCGGATCATTTGCGGCGCCGGCGGGCGACCAGCATTTCGGCGGCGCGATGTTCGTGCTGCGAGTGCAGGGTGCGCCCGCTGCGGTGCTGTTCTGCCTGCGCGCGAGACAGGCGCTGCACGCGTGGTATGTCGCGCACGACAATCAGTGGGCGCAGTATTCGCCGGGGCTGATCGTGTTCATCGAGGCGATCCGCGCGGCGGCGGAAGCCGGTTATACGGAGCTCGATCTCGGACCGGGCGATTACCAGTTCAAGGAAAGCCTCGCCAACGCCAGCCGGCCGGTGGGGGCGGGGTTCATTGCGGGGCGAGGTCTGTCTCCGGCGATCAAGGCGGCGCAGTTCCAGGTGCGGTCGCTGGTCGAAAGCCTGCCTGTGGGCCAGCGTGCGGCAATGGCCCGCCAAGGCCATGCGGCGGCTGGATATCGCGCGGGGGCTGGCTGTTCCAGCGGACAAGGTCGCCTGAGCGGGGGCTGCCTGCGTGGCGGCCGGACGGCGCTGGGCTTTTACCCACGCCCAATACGGTATAGGCACGCGCAAATTCCCCCTGAAAGGGTCAAGCCCGTGACCGCCAAACCTGTGACTGCCCTTGAAGCCTCCTCGTCGCTGCCCGTGACGCTGGCCGACATCGAAGCTGCAGCCCTCGCGATTGCCGGCAAGATCGAGCCGACGCCGCTGCGCTATTCGCGCACGCTGAGCGAGATCACGGGCGCGCAAGTCTGGATCAAGTTCGAGAACCTGCAGTTTACCGCGTCGTTCAAGGAGCGCGGTGCGCTCAACAAACTGTTGTCGCTGTCGAATGCAGAGAAGGCCGCTGGCGTCGTTGCGATGTCTGCCGGCAACCACGCGCAGGGCGTCGCTTATCACGCCAGCCGCCTTGGCATTCCGTCCACGATCGTGATGCCGGTCGGCACGCCGTTCGTGAAGATCGAGCACACGCGCAATTTCGGCGCGAAGGTCATCATCCATGGCGAGACGCTGCAGGAAGCGGATACGCACGCGCGCGAACTGGAGAAGAGCGAAGGCCTGACGTTCGTGCATCCGTATGACGACAAGCATGTCATCGCGGGCCAGGGCACAATCGGTCTTGAGTTGATGAACGAACTCGAGGATTTCGACGCCGTGGTGATCCCGGTCGGCGGCGGCGGTCTTTCGGCGGGTATTTCGGCGGCGATCAAGTCGCGCCGTCCTGCGGTGCAGATCTATGGCGTCGAACCGGCGATGTATGCGTCGCTGTCTGCGGCGTTGCGCGGCGAGGAGCCGAAGGTCGGCGGCGCGACCATCGCGGAAGGCATTGCGGTCAAGAAGGTCGGCAAGATGACAGCCGAGATCCTGCGCAAGCTGATGGAGCAGGTGATCGTTGTCGGCGAGGACGCGCTCGAGCGGGCGGTTACGCTGTTTGCCACAGTTGAAAAAACGGTGGCTGAAGGCGCAGGGGCGGCGTGTCTGGCGGCGTTGCTGGAGGAGCCGCAGCTTTTCCGCAACCGCAAGGTCGTGCTGATCCTGTCGGGCGGCAACATCGATACGCGCCTGCTGGCGTCCGTTCTGACCCGGTCGCTGGTGCGCGAGAAACGCATCACGTCGGTCCGGATCATCGGCAACGACCAGCCGGGGCTTCTGGCCAAGGTGTCGACTGTGATCGGGGAGAATGGCGGCAACATCATCGAGGTGTTCCACAACCGGATGGCGCTGGACGTGCCGGCCAAGGGCGCGGAATTCGACATCACCATCGAAACCCGCGACGCCCTGCATACCCAGGAAATCATCGAGGCCCTGAACAAGGCCGGTTTCCCGCCACGCACCAATTAACGCAGGTCAATTGAGAGCGCCTCAAAAGGCAAGGTTTTCGGTCTGACACGATCGTCAGGACAGATACCTTTTGGCCCTCTCGCACTCACGCCCAAGCGGTGCTAACAGGCGGGCGATATCAGGGAGTTCCGCATGAACCGTCTCGTGCTCGCCTTTGTGGCTGCGCTCACTATCTCGGCGTGCAGCCCGGGAGGGGCGGTCGATGCGAAGGACCCGCTGACCGCGCTGCAGCCGTGGAATCACAGCCGCGCCGGCGTCGAAAAGCTCCCCAACGGGGTCGAGTATTATGTGGTGCACAAGGGCGACGGCAAGCAGGCCGCCCCCGCCGAGCGCGACATGGTCGAAGTGAAATACGAGGGCCGGCTGGCCGAGAACGGACTGGTGTTCGATTCGTCCTACCAGCGTGGCGACACGGCGAAGTTCCGCCTCAACGCGGTGATCCCCGGCTGGACCTCCGGCATGCAGAAGATGCAGCCCGGCGACATGTTCGTGTTCTGGATCCCGTCCAAGGAAGGCTATGGCGAGCACGGGCAGGGCATGCAGATCCCGTCGAACGCCGACCTGATGTTCCAGGTCGAGCTGCTGAAAGTGATTCCCGATCCGTGGGCCAAGGTTGCCCCGTGGCCGACCGACGCCGCCAACATCGTGCGCCTGCCGTCCGGCCTTGAATACTTCCCGGTCGAATCCGGTCCCGACGCCAGCAAGTCGCCGACGGATGGGGATGAGGTGGTGGTGAATTTCGAGGGCCGTCTGGAGGGCGTCAAAGCCGAGCCGGGCGAAAAGGCTGAAGATGTGCGCCGCCGCAGCGTGGTTGCGTCGACGTTCGAGGAAGGCCAGCCGAAATTCTTCCCCGTGAAGGATATGGTTCCGGGCTGGGCCGAAGCGATCAAGCTGATGCACAAGGGCGACCGCTGGATGGTGCGCATGCCCTCGCAGCTGCTCTATCAGGCTGAAGGCGATGGCCGCATTCCGCCGGACGCGACGGTGATTTACGAGCTTGAGCTGGTTGATTTCCAGGCCGCCGCTCCTGCCGGCCAGCAACCGGGCGCGCCGATACCGAACTAGGGCGCGCTCGACTAGCCTGCGACAGCCATCATGCCCCGGCCAATGCCGGGGCGGATGCGCAGTCGCTCGATCCACGCGCTGATATTCGGATAGCGCCGACAGCTGCTCCGGCTGGCGCAGCGACGAGCGGGTACATCAGCCATGTCGACGATGGTGTAGCGCCCGAGGATGTAGTCCTGTCCGGCCAGCTTCGCCTCGATCTCGTCGAGGCCGGGCGGCGTCTTTGCCAGCCACGGAGCGATGTCTTCGGCGGCGTGTAGGAACTTGCCCGTCTTGCGGGCGAGGGCGAGCAGGATGTTGTTGGCCCCCGGCATGCGGGCCTGGCCGATTACGGTGACCGGCACGGGCGCGCGGCCGGGCGGGATCGTATAGTCGAGGAACATCTCCTCGAGTGCGATGCCGATTGCCTGGCTGTCCGGCCCGTGGCCTGCGCTAAACTGGATCATGGGCCTCGCTTAAGCCTTGCGCCGGGATTGTCCATGGTTAGCCTCCCGCCCATGACATCCCTTGCCCGCGTTCGCGAGATTCTCCACCGGCTCTGTTCGTTCGACACCACGTCGCGCGACAGCAATCTGCCGCTGATCGAATGGGTCGAGGATTTCCTGAAGCCGCTCGGCGCGCATGTGGTGCGGGTGCCGAGCGAGGATGGGAAGAAGTCCAATCTGTGGGCGCGGCTGGGCCCCGATGTGCCGGGCGGTATCGTGCTGTCGGGGCATACGGATGTGGTGCCGATCGATGGCCAGCCCTGGGTCACCGATCCGTTCGACATGATCGCGACCGAAGACAAATGGTTTGCGCGCGGCACGACGGACATGAAGGGTTTCATTGCCCTATCGCTGGCCCACGCGGAGGCGATCTCCAGGATCGACCTCAAGAAGCCGGTGCACTTCGCCTTCAGCTATGACGAAGAAACCGGCTGCAATGGTGTTGTGCCGATGATCGCGGAGATCGCGCGGCGTGGCGCTGCGCCGTCGGTCATCTGGGTTGGCGAGCCGACGCTGTGGGGCGTGCTGTCTGCCCACAAAGGCATCCGCGATTACGAGATCAGGATTACCGGCAAGGACGCGCACTCGTCAGACCCGCGCATGGGCGCCTCCGCCATCCATGAAGCGATCGATCTGCTGGCTGTGCTGCGGCGCATCGCGCGCGCTCAGGAGGATAGCGCGCCGAAGACTTCGGAATTCGATCCGTCGTGGACGACGATCACGGTCGGCGAGATCGGCGGCGGGACCGCGCCCAACATTCTCGCGCGCGAATGCCGCTTCGTGTTCGATGTGCGCACGGTACCGGGCGTCAATCCTGACGCGATGCTCGCGCCGTTCTTCGCCGAGGTGAAGCGCGTGCACGAGAAACTCGCGCCGTTCGGGCCTGAGTGTGGGGTGGTCGTGGACCTGCGCGCCGATGCACCGCCTCTGCAATTGCAGCGCGATAGCGCCGCCGAGGTTTTCATGCGCGCTCTGACCGGCGACAATCAGGTTCGCGTGGCGGCCTTCGCGACTGAGGCAGGGCAGTTCCAGAAGGCGGGCTTTCCGGCGGTGATCTGCGGGCCGGGCTCGGTTGCGCAGGCGCACCAGCCGAACGAGTTCGTGGCGATCTCGGAAATGGAGAAAGGGCTACAGGTGTTCCAGCGGTTCCTTCAGACGTTGCGAGTTTAGCGGGCTCGCCGCGTCAGGCTTCCGGCGCCTCAAGATACGGCTCGACCGTGCCTTTGAGTAGCATGGTCATGGGCTGGCCCTTGCGGTCGAGGGCGGCGCCGGCGACGACGCGGACCCAGCCGCCGCTGACGCAGTATTCCCACACGTTGGTTTTTTCCGTGCCGTTGAAGCGGATGCCGATGCCGCGCTCGAGTAGCTCCTTGTCGTGGAAGGGGCTCTTGGGGTCCTGGCTCAGGCGGTCGGGGAGTGTGGTCATGGCAATTGCTCGTCTGGCTATCAAGCGGTCTGTGCCCCAGCTTGCGCCCAAAGGCTAGACCGGTTCGCGGCCCCACGCGATGAACGGGCCATTGCGGAACCCTTCCGTGCCCTTGCAATAGAGGAACGGTGCGCCATCCGGACGGATCACGCGACCGCCGGCGGCGGTGAGCACGGCATGGCCTGCAGCCGTGTCCCACTCCATCGTCGGACCGAAGCGGGGATAGACGTCGGCCTTGCCCGCCGCAACCCAGCAGAATTTCAGCGACGATCCGATCGCGACCTGAGAGGCGACGTTTCGCGCGGCGACGAAGGCCTTGGTCTGGTCATCAAGGTGGGACGCCGATGTGACGGCGGTGAGGCCTTCGGCGGGATAGGCGCGCGTCGAAAGCTGGCGTCCGGCGCGCAGTTTTTCGCCGGGCGCAAAATCTTCGATCAGCTGCGCGTGGGCGCCACCGAAATACATTTCCTTGCGCGCGGGCGCGTAGACGGCGCCGGCGATCGGAACGCCGTGACAGATCAGCGCGATGTTGACGGTGAAGTCACCGCGCCGGTTGATGAACTCGCGGGTGCCGTCGACCGGATCGACCAGCAGGAATGTGTCCCACTGTTTGCCACCTACGCCATCGCGTGAGGCGCGCTCTTCGGCCAGCACCGGCACGCCGGGCAGGGCCTCTTCGAGACGGGCGAGGATGATTTCTTCGGCGCGTTCGTCGGCGTCGGAGACGGGGCTGTAGTCGGCCTTGGTGCGGTGTTCGAAATCGCTGTTGTAGACGTCCATCACCTTGACGCCGGCGTCGGACGCGATGGCGGCAAAAAGCTGCGCCAGTTCTTCGCGCTCGGCGTCGGTGGGCTCGGGAAGGGTGAAGGCCATGGGCGTGTTCCGTCTTGGACGAAGCGAGCCATCGCGACTGTGGACGAACGTGTCAACCGGCGCGGGCTATGATTGGCTTACAAGCCGTCGTCCTTCGTTCCGGGCGGGCCGAGGCTGAGGCCAGCAAAAGTCGAAAAGTTCCGCTATCGACGAGGTGCGAGGGGCGGACGTGAGACAAGGCGCGGGCCATGGTCTGGCGGCGGCCGGGATTGCGTTTTTCCCATTCGTCCAGCAGCGACTTGATCTGCATGCGTTGCAGGCCGTCCTGGCTGCCGCACAGATTGCACGGGATGATCGGGAACTGCATCAGGGATGCAAATTTGCGGATGTCGTCTTCGGCGCAACCGATCAGCGGGCGCAGGACGTAGGCGTCGCCCGCATCGTTCACCAGCTTTGGCGGCATCGCGGCGAGACGTCCGCCGAACAGGAAGTTCAGCATGAAGGTTTCGAGCGAGTCGTCGCGGTGGTGGCCGAGCACGATGGCCTCGCAGCCCTCCTCGCGCGCAACGCGGTAGAGAATGCCGCGGCGCATGCGCGAGCACAGCGAGCAATAGGTGTTGGACGCGGGCACCTTTTCCGTGACGACCGAATACGTGTCCTGCGTGACGATGCGGTTTGCGACACCGATCTTCGCGAAATAGTCGGGCAGGATGTGGGTGGGAAAACCCGGCTGGCCCTGGTCGACATTGCACGCGATGAGGTCGACAGGCAGGGCGCCCTGCCATTGCAGGTCGAGCAAGACAGACAGAAGCGTGTAGCTGTCCTTGCCGCCCGACAGGCAGACCAGCCAGCGTGGACGCGCGCCGGATCCGATCATGCCATAGGCGCGGATCGCTTCCTGGGTCTGCCGCACGAGGCGCTTGCGAAGCTTGCGAAACGCGACGCTGCCCGGCGCATCCGCAAACACGGGATGAAGCGGCGTGAAAGGTCCCGCGTCGGCGTCCGCTTCATATGAGAGATCGTCAGGCATACAATTTCAGTCCGGGATGTTTGCGTCTGGAAGTTAGATTTTGCGACAAAAGCCGCCGGCGCCGCTGAACGCAGGGGAAGCCCCGAGGCATAATAAACTAATACTTAGGATGCTCCTGTTAACCGTTGTGTCAGCGTCGGGAAAGACGCGTTGTTTGCCGGCTGGGGTAGGACATGGGTCAGTGCGACACCGCTCTGAGGGTTGTGGCGGTTGATCCGGACGAGACTTTCCGAGCCGAACTCGGCGCTTTGATACATGTTGGAATCGAAGTCGTCTTTGTCGAACCGTCGGCGCTTGCCGATACCCCCATGCACTGGACGAATCGCGATGTCGTTGTGGTCTGCGTCGGGACGCCGAAGGCGCTCGCCCTTGTGGCCGTCCTCTGCGGACATCCGCTTGCGCCTCCTGTAATCGCTGTCGGCGGCGCTGGTTTCGAAGGGAAATCGCTTGAGCACATCCTGCTGCTCGCCGAGGTGAGGGGCGCTGTTGCAACGCTGCCCAAGCCTATCGCTGCGCCGGACTTCGTACTGACCGCGACACAGGCTCAAGCGCATTCACGCCTGCGCGAACCGCGTGAGGAGCATGCGCCCAGTATCGTGCGGAACCGACCCGGGGCCAACTAGCGGCCGACCCAGCCCGCGACTGCGCGAAGCCCGCAGACAATTTGATACAAACACGGGTCGACGCAGCCACATTATTTGGGCAGGCGTAGCTCTATCCTGTTGTTGATCTACAGGAGTCTCCGGCATGTCCCGGCTGCAAGGCGCCATCGCAGCAACACGATTCGGCATGGGCGCCGCTCCGGGCGACATCAGCGCGGCCGCATCTGATCCACGTGGCTGGCTCAAGGCGCAGGTGAAGCCGGAAAGCGCGATTATGCCCGGCGGCCAGCTGTTGTCCGCGCGCCAGATACTGCAGGCGCGCCAGCGTCTGCGTGCATCGAACAACGAAGCTGACATGCGCCGGGAAGTCGCGATGCGGGCCAATCAGGATGGCGTCGAACATATGCGCGACGAAATAATCGCGCGCATCCGGCAAGCAAGCGAAACGTCAAACTCCTTTGCGGAGCGATGGGTTCGATTCTGGGCGAACCATTTCACCGTTGCGGTCAGGGCGCCGGTGCTTGCCGGCCTTGCCGGACCCTACGAGCGCGAGGCGATCAGGCCGAACGTGTTTGGAACCTTCGCCAACCTTCTGCGCCAGGCGACGTTTCACCAGGGCATGCTGATCTATCTCGATGCGGCGGAATCCATCGGCCCGTCGACTGTGCTTGGCCGGCGCAAGAACAAGGGTCTGAACGAGAATCTTGCGCGCGAAATCCTGGAGCTGCACACGCTTGGAGTCGGGGCGGGGTATGCGCAGGAAGATGTCATCGCGTTTGCCAATGCATTGACGGGCTGGACTGTCGGGGGGCTGCAGCCAGTGGTTACGCGCGCAGCACGCGCCAGCTATCGGCGCCGCAACAAGGCACAGCCGCAGGCGCGCGATGGCGCCGACATGGCCGGACAGGTGATCTTCGTCGATGCCTTGCACGAGCCCGGGCCGCGCACCGTGCTCGGCAAGCAGTATCAGGAGGGCGGGCGCGAACAGGCTCCGGCGATTCTGCAAGACCTTGCGCGACACACAGCAACAGCGCGCCACATCGCGACAAAGCTGGCGCGTCATTTCGTGGCCGACCAGCCACCGGCTTCGGCGGTAACAAAATTGTCCGACGTGTTCGTGCGGACGGGTGGCAATCTTGCGGACCTCGCGCGCGCTGTCATTGATCTCGATGAAGCCTGGTCGCCGGAGCAGCAGAAATTCAAGACGCCGGAAGAGCTGGTGGTGTCGATCGCGCGGATCGCGCCGGGTCAACCGCGTTACACCGGCGCTATCGGCAAGGTCTATGCGTCGCTGACGCAGTTGCCGTTTCGCGCACCGTCTCCGGCGGGCTGGCCGGACGATGCTGCATCGTGGGCGGGTCCAGATGCGGTGAAGAAGCGGCTCGACTGGGTCAACGCCATCTCGCGTGGCATGGCGCGCGGCACATCACCCGGCGAGATGCTCGACACGGCGCTGGGCGAACTCGCCAGCAGCCGGACGCGGCAGTTCGTCGAGCGTGCGGAAAGCGCCGAACAGGGTTTCACGCTTGCGCTGATGGCGCCCGAATTTCAACGGAGATAGGTCATGCCGCTCCTCACACGCCGTTCACTCCTTGCCGCGGGACTGACCGCGACGCTGGTTTCCGTGGCGCCCGCCGCGCGTGCGAAATCGGCGGAGAGCGGTGGGCGGAAACTGGTGGTGGTGATCCTGCGGGGCGCGATGGATGGCATGGCTGCGCTGCCGAAAGTGGATGATCGCGAGATAGAGGCGCTTCGTGGGTCTCTGGTTGATGCAGCCGCCACGCCGCTGGACAATGGCTTTGCGCTGCATTCCGCGATGCCGACGCTGGCGGCGATGTACAGGGCGCGGGAGGCGGCGTTCGTGCCGGCGATCGCCGGACCCTATCGGGAGCGCTCGCATTTCGAAGCGCAGGACCTGCTCGAATGCGGCGAGGTCAGCCGCGTGATCGATTCGGGGTGGCTGAACCGGGCGCTGGAAAAGGCGCCGGGCGCTTACTCGGCCGTGTCGATCGGACCTTCGCTGCCGTTGGTGCTGCGCGGACAATCAAGCCACGCGACGTCATGGTCGCCGCCTGTCCTGCCTGAAGCGAGCAGCGACACCGTGAACCGGCTGCTGGAACTGTATGAGGGCGATGCACTCTTGAAGCCCGCCTTGTTGTCTGCGGCTGGCGCCGAGATGGTCGCAGGCAAGGCTGACATGGTTGATCAATCTGCGCGACGTGGCGGGCCTGCCCAGTATGTGTCGCTGTTCCAGGCAGCGGGTACATTTCTATCGGAGCCAGATGGGCCGGAGATCGCAGTTGTAAGTCTTGAAGGCTGGGACACGCACATCTCGCAGAACCCATTGTTGAAACAGCGCTTCGCTGCGCTCGATGATGGCATCGCTGCGTTGAAGGCCGCGCTGGGCGGTGCGTGGAAGAAGACAGCGGTGGTCGCTGTCTCGGAATTCGGGCGCACCGTTCGCGTCAATGGCGGCGGCGGCACAGACCATGGTACCGGCGGGCTCGCCATGCTCGTTGGCGGCGCCATCAAGGGTGGTCAGATATTCGGCGACTGGCCGGGCCTGAAACAATCGGCGCTGTTCGAGAACCGCGACCTGATGCCGGCCGTGGACATGCGCGCGGTTTTCAAGGGCCTGATGCGCGATCATCTTGGCTGGGCGGCGAACGATCTCGATACGAGCATTTTTCACGCGAGCGCAAGCGCAAAGCCGCTTAGTGGAATGATCTAGGCCGCCATCGCAGCCAGCGGACCGACATAGAGCGAGGCAGGGCGGACCAACCTGCCCGTGGAGAGCTGCTCGCGCGCGTGGGCGATCCAGCCGGTCACGCGGCCGCAGGCGAACAGGCAGGTGAACAGTCCGCGCGGCGCGCCCAGCGCTTCGAGCAGGATTGCAGTGTAGTATTCGACATTGGTGTCGAGCTTGCGGTCTGGCTTCTCGGCAGCGAGGCGCTGCAGGATGCGGCCTTCAATCGCCTGCGCGAGCGCCAGCCGGCCATGGCTGGACGGAAGTCCGGCGACGACGCGCTTCAGGACATCTGCACGCGGATCACGCGTGCGATAGACGCGATGGCCAAAGCCCATCAGGCGCTCGCCCTTGTCCAGCGCGTTGCGGATCCATGCCTCGGCGTTGCCGGCCGCGCCGATGCCGTCGAGCATGTCGAGCACGGGTCCTGGCGCGCCGCCATGGAGCGGGCCTTTGAGAGCGGACAGGCCGGCGATGACTGCGGAGCCAAGTCCTGCCTGCGTGGAAGCGACGCAGCGGGCCACGAAGGTGGAGGCGTTGAGGCCGTGATCGCACACGGTCACGAGATAGGCGCCGAGGGCGCGGGCTTCATGCTCGGCGGGGATGTCACCGCGGATCATGCGCAGGAGGTCTGCGGCATGGGCGGCGTATGGGTCCGGCGCCAGGGGCGTCTTGCCGCTTTTCAGCCGCGCGATGGCGCCGGTGGCGACGGCCGTGGTAGCGGTGAGATCGATGGCGCTTTGCAGGCTGTGGCCATCGGGCGAGAGGCTGAGTGCGGCGCGCAGGCCTTCCGTCTCGGGAAGCGCCGACAGTCGCTGGAAGTCGGGGGTGAGCCGTTGAAACGCTGCGACGCGGGCGGCGCCAAGAAAGGGCCGAAGGTCGTCCGGCATGCTCTCGAAGAAGCCGCGCCAGAGGTGTGCGGCTGCCTGCTCGTAAGTAAGATCGCCAGCCAGGTGTTCGACATCCAGACCGCGAATGATCAGGCGTCCGTTGGCGCCCTGCACGTCTGACAGGATCGTCTCGGCGACGACAACTTTTTCCAGGCCCGCGTCCATGGCTCACTCCGTGTTTGACGGAGAAGACATGGCGATCCATGCTGGTATTGGTCAAGATTGAGCAATATAATCAATATAAGGCGCTTGTCGGAGGTCGCGTGGACTGGGTTCCGGTTGAACAGGCGCTCGAGCGGCTCGGCGTGCAGCGGCAGACGCTCTATGCGTATGTGAGCCGTGGGCTGGTGCGGGCCCGTCCGGACGCGGACGATCCGCGCCGCAGTCTTTATGCTGCGAGTGATCTCGCGCATCTGAAGGGCCGGCGGCGTGGCGCGCGACGGAGAGCCGAGGTCGCCGCCAGCGCCATCGCGTGGGGCGAGCCTGTGCTGGAGAGCGCTATCTCCACGGTGCGTGATGGCCAGCTCATAATTCGCGGGAAGCCGGTGGAAGAGCTGGCGCGGCGCTCGACACTTGAAGAAGTCGCCGGGTTGCTGTGGCAATCGACGCCGCCAGCGATGAGTGCGGCCGCGATCAAGCCCGCTGGCGCAAGCGCCAAGGCGCGGGCTTTCAACCTGCTTGCGCGGCGTGCTGCGGAGGACGCGCCGACGCTCGGACGTAGCCCGGCTGCGTTGGCGGCGGATGCGTGGCGTTTGTTGCCGCACTTTGCCGATGCGCTGGCGGGTGCGCCAGGCCGTGGGCCGGTGCACGCGCGGCTGGCGAAGGCCTGGAAGGTGGATGCGCGCGGCAGCGACCTGATCCGGCGGGCGCTGGTGTTGATGGCGGATCACGAGCTCAACCCATCGACGTTTGCGGTGCGGATCGCGGCGTCTACGGGCGCGCCGCTGGCGGCGTGTGCGCTGGCGGGGCTATCGACATTGGCGGGGCCGCTGCATGGCGAGGCGGCGTCGCGTGCGCTGGTGCAGTTCGATCAACTGAGCGCGGCGAAGGACATGACGGCGGAGCTGCGCGCGATGCTGGCGCGGGGTGACACGTTCGCGGGCTGGTCGCATCCGCTTTATCCTGAGGGCGATCCGCGTGCGGCGAACCTGCTGGCGGCGCTGAAGCCGCGGGCCGGCGATCGGGCGTATCCTGCAGGCGGTGGAGCGCGAGACGCATGATGCGCCCAACTGCGATGCCGCCATGGCGGCGATGACGCGCGAGCTGGGGCTGCCGGACGATGCGCCGTTCTGCATGTTCGCGCTGGGGCGGCTGACCGGCTGGCTGGCGCATGCGATGGAACAGCGTGCGAACGGGCCGGATCATCCGGCCGCGTGCGAGGTATGTGGGGGAGTAGGTTGAGGCCGTGCAGGCTTACGCCGGCTGCAGGACGCCCTGTTCCTCGAGGAGCTGTTTCAGCTCGCCGGACTGGAACATTTCCTTGGTGATGTCGCAGCCGCCGACGAACTCGCCCTTCACGTAGAGCTGGGGAATGGTCGGCCAGTTCGAGAAATCCTTGATGCCCTGACGCAGCTCGGCATCCTCGAGGATGTTGGCGCTCTCATACTGGACGCCGAGATGGTCGAGGATCGAGATCACGGTCGCCGAGAAGCCGCACTGCGGGAAAACCGGCGTGCCCTTCATGAACAGGAAGACCGGGCTGGAATCGACCAGGCCCTGGATGCGTGCGTTTACGTCGCTCATGGCGGTTTTCCCGGCTGGTTGACCTAGACGGATGAGCTAAGGCTTGCGCGGCCCGGAATCAAGCGTCGGCAAGGCCGGGGTCGTCTCGAAGAAGGCGCCCGCTGGGCGGGTTTGCCACTGCATTGATGTTGAATTCGAGGTGTTCCAGCCGGCTGGTCGTGGTGATGACCCGGTGGGCTCCCCCGTCGGTCAGCGCCCAGAGCAGGGCCTCGTCGATGGTCATCGGGGTCGAGCTCTGGCGGGGACCTGATCCGTTCACCAGCGAGCGGGCCACGCGCCAGGTGGCGCCGGCGGAGAGGGGGAAGGACAGGCGGGGCATGGCGGCGGCAAGGGTTTCGATGCCCAGGAGTTCCCCCGCTGACCGCAGGCGATAGATGCGGAGCATCTGTTCAGGCGACAGGCCGGGGTGAACCGGCGTCATGAAGTGGGTGAATTCGCCGGTCTTGAGCGCGACATCGAGTTCTGCGCCGCGGCCGCAGACGCCGATCGAGACGACATCGCCACGGCGGCGCATGTCAGTGAGGACTTTCATCAGGTCGTCGGTGATTTCGTTCGGCGCGGGGCCGTGCAGGAACAGCCAGTCGATGCGTTCCCGGCGCAGGCGTTTCAGCGAGGCTTCGACGGAGCGGCGGATGCCGGCGGGCGAAAAGTCGCGATGGCGCTTGGTGAGGCCGGACGACTGGATGCCGGCCTTGGTGAGGACGATGGGATCGTAGGGCGGCAGGCGGGCGAGCGCCTCGCCCAGCCGGCGCTCAGCTTCGCCCGAGCCGTAGGACGGGCCGGTGTCGAAGATGCGCACGCCCATCGCATAGGCGTGCTGGACCATGCGGACCGTGGTCTCCGGCCGGATCATCGGCGTGCCGTGCGGACCACTCACCCCGAAACCGAGGCGGCGTGCTCCATAGGCGTTATCGCGGCGACCTTCGCCCAAGACTAATATCCTGTTCAGCCGGGAGCGCGTGTAGAGAGCATGAGCGCATGCAGCTGGCCGCCCATGTGGCCCTGCAGCGCGGAATAGACCAGCTGGTGCTGGGCAACGCGCGACTTGCCGCGGAACTGCTCGGAGATGATCTCGGCGCTCCAGTGATCATTGTCGCCGGCAAGGTCTTTCAACGTGATCTGTGCATCCGGGAATGCATCACGCAGAAAACCCTCAAGCGTGGATCGCTCCATCGCCATGGCCTAGTCCTTCCCTCATACGCCTGATGTCAGGCTTGCCCAGCATCAGTTAAGTGTCCCCAGGTTCGTTCTAGACGGGTCTTCCCGTGGCACAATAGCGCTGATCGGGTAGCATGCTGCGAAGCCCTGAGCGTGGACCCAGCGCAACACCTGCCGCGCCAGATCGTCTCATCAGAACTAGGTACATTTTGCGCGCCGGCGAGGCCTCTCACGAAGTCGGGAGCCCTGCGCAAAGCGGGTTTGTTGTGAGTGCAACAAAAAGAATGGCTGGCGGCTCCGCCGTCAGCCCCGGCCATTCATGTAGTTCGGCAGCCAGCCTTCATGCGCGGCGCGGAGGGTGGCTAGGGGGACAGACAGTTTTGCCGGAGGGCAGGCGATTGTGTCGCCGCCGAATGAACCAAGGCGGGCGGTGATGTCGCCATGCCGGGCGAGGATGGCGTCCGCCGCCGCGAGACGAACCAGAGGCACTGCGAACAGGTAGCGGGACTGCACTTCGCCGAAAAGAAGCTCGTCCTGCCGGAAGCTGTCTGGCCCGCTGACAAATGTGACCCCGACGCCCGAGGCGAGCGCCATCTCGGCCGCGCCAATCGCAAGGCCGCCCTCGCTAAGATCGTGCACAGCGCTGACGGCGCCCGCATGGATCAGTTCGCGGATGATGGCGGCGTTGCGGACTTCCTCGTCCAGTTTTACGCGCGGCGAGATGCCCGCGGGAGCGCCGTGGAGTTCGCGCATGTAAAGCGATGCACCGAGCCAGGTGTGGCGTTCCTCATCCGGGCAATGGGTGGCGAGGAGATAGAGCGCATCGCCCTCCTTGGCGCCTTTCAGCGTCGCGATGTGGTCGAGGTTTTCGATCAGACCGATGCCGCCGACGACGGGCGTGGGTGGAATGCCGACGCCGTCGGTTTCGTTGTAGAGGGAGACGTTGCCGCTCACGACGGGGAAATTGAGGACGCGGCAGGCTTCGGCCATGCCTTCGATGGCTTTGACGATGACGCCCATCGTGTCGGGCTTTTCGGGATTGCCGAAGTTGAGGTTGTCGGTGATGGCGATCGGCGTGGCGCCGACGGCGGAGAGGTTGCGATAGGCTTCGGCGACGGCCTGCTTGCCGCCTTCATAGGGATCGGCGGCGACGTAGTGCGGATTGCAGTCTGACGTGATCGCGAGCGCCTTGTTTGTTCCGTGGATGCGGACGATGGCGGCGTCGCCGCCGGATTGCGATGAGTCGATCGTGTCGCCCATGACGTGGCGGTCGTACTGTTCCCAGATCCAGCGCTTGCTCGCCATGTCAGGCGAGGACATCAGCTTGAGGAGGACGTCGCCGTAGTCGGCGGGCTCGGGGTATTTCGAGATGTCGAGCGCGGGCGCGGGTTTTGGTGCGTTCCACGGGCGGTCGTAATTCGGCGCGTCCTGGCTGAGCGGCGGCACGGGGATGTCGCACACGACTTGCCCCTGCTGTTTCAGCACGAGGCGGCCTGTGTCGGTGGTGTAGCCGATGACTTCGGCATCAAGATCCCACTTGTCGAAGATCTTCTTGGCGTCGGCTTCGCGGCCGGGCTTGAGGACCATGAGCATACGCTCTTGTGATTCCGACAGCATGATCTCGTAGGCCGTCATGCCGGTTTCGCGTTGCGGGACCTTGTCCATGTCCATCTCGACGCCGACGCCGCCCTTGTCGGCGATCTCGACGGAGGAGGAGGTGAGGCCGGCGGCGCCCATGTCCTGAATGGACTGGATCCAGTCGGTCGCCATCAGTTCGAGGCAGGCTTCGATCAGGAGTTTTTCGGTGAAGGGGTCGCCGACCTGAACGGTGGGGCGTTTCTCTTCATCGCCTTCGGAGAATTCGGCCGACGCCATGGTGGCGCCGTGGATGCCGTCGCGGCCGGTTTTCGAGCCGACATAGAAGATGGCGTTGCCGGGCTCTGCGCCGCGCGAATAGAAAATCTTGTCCTGGTCGGCGAGGCCGACGGCCATCGCGTTGACGAGGATGTTGCCGTTATAGCCTTTGTGGAATTGCGTCTCGCCCGCGACCGTGGGCACGCCGACGCAATTGCCATAGCCGCCAATGCCCGAGACGACGCCGGCGACGAGGCTGCGCGTTTTCGGGTGCGAGGGATCGCCGAAGCGGAGCGCGTTGACCAGCGCGATGGGGCGCGCGCCCATGGTGAAGACGTCGCGCAGGATGCCGCCGACGCCCGTGCCGGCGCCTTGACGCGGCTCGATGTAGGAGGGGTGGTTGTGGCTCTCCATCTTGAAGATGCAAGCTTGTCCGTCGCCAATGTCGACGACGCCGGCATTCTCGCCCGGACCCTGAATGACGCGCGGGCCTTTGGTCGGGAATTTGCCGAGATGGCGGCGGGTGGACTTGTAGGAGCAGTGCTCCGACCACATCACCGAGAAGATGCCCAGCTCGACTTTATTCGGCGCGCGGCCGAGGCGATCGAGCAGGATCGCGTATTCGTCGGCCTTGATGCCTTGCGAGGCTGCATCGGCGGCGGTCTGCGGGACGAGGAGGGGGGCAATGTCGGTCATGTCTGTCCTCAGTTCGCCATCACGATGCCGTCGCAGGTCTCGACGAGCATATCCAGCACGGCCATCTGGAGTTCGAGCGCATCTTCATCGCTGGTCACCGGCTCGAGCGAGACAGAGACGAGCACGGGATAGTCGGCAGGGTTGGCGCCCGCGATGCCGGTGTCCGCGAGATCCTCGACAAGCTGCTCGATCAGGTCTTCGGGAAATTCGGGTTCGACCAGCACGTTGACCAGCCATTTGCCGCCATCGAGCGTGTAGACTGGGATGCCGTTGTAGTCGGTTTTCTTCCATTCCCCGGCGCGCGGCAGGTCGCTCGGCAGCTTCGGCGCGCGACGGCAGGCGACGGACTGGTCGAGGCTCATATGGCGGCTCCGGGCAGGGCTTGTGACCCCGCATCTGGCGGTCATTTACGCGACCGGGGTGATTCTGCAACGTGGCGCGCGAAACAAGCTGGTAAGCGCCTGAAACCGCACCTTATAAGGCCGCAGGAGACGGGACATGCCGGCGGGGCGCATCTTTGCAGAGCAGGGCGATATCGTCCGCGCGGCGGTGGACGTGATCGTCAACGCGGCCAATTCCTCGTTGCTGGGCGGGGGCGGCGTGGACGGGGCGATCCATCGTGCGGCAGGGCCTGGCTTGCTGGCGGAGTGCCGGACGCTGGGCGGATGTCCCGCAGGCGAGGCGCGGATAACGGGCGCGTACAATCTTCCGCACCGGCACGTGATCCATACGGTGGGGCCGATCTGGTATGGCGGCAGCGTCAACGAGGCGGGGTTGCTGGCGTCATGTTATCGCAATTCGCTGAGGCTGGCAGTGGAGCACGGCGTGCGGTCGATTGCATTTCCGGGAATTTCGACGGGCGCCTATGGCTATCCCTTGCCGGCAGCAACCGACATCGCGGTGCGCATCGTGCGAGAGTTCGTGCACGAGACCGGCGCGGAGATCGATGTGATGTTCTGCTGCTTCAGCGCCGAGGCGCTCGGCCTCTATCAATCGGCGCTGGCGGACTAGCTGTCGGATCAGGACGTGACGCCGCCACCGGCCGCGACGAGCGCGTCGCGCTCGGCAGGCAGAAGATGACGCCATTTGCCTTCGGGCAGGTCGCCCAGTAGCAGCGGGCCGACACGAACACGGATCAGGTCAGTGACTTCGAGGTCGACCAGCTCGCACATGCGGCGGATCTGGCGGTTGCGGCCTTCGGTCAGCACGAAGCGGAGGATCTGCGTGTCCTGCAGCGTGACCTTGGCGGGGCGAAGTTGGCGGCCGTCGAGTTCGAGGCCGTGGCGGAGTTTCTGGATCTTCGCGCGGTCGATCGCGCCGGCGACGGTGACGACGTACTCCTTGTCGACTTCGCTGGCCGGGCCGATGATCGCCTTCGCGAGCACGCCGTCTTCGGAGAGCAGAAGCAGCCCGTGTGAATCCTGGTCGAGGCGGCCGAGCGGGGGCAGGCTGGCGCGTGAAGACGGCACGATGCCCGGGCCGGACTGGTTCTCGGCGGTGAGGAGGCGGGCGGCGGGGATCTGGCCAGGTTCGGGCTGGGCCGAGACGATGCCGACGGGCTTGTGGATCACCACGGAAATCTGCGCGCCGAGGCCGAGCTCCGCGCGATCGTTCAAGACGAGGGTCTGGCCGGGCGCGATCTTGCGGCCGACATCCGTGACCTGTTCGCCGTCGATATAGACAGCACCGGCTTCGATCAGCGTTTCGGCTTCGCGGCGCGAACAGACGCCCGCGTGCGCGAGCCATTTGTTGACGCGCTGCGGCTCATCGCCGTCGTAGAGGCGCGACCAGCTCAAGTGGTTTGCTCGCGGCCACGGGCCATGGCGGACTTGCGGGATTCTTCTGCGGCGTCGGGCGTGATCGCGGAGTTGTTGGCGGAGCCGCGGACGATCTCCATCTTCAGCGCTTCGGGGAGGGGCAAGGCGAGGCCGTCGTCGATGACGGCTTTCATCCGCTTGAGCAGGCCGCCTTCGACGCTGGCCATTTCGTGCGCGAGTTTTCGAGCTGCGGGGAGGAGGTCTTCCGGCGGCAGGACGCGGTTGACGAGGCCCCAGCGTTCGGCGGTCGCGGCTTCGAGATAGTTGCCGGTGAGCGACAATTCCTTTGCGCGGCTGGCGCCGATGATGCGCGGCAGTTTCTGCGACAGGCCCCAGACAGGCATCAGGCCGACGCGGCTGTGCGTGTCGGCGAATTTCGCTTCGGTGGAGGCGAGTAGCACGTCGCACATCAGCGCGAGTTCAAAGCCGCCCGTGATCGCAAAGCCGTTGATGGCGCCGATGACGGGCCAGGGGCAGGCGGCGAAGGCGGCAGCGAGGTCCATGTCGGGGGCGGGCTCAGCGGATTTCCTGTCGCCGACGCCGAGCGAGAAGCCTTTCTGTCCGGCTTCCTTGAGGTCGACGCCGGCGGAGAAGGCGCGGCCCGATCCGGTAAGCACGATGGCGCGAACATCGTCGCCTGCCGACAGTTCGCGGATGGTGCGGACGATATCGACACGCAGGGCCACCGAAAGCGCGTTGAGCTGCTTCGGGCGGTTCAGCGTCAGGATGGCGACGGGGCCGTCGCGTTCGACGAGAAGGATCTGTTCGGCTTGTTCGCTCATTGTCCTGCTCCCTATAGCGCCGGGTCGATCTCGGGCTCTCCGCCCTGCGCCCTGATGATGTCTGACATCGCCTCGATGCAGCGGTCGACCGCGTCCCTGTCGCGGCTGCGCGCGACGAGGTTGGTGCCGAATTCTGTCCTGGCGCCGTTGAGGCGCATAAAGGGGTAGGAGCCGAGGCTGGCTTCGGGGGTGGCCTTGGCGAGCGCACCGAGGGGCTCTGCGATGTCGCCTTCGCGGACGCCGGTGGCGCGCACCGTTCGGGCGTGCACGATCGCGCCGCCGCGAATGCGGTGTCCGACATCCTGCAGCATGCCGCGCGTGACGGAGGGTACGCCCGCCATGACGAAGACATTGCCGAGCTGGAAGCCGGGAGCGGCGGAAACGGGGTTGAGGATCAGCTCGGCATCCTCTGGTATCCGCGCCATGCGGATGCGGCCCTCGTTAATTTCCTGTCCGCGCGCCTGGTAATAGGGACGCAGGATCGCCAGCGCATCTTCCCGCACATCGATGGTCTTGCCGAACGCTGCCGCGACGGCGTCGGCGGTGATGTCGTCGTGCGTCGGGCCGATGCCGCCGGTGGTGAAAACATAGTCATGCGCCGCGCGCAGCTCGTTGACGGTTGCAATGATGGTCGCGTGAACGTCCGGGATCATGCGCGCCTCGCGTACCTCGACCCCGAGCGGATTGAGGAAATCCGCGATGGTCTTGAGGTTGGTATCCTGGGTGCGCCCTGAAAGGAGCTCATCCCCGATCAGGATAACTGCTGCGGTAACGATGCTGGCCATCCACCGCGTTTACGTCTGCTTCATCCTGTCGTCCAGTCGCGCATGGCCAGTCGCGTCAGCCCTGTCCCGCTGGTTGCCCGAAAGTAAACAGGAGGCGTCAAACTGTTGGGAAATTACCGGCCGAAGGAAGCGCGGAATTAAGGCTGTGCAGGCATGGTGCCCGAGTAGCAATGGTGGGAACCCATGAAATCGCGCAGGAGCCTCATACGAGCGCGTAGCGATCGGACACGCAGCGGCAACGTGATGATCGAGTTCGCGTTGCTCGCGCCTGTGTTCTTCATGCTGATCATGGGGCTCGTTGAGTTCGTGATCTTCCAGTACAAGACCTATGCGCTGAATCACGTCGTCTATGAAGCCACGCGCAACTTGCAGACCGGCGAAGTGCAGGTCGATGTCAACGGCAATCCGCGCACGCCGGAAATGATGAAACAATACTTCATCGACCAGGCCTGCGCCGCGGCCGGCGCCATGATCGATTGCAATTCCATCTATTTCGATGTCCGCGCGTTCGATGCGCTCAAGGACGTGACTTATCCGCCTCCCGTGTTCGATGACGAAGGCGTCCCGACCAACTTCGTGTTCCAGCCGGGCGCTCCCGACCAGTATTCGGTCGTTCGCGCCTCGCTCCACCACCAGTTCATCACGCCCTTCATGGACCAGATATTCCATATGGGACCTGATCTTCCGGCGATCGTGAACGCTTATGTCATCGTCAAGAACGAGCCGTGGATCTGACGATGCGCAATTTTCCCTTCCTGTCCCGTCTTGTCCGTGACCGCCGCGGCGTCGCCGCAGCCGAATTCGCGCTGATCGCGCCGGCGCTGGTTTTCCTGATCATGGGCGTCTTCGAGATGACATTCCGCTTCCGCGCAAGCGAGGAAGCGACGCGCTATGCGCATGAAGTCGCCGACATGATTGCGCGCGAAACCGAGCTCACGACCGACGATATCCAGCAGCTCTTCAAGGCGTCAGTCCAGATGATGAAGCCGCTCGATACAACGGATGATCTTGATCTCGATGTCACGTCGATCGGCCTCACGGGCGCAGCTGCCGATCCGTCGGTGCTCTGGCGCCGCGTGGCCGGCACATCGATCACCACCAACATCCAGGACGCGAAGGGCATGGGGGCCGATGGCGAAAGCGTCATCCGTGTCGCCGTTCGCTTCAACTATCACAGCGCCCTGACCGAGCTGTTCGGCGGCTCGTTCATGGCCATGGAAAAAGTCGCCTATTCGCGGCCACGTCTCGACAAGAAAGTATCTCTCGATGGCGTGCCCACCGATGGCGGGGCGCTCAAGTATCTGCCGATTACCTAGCTCTGGGGACCGGGCGCGCCGTTGGCGCGCTCATGCACACACGGGAACGAACATGTTCGGGTCGATCAGGAAATTCGCGAAGGACCGCAAGGGCGCTTTCGCCATGCAGTTCGCGCTCATGGCCGTGCCGATGTGCGTCTGCACCGGCCTTGCAATCGATGGTGGACGCGCCTTCCTCGCCCGCTACGAACTTGCCTCGGCGCTGGATGCCGCGGCGCTGGCCGTCGGCTCAACGACGACCGAAGGCGCCGACCTCAACGCTGTCGCCAAGAAATATGTCGACATGAACTTCCGGACCGAGCACGACAAGCCAATCGAACTCCACCTGGACATCGAAGACAAGCGGGCAACGCTACGGGGCACGGTGGAAATCAATACCTACTTCATGCCGCTGGTCGGCCATCCGACCGTCACCGTGTCGGCAGAGAGCGAAGTGCGCGTCGGCGGCAACAACGTCGAGGTCGCGATGGCGCTCGACGTCACCGGCTCGATGGCGGGCACGCGAATTGCCGGTCTTCAAGGATGCGGCGAAGATTCTCGTCGATGAAGTTGTCGGTACAGTCCAGACCCCCTATTTCTCGAAGGTCGCGATCGTTCCCTGGTCGCAAAGCTGTCTATGTCGGCACAACGCACGCCAACGCGAGCGTTCCGGTCGATCTGCGCGGCACGCCAACAGCCGCAACCCCTATCACCGACGCCACATGGCGCGCCGGCAGCGCTGGCACGCAGACGATCACGAGCGCCGGCTGGCGCACCTCGGTCGGCGGCAAGACAGTCTCGGCCGTGGCATGGAAAAATGGCTCGGCCTTCACCATCAGCAAGATTACGAAGGTCCTGGTCCCCAGCGCCACCATTCAGGTAACGACCTCGAGCAACCATGGCTATGCCAATGGCGACTTTGTTCGCCTCACAACAATAACGGGCAGCTATACCCCACTGAACAACAACATTTACGTTGTGGCCGACAAGGCGACTAAAACGTTCAATCTCAAGACCGTTGCAGGCGCCTATGTGTCGCCTCTGACGGGTACGATCCTGGACAGCACAACCGGTTCCTCCCAGCGCTGCTACGACGCCCTATGCAACGTTGCCGTCACACCGTCCGCCAGCCTGGGTGTCGCGGTTGGCGACCGGGTCCGCGTCACTGGCGTCAACGGGTTCACGGCCGTCAACAACGGAACGGACCAAAGCTGGGTCGTGGCGGCGCTTGTGCCTTCTACGAACGCCTTCACGATCACGGGCATCGCTGGACCGTCCAACTCGCAGACCTTCTCGTCGTCGTCGAGCAGCGTGGCCTCCGAGTGCTTCCTGGTTGATTGCAAATTCCAGATCACGTCGGGTACGCACGGCCTGTCGACCGGAGACTATGCTTACGTCTGGGGCGCCACGGTGCCGGGGAGTGGCAACGTCGGCAGTACGGCGATGAACAACAACGCCAATGCCAGCTGGACGGTCACGAAGATTTCCACCACGCAGGTGACGTTGCCCGGCAGCGGATACAGCTACAAGGATTGGACATCTGGCGGTTCGATTGCCCGGTGCGTCAACTCGGCCTGCAACGTCGAAGTGACCTCGGCCAATCATGGCATCGTCAATGGTGACCGCGTCGAGATCACCAACGTCGGGACCCTGACGGGTATCAACAACTCCGGCACCAACGCATCGACCTTCAAGACCTGGGTGACAACCTACCAGTCGGCCAACAGCTTCCGGCTCAACGACTCTACGCCTGCGCTGTCCTATTTGTCGGGCACTTACTCAAGCAACACCGGCACGGTTCAGTGTCTGACCTACGGGTGCGCGAAACTCTCTATTGCCTCGAATTCAACCACGACGCCTTACATGGCGACGCCCTGCATGGTCGAACGTTACGGCGCCAATGCCGCGACGGATGTAAGCCCGGCAACAACCCCGCTCGGCATTCTCTATTCCAGCAACGGCACCTGCACGACGACCAACTATGTGACGCCGATGACGGCCGACCGCGCCCGCCTCAACACCTCGATCGACGATCTCAAGACGGGCGGATCGACCGCCGGGCAGATCGGCATCGCCTGGGCCTGGTACATGCTCTCGCCCAACTTCAAGGATGTGTGGGACAAGGAGGCTGCCAACCAGCCGAAGGACTACACAACCAAGGAACTGGTGAAGGTTGCAGTGTTGATGACCGACGGCGAGTTCAACTACTCGACCTGCAAAGGTGTCGCCTCGGGCACGCTTTGCACGCCAGCTACGGATGAATTCGCTCAGGCCGAAGCGATCTGCCAGGCGATGAAGGACCAGAAGATCACCATCTATACGGTGGGTCTGCAGAATCGACACGTCGCTCTATGCCGACGACTTCCTCATCAAGTGCGCGAGCAAGCCGTCCTACGCCTTCCTCGCGGCGGACGACGGCCGAACTGAAGGTCGCCTTCAAGAAGGTCGCGACGTCGATCTCGAAACTGCGCATCTCGAAGTAGCCGAGCTGCACCGGAAAAATGCAAAGGCCGCTCCTCACGGGGCGGCCTTTGTGTTTCCGGGCTCAGCCGGCGCCGGTCTCGCGGGCGCCATACTGCTGCGAGCCATAGCCGAGCATGCGCTTGCGCTGTTCGCCGCGCGGGTCGTTCTCGATGCGCGGGCCGGCGGGGCTTTCGTCCCACACCATCGTCGGCCGTGTCGCGGAATTGTATTTCGGCCATGTGATGGTGTGACCGCCATTGGGGTCGCCATTGCGCGCGAAATTGGCCCAGGCCGCGCTCATGCGATCGGCCAGCACCTGCGCGCTCGCGGTGGGTTCGCCGCCGATCGATTTGCCATAGGCGAGCGTGTCGAAGACAAACGGGATCTCGGAGGCGTGCGGCGTGTGATAGCGCCCGCCTTCGACCGGCGTGTGGCGATAGAACTGGTAGACCCAGACGGGGGCTGCGTTCTGGTCCGCCTTGCGGCCGCCAAGGATCGTGGTGTCGAGGAAATAGCCGCGATCGGTCGAGGTCATGTAGAGGATCTCGTCGCGCTTCGCCTGCGGGTAGATGCGCCGGTACATGGCGATCGTGTCGCCGGCCTGGCCGGATGGGACCAGCGCGCCAACACGTTTGACCAGCTCTTCCTCGCTGATGTTTGCGATGGCCGGATCGCCGCCCATGAACACGGAGGCTTCGGTGCGGTTGGAGCCGACGATCATCGGCACGTTGGCCGAGATGGCGGGGGCCGCGGGATCGAATGGGTGAGACGGGAAAGACGGTGAGCCGATCACCGGGCGGAACTGTCCGGAGCCGGCGACGGCGCCCGGCACGGCGGCGAGCAGCTGGTCCTGGGTCAGCGTCCAGAGCTTGCTGATATCGCCCTTGCCGATGTCGAGCGCCTTGAGGAATTTCTCCGTCCGCTCCATGCCGATCTCCGGCGTGTCGAGACGGAGCTGCGAGCCTGACTGCACGACACAGCGGTGGAACAGGCCCTGCGCGGGCGGCATCGCCATCATCGACGATGTCTTCCGCCCGCCGCCGCTTTCGCCGAAGATCAGCACGCGGCTGGGGTCGCCGCCGAAACTGGCGATGTTGTCCTTCACCCATTGCAGCGCCAGCACGCAATCGAGCATGCCGACGCTGGCCGCATCGCGGAATTCGCCGCCGCCGAGATCGCCGAGATAGAGATAGCCGAAGACGTTGAGGCGGTGGTTGATGGTCACCAGCACCACATCCTGCTTCTGCGCCAGGCGGACGCCGTCATACCACGCAGACGAGCCGGAGCCGGCCGAGAAGCCGCCGCCATGCAGCCAGACCATCACCGGCCGCTTCGCGTTGTCCGTGCCGGGTGTCCACACGTTGAGCACGAGGCAGTCTTCCGACTGTGCGCCGGCCGGATTGTTGTTGATCAGCGGCGGCGGCAGGCTGGGATCGCGTGGCGGAAGAGGCGCCGCGTTCGAAGGCCGGCCCTGCGGTGTGGGTGGGCCGAAGGCGATGGTCTCGCGAATGCCGGTCCACGGCGCGGGCGGGCGAGGCGCCCGGAAGCGGCCCTGTCCGCCGGTCGATGCGCCGTAGGGAATGCCCTTGAAGACGCGCACGCCGTTCTCGGCCAGCGTGCCCTGCACCTTGCCTGCCGAGGTGGAGACAATTGGCGGGCCACTGGCGCCGGTCTGCACAAGCGGCGTCGCACACGCGACGGCGGCCCCAGCCAGACCGGTCGCTAGCAGTGTACGCCGGTTGAGCGGCGTTCCTTCGAATTTGGACATGATCGTTTCTTCCCGGGTTTTATGTTTTCCGGGAGATTGCCGCTCTCAGCGCCCGCGCGTCAAATAGCGGGTGACTAAGCTGCGTCCGAGACCAGTTTCCGGCCTTTCAGGAGGCCGACATATTTCGTCGCAAGCTCGCGCGAGTCGATGGGTTTGGAGATATAGTCGCTCATGCCTATGCCGAGATAGCGCTCACGGTCGCCACTCATCGCGTCGGCCGTGAGGGCGATGACGGGGATGTTCTTCCATGCCTGATCGCTGGCGCGGATGCGCGCGATGGTCTCGCGGCCGTCCATCACCGGCATGTGGACGTCCAGCAGCACGATGTCGAAGGCTTGTTCGGCAAGACGCGCCAGCGCTTCCTGGCCGTTGACCGCTTCGACGATCATCGGCGACATCTGCACCAGGAACAGCTTCACGACCTGGCGGTTCACGGCGTTGTCGTCGACGAGCAACACGCGCGCGCCCATGATCGGATGGGTTCTTGCCTCGTCCGCCGCGGCGTCGCTCTCCTTGTCCGTGTCGGCGCCATCGGCTTTCGCGACACTGGGTCCGGCGATGAAGGTGAGGTGGAAGGTCGAGCCTTCGCCGGGCTTGCTTTCAACCGTGACGTCCCCGCCCATCAGGCGCGCCAGTTGCCGCGTGATGGCAAGGCCAAGCCCCGTGCCGCCGAAGCGGCGCGAAATCGTGGCGTCGGCCTGCGTGAAGGCGCCGAACAGGCGCGCCAGCGTGTCTTCGTCCATGCCCATGCCGGTATCCGTGACGGACACGCGCATGGCAAAATCGCCATCCGGCTGCTTTTCGCCGGTGACGCTTATCGTGACGCCGCCGGCTTCGGTGAACTTGATGGCGTTCGACAGAAGGTTGCTGATGCACTGGCGCACGCGCACCGGGTCGTAGCACATGCGTTGGGGCAGGGCGTCGTCGATCTCGATCGCGACGCTGAGGCCGCGCTCCTCCGCGCGGTTGAGGAATAGCTGGCGCACACGTTCCACCGTCAGCGGCAGGGCGCCATCGACCGCGGCGATCTCCAGCTTGCCGGCTTCGATCTTGGAAATGTCGAGCACATCATTGAGCAGCGCCATCAGGGTCTGGCCCGATTCTGCGATCACGTTGACGCGGTCGCGCTGGTCGTCGCTCAACGTGTCGGACGACAGGACCTGCGTCATGCCGAGAATGCCGTTCAGCGGCGTCCGGATCTCGTGGCTCATCGAGGCGAGGAAGTTCGACTTGGCGATGGTCGCCGCCTCGGCCTGCGCCTTGGCGTCGAGCAGGGCGAGTTCCTGTTGCTTCTGTTCGTGGATGTCGAGCATCAGACCGACCGCGCGGAACGCGCGACCGTTGGCTCCACGTTGCATGCGCGTGAACAGGCGCACCCAACGCCCCTTGCCGTCCGGGCGGTAGATGCGGGTGTCGTGGCTCTCGACCTTGTCCGATGTCAGGCAGCGTTCCCAGCTGGCGCGCACGTTAGACTGTTCGTCGTCCATGTAGAGGCCGAAGGGATGGCGTGACTGGCGCGCAAGCGCTTCAACGCCGGCGAGCTGCTGGAACTGTTCGGACGACCAGCGGTCGCCGGTCACGGTGTCGATCTCGTAGACGCCGGCGCTGGCCGCGGTCATCGCCAGTTCGAGGCGGCCGGACATCAGGTCGGCTTCGTCGCGCGCGCGTGCGAGTTCAGTGACGTTCTGGCTGATACCGAACATCTCGAAGCGGCCAGACGGCAATTTGCGACCGGCGCGATAGTGCACCCGCAATGTCTTCCAGCTTCCCTGACCGTCGCGATAGCGCATCTCGCCTTCGGCCCAGCCGCCTTGCGTGGTCAGGCGGTCGCGGATTTCCGTGTCCTTGGCCTGATCGTCCGGATGCTGGATCTGCTTCAGCACGGCGAGCGGCACCGTCTCGGGTGATGTCGCATAGCCAAGCGCAAGCTCGTTGGAAAAATGATAGGTCTCGGCTTCGGGATCGTAGCGCCACGTGCCGATCTCGGCGTCGAACATCAAATGCTCGCGCACGCTGCGGCTGGACGCCAGCGCGCGCAGCGCAGTCCATTCCGCCGTCACGTCGGTGAACAGGACAAGCGCGCGGCCATCGGGTCCTGGCGTGCGGTCGGTCCGCACCCATGTCGGTTTGTCCTCGGTGGTGAGACAGTAGACGTCCGCGCCAGTGGAGCGGGAATGATCGCGCGAGATCGCTTTCATCAACTGAAGGAAATCGAGCCCGAGCAGGCCTTCCTTCGGGCGCCTTACCCTTGCGGCAAAAGAATCGCTCACATCTTCGATCCGGCCAGCGGAATTCAGCACGCACCACTGCACCGCCGCCCAGCCCGGTGGGGTTTCGAGGGGTGAAAGTGACGACGTCATGCGCTGCGCGGGCCCGGATGCGACTGCTGCTCCGTTAACGCATAGGACGAATTAGTTTAGCGACCGTTCCCGGGACGCTATTTCGCGGGCGCGATAAGCGCTGCGATACGCAGGGCGTCGGGCGTGCCCGCCGCGCCATTTTCACCGAAGCGCTTGGTGGCGAGACGCCACAACCATTTCGCATGGCTCTGCTGCCCGGCCGCAGCGGCGTGATCGCCGGCCAGCGCGGTGAGGTGAGCGAGATCGAGGCCTGTCGCGCTCTCGCGCGCGGCGTTGAGCATCTGCTCCGCCTCGGCCAGTTTTCCCGCGGCGATCGCCGAACGGATCGCCGGGTGCGGTCCGTCCTGAACGGGTGCGCGCGGCGCTTGCATGACCGGCGTGGGGGCAGGCGGCGGGGCGACCGGTGGCGGAGCGGCAGGTGCGCGCGGGATCGGCGTCAGCGTCACGGGTGAAGGGAAGGGGTTTGCAGGCGGCGGAGGCGGCGCTGTTGGCGTCGGCGCGGGCGGCGGCGGGACAGGCGCTACGACGGGCCGCGCGACCGGTGCAGGCGGCGGGAGGCGACTGGCGGCGCGGGGCGTGGTGGCGGTGGCGGTGCAACGGGGGCCGGCGGCGCGGCGGCGACCGGCGTGGGAGCCGCTGGAGGTGGCGGGACCGGCGTGGGCTTGACGGGGGCGGGTGGGGGTGGGGGTGGGGGGGGGCGCAGGCACGGGCGTGGCTGCAGGCGGCGGTGAGATGGGGGCGGCGCGCCAGTCGCGGTCGGCGGCGCGGGAGCGTTCGTTGTAGTAAGCCTCGGCGGTCTCGATGGCAGTGTCTTCGCGGGCGGATTTTTCCGCAGCAGCGCGTTTCTGGTTGGGGCGGGGATGAACGGCGCTGACGAGGAACACGACGCCCGCTGTTACGCCCAGAATGCCGAGGATCAGCAGGAGCGGCAGGCCATCCGGCCCGGGCGGGAACACGTTTGCGGCGGTTGCGCGCTGCGTCCAGCCAAGATATCCGCCGCCGCCGGCGAGCAGGACGCCGACCAGGAACTGAAGAACGCGCAACACCATCTCTACGCCACCCCAAGACGGGCCGCCCACATATAGCCAGCGTGGGACGGTCCCGGCGAGGCAAGGATTAGCGGCTTCCCTGCCACACCGGAACCGTAAACACGCAGTGCGTTAGATACGGGCCAACCGGGAGCTATTTTTCCGGATGCGTCATTTTTCCGGGTGGGTCAGGGCCTGGTAGGTCAGGGTACGGGCCATCGTGCCGAGATCGTCGCCGCCCGTGCCGCCCATGCGCTGGATCATGCCCACGAACACCACGTCGTTGGACGGGTCGACCCAGAACCAGGTGCCGGCGGCGCCGCCCCAGCTGAGAGAGCCATCGCCCTGCAGCGAACCGGAAGCGCGGGCGTCGTTCACGACCTGGAAGTCGAGGCCGAAGCCGACCGCTTCGTTGAAGCGCGCGACCGAGGTGCCGTTGGAGTTCACCAGCACGGATTTCGGAATGACGTTCGTGCCCATCAGCTCTACCGAGGCGGGCGAGAGAATCCGCACGCCATCAAGCTCGCCCTTGTTGGCGATCATCTGGCTGAAGCGGGCGTAATCCATCGTGGTTGAGACGAGACCGCCGCCGCCGGATTCCATGGCGGGCGGCTTGGTGTAGTCAGGCATCGGGTTGCCGAAGAGTTCTTTCGCCTCGACGATCTTGTTCTGCGCCTTGTCCCAGACATAGACGGCGGACAGGCGGCCGGCCTTGTCGGCGCCGGTGGAGAAGCCCGTGTCGGTCATCTTCAGCGGCTTGAAGATGTTGGCGGCCATGAAGTCAGAGAATTTCTGGCCCGAGAGTTTCTCGACGATGTAGCCCTGGATATCGACGGCCGAGGAGTAGGACCAGTTCGTGCCCGGCTGGAACATCAGCGGGATGGTCGCCGTGCGGTCGATCATCTCTTTCAGGCTGGAGGCCGCGAGCACCTGTTTCGAACGGTACAGCTTGTCGACCGGGTGTTCCTCGGCGAGGCCGTATCCGAAGCCGGCGGTGTGGCTCATGATCTCGCGCATGGTCGGCGGGCGGACCATGTCCTCCAGCACCATCGTGCCGTCCTTGTTGACCGACTTCACGACGCGCAGGTTCTTGAACTCCGGCACGTAGCGCGTGACCGGATCATCAAGACGCCACTTGCCCTGTTCGAACAGGATCATCATCGCCGTGCCGGTGATCGGCTTGGTCATCGAGTAGATGCGGAAGATCGAGTCCTTGGTGATCGGCGCGCCGGCTTCGTTGGCTTTGCCGTACGTCTTGAATTCCACGACCTGTCCGTGACGCGCGAGCAGCGTGGTCATGCCGGCGACGCGGCCATCGGCGACGACTTTCGCCATGTAGTCGTCAAGCATCTTGAGGCGCGCGCTGTCGAAGCCGACCGCCTCTGGCGCGACCGTCGCCGAGAGGTCGCGCGGACCGGCTGGCTGGCCAGCGTGATGCTCCGCCATCATCGCCATCATGTGGGCGTGCATCTCCGGCGTCATCTCCATGTGCTCGCCAGGGGGCATGCCCGCCATGTCGTGCCGCATGGGCGGCGGCGGGGACGCTTCAGGTGCATAGACGCATGCCGAAAGCAGGGACGCCGCCAGGGCGATGGCGGAACAAGAGCGACGAAGCATAGGGTAGTCCTCCCAGGAAAATCTGTGCCGGTCTGACTCTGCGGTCAGACTGTGCTCGGCGCATCGGATGTGCGCGCCGTGTGGTTGTGGTGCGGGGACCATCCACTGCGGAAGTCTTTTCTTCAAGACGAAGCGACTGGGAGGTCCAAGTATTCAGGCGCTGATACCCAGCTGCCGCGCAGCAAGCGCCGGGTGGCTCGATATCAGTCGAGTGCGCCGAATGCCGTTTCGTTGCCGCCGGTCAGCGCGAGAGCGCAAAACACGCCTGCAAAAGAGAGTGAGTCTTACCTCACCAGATTGTGATGCGGGACAAAACGTTCCGCAAAACAGGTGGTTGCGGCAAGAACGCGGGCGCAACGTTCCACAATCTGGCGAAATGCCGTTCTAAAATTCTCCTGGGGGGCGCACATTTTACCAACAGTTAACCATTAGTAGCCGTGGGGGCAAACATGGACATCGCCAAGTATTCGAAGGCCGTAATAGGGGCAGGCTGCGCGATTGGACTTTGCGCAATGCCAGCATCCGCAAAGGGTGGCAGTGGTTCGAGCGGAGGGTACGACGTTCCAACCGGCTCATCGCCGAGTCCGCTCTTTGGCGCCCAGCCCTTCACCCAGAAGATGCTGATGTTCGAGGAGTTCGGCACGCGGGAGATGCCGACCACGCCATCGCCCTACAGCACGACTTTTGACACCCAGGCTCTGGGAACGTGCAAGGATCCGGCGTCGTCTGCCAGCATCGACAAGGTGATCAAGCAGGTGCTGTGGCCGTTGCCGTTGCGCGGGGCGGACGGCGACATGCCAAACCCGTGGGCTGCCACGGTTGGCGGCTGCCTCGGCGTGACGCTGAAGACCAGCTACATCGAGGGACGACCGCCGGGCGAACTCTACTCGCACCAGCGCTGGGCCGAGTTTGCGCCGAAGATCTACTTCACCAGCGTGCAGGCCGGCGCCCATACAAACACCGGCGTGCGTGACGATTTGCAGATGCACCACTACCAGTCCGGCGAATTCGGTCCCGGTGGGCTCTACTACAATACGACAGGTCTTCCGGGGTCTGATGGAACGACCAAGGGCATCGACATCCGGCTGCATCCGAAGATGCCAATCCAGAATCCCAACTCGGTGTGGACATTCGACGGCACGCTTCCGCCGAAACTTCTGATGGCTCGTGTCGGCGAGCCGATCCTTTTCCGCCACTACAATGGATTGCCGATCGATCCTTCGGCCAATGGCGGCTTCGGCTTTCACACTATCACCACCCACGAACACAATGGCCACAACCCGGCTGAAAGCGACGGATACGCGGCGGCGTATTTCTATCCGGGCCAGTTTTACGACTATCGCTGGCCAATGCAGCTCGCCGGCTATGACAGCATCAACACGGGCGCCACGAGTGCTTGGGCGGGGATGCCGGATGGTCATGGCGGCATCACAAAGATCCGTGGCGACTGGCACGAAACGATGTCGACGCACTGGTTCCACGACCACATGCAGGATTTCACTGCGCAGAATGTCTACAAGGGCAACGCTGCGATGATGAACTACTACAGCTCGATCGATCGCGGGAACGAGGCGTTGAACTGCAACTATGACAACGCCGCGAACCCCAATCTTTGCCTGCCCAGTGGTACGGCGCTCGACTGGGGCAATCGCGACTACGACGTGAATCTCGTGATCGCGGACAAGGCGTGGGACTCGAAGGGCCAGCTGTTCTTCAACATCTTCAATCTCGACGGTTTCGTCGGCGACCAGATGACCGTCAACTGGCTGTGGAAGCCCTATCTGGACGTGCGTGCGCGCCGCTATCGCTTCCGCATTCTTGATGGCTCGGTCTCGCGCTACTTCAAGATCGCGCTGGTCACGGCGAATGGGGACCGCGTTCCCTTCTACATGGTCGCCAACGACGGCAACATCATGGAGCACACGGTCGCTTTCCCGAACGCGGAATCCCAGGATCTGCCGACTCAGGCGATTGCCGAGCGCTATGACATCGTCGTCGACTTCAGCAAGTTTGCCCCGGGGACGAAACTCTATTTCGTCAACACGATCGAACACAAGGATGGCAAAGGTCCCAAGGACGTCATCGCGCTGAATGAGATCCTGTCCGGCAAATACAAGGGCGATCCGGCCATCGGGAAGTTCCTGGAGTTCCGGGTGCAACCCTATTCGGGCGTCGACCGCAGCATGAACCCCGCCGACTATGTCGCCGGCAAGAAGACGATGATTCCACTTCCCGCGATCACCTCGACCGATCTTGCGAAGGCGCGCCGGCGTACCTTCGAGTTCGGTCGTAGTGGTGGAACGGATGACGCGCCGTGGACCATCAAGACCGATGCCGGCAACGGCTTCGCGGCCGATCTTCGCCGCGTATCAGCTGCGCCGGAGATCGGCGCGCTCGAGGTCTGGCGCCTGGAGAGCAGCAGTGGTGGCTGGTCGCACCCGATCCATGTCCATTTCGAGGAGGGACAGATCATCAGCAGCGATGGCAAGGCTCCGCCAAGCTGGGAGCGCTTTGCTCGCAAGGATGTCTATCGGCTTGGGCCGGAAGCTCAGGGCAGCAAAGTCATCGAGGTAGCGTTCCGCTTCCGGGAGTTCCTCGGAACGTTCATGGAGCACTGCCACAACACGCAGCACGAAGACCATGCGATGTTGTTGCGCTGGGATATCCTCAACCCGGGCCAGACCATCGCCTTGCCGACGCCGGAAGGAGGCTGGGAGGGCACGTTCTACGAGCCGTCGTATGTCCTGCCGACGTGGCGCTAGGGAACGACGCGTCTCTAGATCACGATGCCTTGTCACGCTACGAGGTCACTATCCGCAATGAGTAGGCCGCAACCGCAAGGCGGCGGGAAGGGTCATTCCGATAATCAGCATGAATTGATCGGCCAAATGCGCGGATGCGGCATTGGCCAATCAGGCGCAGGCGCAGACTTAAGTTCAGGCAATTGCGAGCTTGCTGGATTCAGGAAGCCGCATGTCGCAGACGAGGCCGCCGGGCGCGAATGTCAGGCTGGCGCTTCCGCCGAACTCACGCGCAAGGCCGGTCTGCAAAAGATTGGACCCGAAGCCGCGCCGGGCAGGCGGCGCCACGGGCGGACCGCCATGCTCGTTCCAGATGATGTGCACAACTACGGGCGTCGAGTCGCGGTCGATGGTCCACGTAACGGACACAGAGCCCTCGGCTGTCGAAAGCGACCCGTACTTCAGTGCGTTGGTCGTCAGTTCATGAAAGGCCATGTGCATCGTTACGGCAGGCTCGGCGCTCAGCCTCACCGGCGGGCCCGCGATCGACACGCGCGTACCCGCATGAGGCGCAACCGTGCGCCGGATCACATCGTCGAGCTTGGCGCTGCTCCATGAATTTGCGGTCAGCAGGTCGTGCGCGCCGACCAGCGCCTGGATGCGGCCGTCGAAGGCCTGCATGAAATCGGCGGGGGACTGCACGCCCAGCCCCGTCTGCAATGCGATCGACTGTACCATGGCGAGCGTGTTTTTCACGCGATGGTTCAACTCCGAAATCAGGGTGTTCTGGCGCACCTCTGCCTGCTTGCGCTGCGTGATGTCAGCCGAAACGCCGGTTGCATAAACGGGCGCGCCCGCATCGTCATACTGCGCGCGGCCGCGCACGTGAATCCAGACCAGCTCGCCATCGGGCCGGATGACGCGATACTCGATCTCGAGATCCTGCCGGTTGGAAAAGGCTTCCGCCACCTTGCGGTCGCGCTCGGCCCGGTCATGGGGGTGTATCAGTGCGAGCATATCCTCCAGGGTGAAGGGCGCGGAGGACGTCCAGCCATAATCGCGGCGGCAGCGGTCCGATGTCGTCAGCACGTTGGTGGGAATGTCGAGCGTCCACATGCCAAGACGCGCCGCCTCGATCGCGACATCGAGCTGTTCGGTCTTGATGGTATTGGCGTCCCGCAGCGTCTCGTTGACTTCACCCAGTCGCTCCAGCGCCTGTTTAAGATCGCGATTGGCTTCCTTGATCTGCGCGCCGCCGCGCATCACCTCGGCCTCCATGACGTCGGCCTTGGCGGAGACGGTTTCAATCTTGCGCGCCAGCTCGGCCTGCGAGCGTTCGCGCGACAGGATGAATTCGGTCACGTCCTCGACGCGGTGAATGATCAGATCGATCTTGCCATCGTCAGACAGGACGGGCGTGTTGACCGGGCTCCAGTACTTTACGGTGAAGCGGCCAGATCCGTCGCGCACGGGTATGTCGTATTTCTGAACACCCATTCCATCGGGCGCGCGATCGCGCAGGACGCGGTCAAGCGAGGCGCGCAGATCGCTTACGCCCGTCGCAGTTCCGTCCTCTGGATCATCGGGAAACACCTCGAACAGGCCGCGACCGATCATGCTCGAGCGCTCGGTTCCTGTCGCCGCCAGGTAGGCTGCATTCACTGCGGCGATAGTGAAGCGCGGCGCGTCGGCGCGGAGCAGGAGATAAGGGTTCGGCGCTGCCAGAAACACGCGCAAATAATCGTCGCCAGCCATGTCCGTCCTGTTTGGCGTGTCGACACCGGTCATGCATGTTCCCGCGTGAAATCGAATGACTCAAGGTTCTCCCTGAATGTAGACGAACGTAGAATCGATCAGGGTATTTGCAATAGAACATGCTAAGGGCAACTAATTGCCGCGCGTGCCATTGGTGATAGTGTTAACGCGCGCAAGGCTGGTGCGAGGAGAGGCAATCTCGTGAGCGTATCCGAACACAAAGGCAGGGTTCTGATCGTCGAGGACCAGTTCCTCGCATCCGAGTATTTGCGTATCTGGACGGAAACCTATGGCTTCGAGGTCTGCGGCGTTGCGACGACAGCGGACGCGGCCATCGAACTGGCCATGCGGTTGAAGCCGTCGCATGTGCTGATGGATGTGCGCCTCGATGGCGCCAAGGATGGCGTTGATGCGGCGCTCGCGATTCATCCTGCGATCGACACGCGTATCATTTATTGCACGGGCTCAAGCGAACCATCGACGCTGGATCGCATCAACGCTGATCATCCGTTCGCGATCCTGTACAAACCGGTCGACGCGAAGCTGCTGGGCGAAGCGCTGCTAAGGCCTTGATCCGCTAGAGCGCGGGTAGGGACGCAGCCTCGCGCCGTGCGCGTGTGCGCTCGGCATGGGCGAGCAGGCGCCTGCCATCGGCGTTCAGCGCATCGAAGATCAAATGGATGCAATCCTCGGCGCCATGGTTCGCAGCTTCGTGCGTCGTCTTGTTGTTGAACCACCAGAGTTCGCCTTCGCGCATGATGACGTCTTCATCACCCGCCTTGAGCCACGAACCCGACGCGGATTGCAGGACGAAATGATAGCGGTCGCGAAAGAGGTAATAATCGCCGCGATCAACATGCGGCTGGATGCGCTGCCCGGCGGGCAACAGGACGACTTTCGCACGTCCGAGTTCGACACCGCGTTCGGCGGCAAAGGCCTTCAGGAAATTGCACGTATAGCGGAGCGACCGCGATGTTTCGGTCCAGCGCGTTTCATGCACGTCGCGGCGCGGGCGCTCGCCAATACAGGACGTCCGGACGGATCGGAGCGCCATACCTTCACGCAGATGGGCATCGCGCTTCAGCGCAAACCGGTGGTGACGGCTTTCGAATGTGGCGAGCTCGACCAAGAGCGGCTCGGTCGCCAGATCAGCTTTCAGTTGCCGGAAATACTTCACGCCTGCCTCAACCTTGCCGTAACGACAGTCTCGCAGACCGTTATGATATGAGCCTGACGACAACGATAAAATCGCGAAAGTTTCGCATTCTCAAACAGACTCTCCCATCAGCACCTGCGTTCGACAAGGCAAGGGCGCCTCGATTGGGATGGGGTTTCCGGCCCGGACCCTGCGGGCGCGGGTCAACGCAAGCCTTTCGACGCACGCGGCCAACGCCTAGGGTAGGGCGACAAACGCGGGCAACAAGAGTTGCATCGTCGAGGGGTGCTGAATGAGACGCGTGCTCGCCTTGCTTGGTCTGGTCATGGCGCTGCCGGGGTGCACGTCACTCGACCCCGCGACATCGCAGGCGGGGGCGGAATGGACCTGTCCGGAAGGGTTCACACCGCATGTGGGGCTAAACACCAACTTTACGTCCGATGGGATGCAGCGAGCCTTCGTGATCGTCCCGGCCAAGGGCGTCGCGGGTGCGGCGCCGGTCTGGGTTCCGCTGACGGGTACGGTGGAAGCGACCAACGCGAACCTCAATGTTGCGCGCTCGGGCGCCAATGCCCTGATGGCGGAGAAGGGTTTTACCGTGATTGCGCCGGTGCGGCAGTGCGCCGATCAGGATCCCGATGTCGGTCGCGGCGCGTGCGATGGCGTCGGCGGGAACGGATGGAACTGGAAGCCGTGGAATGATGGTCGCGCGGGCAGCGCCGCGGGAGATGTGTGGAAGAACGACGCCGGGCCGGATTCGCGCTTCTTCGAGGCGATGGTGCGTTGCGCGGGCACGAAGTTTTCGCTCGACCGCAGCCGGCTCTTCATCGGCGGCATTTCGGCGGGCGGCACGGTCACCAATCGCGCGCTGACCTTCAATTCGGACTTCTGGGCCGGCGGCATGCCGATCTCGGGCGAGTGGTATGTATCCAATGACGATGGTTCGACGCTCTCCTTCAACGAGGCGCGGGCGGCCGTGGCGGCCAACCCGACCAAGATTTTCCAGGGCCGCATTGGACCGACGCCGCTCCACAAGACACTGAGCCCGATGATCGTCATCACGGTGTGGGGCGGGGAGAAGGACCTGTGGGATTGCGGCCCGCCGCTCGGGCTGTGTTCCGACTATCGCCCCTCGACGCAGGCGGGCGCGAACTATTTCTCATCGATGCCGAACGTGGTCCATGTCGCGTGCAGCGCCAGCCACGGTCACATGTGGCCGCAGGTCAATACGCAGGCGTTCAACCTGTGGGCGCTGACGACGCTGGCGTCGCATCCCAAGGGATCCGATCCGAAAGCCTTCAAGCTGACGCCGCCGCCGGAGGGCTATTCCTGCAGGCTCGGCACATTCAAGGACCACTATCCGCAATGAGCGCAACGAAGACTGTCCTGCTGACCGAGCTCAAAGGGTTCGCCAATCCTGTCATCGCGCGGCGGCTGAAGGATGCCGGCGCGCGCGTGATCGGATGCGACCCATCGATTGTGGCTGATGGCGAAGACGAGGGTGTGGAAACTGTGGCGTGGGGAACGCCGGGCGATGTGACGGCGCGGGCGGTGGAGCGGTTCGGCGGGAAGCTGGACGCCATCGTGATTTCGTCAGCGATGCCGGCGCCGCGCATCAGGGTTGAGGATCTGACCGTTGAGGTGCTGACGCCGTATTTTGTCCGGCTTGCAGCGGAATCGTTGGCATTTGCTGGCGCTGCGGTGAAGGCGATGCGGCCGCACAAGGCGGGTCGGATCGTGTTCGGCTCGTCGTCCGGTCCGATCGGCGGGATACCGGGCTTTGCGGCTTATGCTTCGGCGCGCGCGGCGATCAACGGCGTTGTACGCACGCTGGCGCTGGAGGTGGCGGGCGACGGCATCTCGGTGAATGCAGTGGCGGCCAACTTCATCCAGACGGAGACGTACTATCCGAAAGCGCTGCTCAACGATCCTGTGAAGGGACCAAAGCTGCTGGCGCGCGTGCCGATGGGACGGTTGGGCGAAGCCGAAGAGGTGGCGGCGCTCGTGGAGATGCTGGCGCTGGGCAATAGCGGGTTCGTGTCGGGGCAGGTGATCCCGATTTCCGGCGCGTGGTGCTGAGGTATCGGGTGCTGAGCTACTTAACCAGGCGCTCGGCGTAATAGCCGATGATGCGGCTGGCGGTGGCTTCGCGCTGGTCGATCGTCTCGCCGAAGGATTCGCCGAGCTTGCCTTCGAGCATCAGCGTCGCAAGGCCGTGCGCCATCGACCATGAGGCGATGACCGGCGCCATGTCGGGGCTGGTCTTGTCGGTGCTGCCGGGCGTGATGTTGACGCCGAGCGTGGTGGCGACAAGCTGGAAGCACTTGTCGGCTTTCACCTTCGCTTCGGGATAGCGCGAGAGATCGCACATCTCGGCGCGGAACATCAGGCGGAAGACTTCCGGGTTGTTGAGCGCGAAGCGGATATAGGCCTCACCCATGGCGCGGTTTTTGTCGGCCATCTTCGGACGCGCGAGGCCAATGGCGCTGACCATGTAGTCGTACAGGCGGTCGAAACCGTCGCCCGCGAGCTCGGCGAGGATCGCCTCGCGATCGGTGAAGTAGTGATACGGCGCCTGGTGGCTGACGCCGGCGCGGCGCGCGACTTCGCGCATGGAGAGAGCGCCGAGACCGCCCTCGTTCATGAGAGCTATGCTCGCTTCGAGGATGCTCGTGCGTACGTCGTCTCGCGAAATCGTCTTGGTAACGGCCATGTGTTCCCCGGGATTTCTTGACACTGTCTAATTATTCGTTGACACTGTCAACATCAAGAGACATGTCAATTAGGTGACACATGGGGGCCGTCTTGTCAGCGTCAAGAAAAGTGGCCCTGCCAGTCATCTGTGCGCTTCTGCTGGCAGCTTGCCAAGGCGAAGCGGCTGAAACCGCAAAACCTGTCGCCAAGGCTGCCCCGGCGATTGCCGTCGAGGTGCTAAGCATTTCTGCGGCCGGCGCGGCGGGCGAGATCCGGGCCAGTGGGCTAGTGGCGTACAAGCGCGAGACGGCGCTGTCGTTCGGATCGCCCGGCGAAATCGAAACCATGAAGGCCGATGTCGGCGACCAGGTCTACGCAGGGCAGCTGCTGGCGACGTTGCGGCGGACGGCAGCGGGGGCGGATGAGGCGGAGGCGGCGCTGGCGCGCAAGACCGCGGAACAGACGTTTGATCGCGTGAGCAGGCTGAATGCTGCGGGCGCTGCCTCGCAGGCGGAACTCGACAATGCGCGGCTGGCGCTGGAGCGGGCGCGCGAGCGGGTGTCGATCGTGGCGCCGGCATCCGGCGTGATCCTGCGGCGCGACGCAGAGCCGGGCCAGATCGTCAACGCCGGGCAGGCCGTGCTGTCGGTCGGCGAGGCGCGCACCGGCATAATTGTCGAGGCGTCGATGACGGCGTCCGAAGTGGCCACGCTGAAGCCGGGCGACACGGCAATCGTGAATCTGCGCGGACGGGAAGCCATGACGGGCAAAGTCGTGCGCATTGCGGCCAAGGGTTCGCAGTCGGGCGTCTTCACGGTCGAAATTCAGGTCGACAAGCCGGAAGGGCTGCGCTCGGGCGAGGTGGCGGAAGTCATCGTCGCTGGAGCGGGCCAGACAGCGGCGGTGAATGCGATGGAATACACTATCCCCGCCATTTCGCTGATCGATGCGCGCGCTGATCAGGGCGTGGTCTATGTCGTGGATGCCGAGGGCAAGGCGCGCCGCCGTGCAGTCGAGACCGGCGGCGTTAGCGACCGTGGGGTTACCATCCTCAAGGGACTCAGCGATGGCGACAGCGTGATCACGCGCGGCGCCTCGATGGTGCGCGACGGCGATGCCGTCAGCGTCGCCAAGCCGTAACGCGAAGGGACCTGGGGGATGCAGGCCTTCACGCGCTTCTTCGTTGACCGCTGGCAGTTCACGCTGGTGCTGTTCATCATGCTGTTCGGGCTGGGCATCCAGTCCGTCATGTCGATCCCGAAATCGGAAGACCCGATCGTGTCCTTCCCGGGCGTTGGCGTGTTCGTCGTCTTGCCGGGCGCAGACGCCGAGCAGATGGAGCGCGTGATCGCGATCCCGATCGAGACGGCGCTCAACGGTCTTGAAGACGTCGACCAGATCCGCTCGACCAGTCAGGCAGGCCTTGCGTCCATCGGCGTGTCGTTCGTATACGGTTCCGACCCCGAGAAGAAATACGACGAGGTCGTGCGCGAGCTGAACGTCATCCGCAACACGTTGCCGGCCGGCATTACCCTGCTGCGCGCCAACCGCCAGAACCCGGCGCAGACCAACATCGTGCAGATGGCGCTGGTCTCCGAGAAGGCGCCCTACCGCCAGATGGAAGCTTACGCGCGTGAGTTGCGCGATGCGATGGAACGCGCGGGCGGCATCCAGCAATCGGAAATCTGGGGCGTGCCGACGTCGGAAGTCCGCATCACGCCGGACTTCGACAAGCTGGCCGCCTACAAGCTGCCGCTGACGTCGGTGGCCGATGCGGTGCAGCGCCAAGGCGTCGACGTGCCGATCGGCTCGGTCGAAAGCAGCGGCCGCCGTTTCAACGTCGAAGCCTCGGGTGCGTTCGACAGCCTGGACAAGATCCGCAACGTGGTGCTGCGCAGCGATGCCGGCGGCGCCATCACGCTGGGCGACGTCGCCCAGGTTGAATGGACCAATGACGAACAGCAGGTTTTCACGCGCTTCGATGGCAAGCGCGCGCTGTTTGTGACGGCGCGGGCGAAGCTTGGCGCCACGATCTTCGACGTGATGAGCAACCTCAACCGCCAGGTCGACAAGTTCGCGACGCGCCTGCCGCCCGAGATCGTGCTGGAGCGCGGGTTCGACCAGTCGGAGATGGTCTCGCACCGTCTGTCGTCGCTGGGGCGGGACTTCATGATCGCCATCGCGCTCGTGCTGCTGACCCTGCTGCCGCTCGGTTTCCGGGCGTCTCTGGTGGTGATGGTGTCGATCCCGGCCTCGTTCGCGATCGGCGTGATCGTGCTGGAGAAGCTGGGCTATTCGCTGAACCAGTTGTCCATCGCGGGCTTCGTTCTGGCGCTCGGCCTGCTGGTGGACGATTCGATCGTCGTCACTGAAAACATATCCCGCCACCTGCGCGGCGGGCTTTCGCCGCGCGATGCCGCCATTGCGGGCGTCAACGAGATCAACGTGGCGGTGCTGGGGTGTACCGCGACGCTGCTGCTGGCCTTCCTGCCGCTGCTGAACCTGCCGGAAGCGGCGGGCGATTTCACGCGGTCGCTGCCGATGGCGGTGGTCTGTACGATTGCAGCCTCCCTGTTCGTGGCGCTGACGGTAATCCCGTTCCTCGCGAGCCGCGTGCTGCCGAAGCATGGCCATTCCAACGTCTTCCTCGACGTGGTGATGGCGGGCATCCACGCAATCTATCGCCCGATCCTGAACATCGCGCTGGGCGCACCGCGCATCACCGTCATTGTGGGTCTTGCGCTGTTCGCCGCGACGCTGACGCTGGTGCCGAAGCTGGGCTTCAGCCTGTTCCCCGAGAACGACAGCCCCTACTTCATGGTCGAGGTGAAGCTGCCCGAAGGCGTCTCTGTCGAGGAGACGGACAAGGCGGTCATGTACGCGGACACCGCGCTGGCCAAGCATTCGGACATCACCTGGCGCTTCGCCAACTCGGGCCGTGGCAACCCGCAGGTCTATTACAACGAGACGCCGAGCGAGCAGGCGAGCAATGTCGGCGGCGTCTATGCGCGCTTCGATCATTGGGAATCGCGCGAAGGTCACAAGGTTCTGGAAGACCTGCGCACCGAGCTGGCGAAGTACCCCGGCGCGCGGTTCAACATCAAGCGCTTCCTCAACGGCCCGCCGATCGAGGCGCCCATCGCGGTGCGCATTCAGGGCGCGGACATCGGCGTGCTGACCGAGATCGCCGCCCAGTTCGAGCGCGAGATGGAATCGGCCGAGGGCATTCGCAACGTGGTCAACCCGCTGGCCGAGCGTTTGCTCGACCTCGATCTCAACATCAACACCGAAGCGGCGGCCCTGCGCGGCGTACCTGCGGGCTCGCTGGATCAGACGTTGCGCATCGCCGTGGGCGGCGCGCGCGTTGCGTCGTACCGCGACCCGGTCGGTGACGCCTATCCCGTGGTCGTGCGGGCGCCGCGCGCGGATCGCATGAGCATCGAGGATCTGAAGCGGCTCTATATCTGGACGGGCGATGGCTCGGCCGCGCCGCTGTCGGAGTTTGCCGACCCGCGCATCTCGTCGGGCCCGGCGCGCATCAGCCGGTTCCAGCGCGAGCGGACGGTGACGATCACCGCCTTCCTGCAACCCGGCTATCTCGCCAACGTCGTGACCAAGAACGTGCAGGCCAAGCTGTCGGGCATCAAGCTCCCGCCGGGCTATACCAACAGCCTGGGCGGCGAGGCCGAAGCGCAGTCGCGCTCGTTCGGCGGCATGGGTCCGGCGATCCTGATCGCGATCTTTGGCGTGATGGCGGTGCTGCTGCTCGAATTCGGATCGTTCGCGACGGCGGGCGTCGTGGCGTTCGTGATCCCGTTCGGCATCATGGGCGGACTGATCGCGCTGTTCCTCGGCGGGGAGTCGCTTTCCTACACCTCGATCATCGGGTTCATTGCGCTCATCGGTATCGAGATCAAGAACTCGATCCTGCTGGTCGAATTCGCAAACCAGGAACGCGATCGCGGTACGCCCTTGAGGGAAGCGATCGAGAAAGCCGGCGAGGTTCGCTTCCTGCCGGTGCTGCTGACTTCCCTTACGGCCATCGGCGGCCTGATGCCGCTGGTGTTCGAAAAGTCGCCGCTCTATTCGCCGCTGGCGATGGTGATCATCGGGGGTCTCGTCTCGTCCACGCTGATCGCGCGGATCGTGACGCCGCCGATGTATTTGCTGCTGGCGCCGAAGGACAAGAAGGCGAAGCCGTCGGACGAGCCGCATCCGGAGCCGGTTGCGGTTCCTGCCGAGTAGGTCAACACTCCGGGCAGGAAACGCCGGAGAGCAATCGTGGACTTCAATCTGCCCAAGGGACTCGTCGATTATCTCGCCGAGCTCGACGCCTTCATCGAAGCCGAGATCAAGCCGCTCGAAAATGCGGACGACAATATCCGTTTCTTCGACCATCGCCGCGAGCATTCGCGGACGGATTGGGACAAGGGCGGCCTGCCGCGCCAGGACTGGGAGCTGCTGCTGCGGGAAGCGCGGCGGCGGGCGGATAAGGCGGGGCATTTCCGCTTTGCGCTGGCCAAGGAGCTGGGCGGCTCGGCGCGCGATGTCGGCTGTGGACCCAATCTCGCGATGGCCGTGATCCGCGAACACTTTGCGGCCAAGGGGCTGGGCCTTCACAACGACCTGCAGAACGAGCATTCGATCGTCGGCAACAGCATTGGCGCGCAGCTGATGTGGAATTACGGCACGGACGCGCAGAAGGCCGAGTGGATGGACGACCTCGCCGCCGGCAAGCGCGGCTTTGCGTTCGGCATTACTGAACCCAAGCATGGCTCCGACGCGACGCACATGGAGACGGTCGCGGTCCGCGATGGCGATCACTGGATCATCGATGGCGAGAAGACGTGGAATTCCGGCATGCATCACGCCAGCCACGACATGATCATGGCGCGCACAAGCGGCAAGGCGGGCGACGGCCACGGCATCACGGCTTTCCTCGTGCCGTCTGATGCGCCGGGCTTCAAGATCGAGGAATTTCTCTGGACCTTCAACATGCCGACCGACCATGCGCATGTGACGTTGAAGGGTGTTCGTGTTCCGCACGGTTCTATCTTCGGCGGCGAGGGGCGCGGGCTGATGGTGGTGCAGCACTTCTTCAACGAGAACCGCATCCGTCAGGCGGCGTCGTCGTTGGGCGCGGCGCAGTTCTGCGTCAACGAGTCGGTGAAGTACGCGAATACGCGGGCGCCATTCGGCAAGAAGCTGTCGAGCAATCAGGCGATCCAGTTCCCGCTGGTCGAGCTGCAGACGCAGTGCGAAATGCTGAGGGCGCTGATCCACAAGACGGCGTGGATCATGGACACGGCCGGGAATTTCCAGGCCAGCGACAAAGTCTCGATGTGTAACTACTGGGCCAACCGTCTGTGCTGCGAAGCGGCGGACCGCGCGATGCAGGTGCATGGCGGCCTCGGCTATTCGCGGCACAAACCGTTCGAGCACATCTATCGCCACCACCGCCGCTATCGCATCACCGAGGGCGCGGAAGAAATCCAGATGCGCCGTGTCGCCGGCTACATGTTCGGCTTCATGGATCAGAAGGCGCCGAAGGGTGTTGTCGAGTGAGTGTGGCTGAGTGATCGACAACACGAAACTTGAAGCGACGCTGAAACGGCTGCCGGGATTTGAGCGGCTGGTCTCGTGCGACCGTCTGTCGGCGGGAGCGAGCCGCGAGACGTATCGGCTGCACGTGGTGATGCATGGCGCGGAGCGGAAGCTGGCGCTGCGGCGGGCAGAGGGCGAGGGCGTCTCGGCGATGAGCGCTGGCCCCGGGCTGGGCGGCGAAGCGAAGCTGTTTGCCGCTGCGCGTGATGCTGGCGTGCCGGGACCGGAAGTGCTGCTGGTGCTGCAGCCGGAAGATGGTCTGGGCGCAGGCTTCTTCATGGAGTGGATTTCGGGCGAGACGCTGGGCGGCAAGATCGCGCGGGCGCCGGAATTCGCGGAGGTGCGGAAGACGCTGGCGCGGCAGTGCGGGGAGATACTTGCGCGGCTGCACAAGGTCGATGTGAAAGCGAGCGGGCTGGATGCCATGCTCGAAGTGCTGTCGCCGGAAGAGTTCGTACAGCGGACGTATGAGCGCTACCTGCTGCTGGGTACGCCGCAGCCGATGATCGATTTTGTAGCGCGCTGGCTGCTGGGCAACCTGCCGAAGAGCAACCGGATGGCGCTGGTTCACAGTGACTATCGCAATGGCAATCTGATCGTTGATCCGGAGAAGGGCGTCGTGGCTGTGCTCGACTGGGAGCTGGCGCACATTGGCGATCCGATGCGCGATCTCGGCTGGCTCGTAACGCGCTCGTGGCGGTTTGGCGTGGCGGAAAAAGAGGTCGGCGGGTTTGGTGATCTTGATGATCTGATCGCGGGGTATGAATCCGTTTCGGGTGAGACGGTCGATCGCGCGGCGGTGCGGTTCTGGGAATTGTTCGGATCGTTCTGGTGGGCGGTGAGCACGCTGTCGATGGGGCAGTCGTTCCGCGATGGATCGGAGAAGAGCCTGGAGCGTCCGGTGATCGGGCGGCGGTCGTCGGAGTGCCAGATCGATTGCGTGAACATGTTGATCCCCGGACCAGTCGACACGCTGGTTGCGGTTCAACAATCGCTGTCGGGTACGGACCTGCCGCGGACGGATGAATTGCTGGCGGGGGTGCGTGAGTTTCTGAAAGGCGAGGCGGCGCCGGCGTTGAGCGGTCGCGACCAGTTCCTCGCGCGCGTGGCGGCGAACTCGCTGGATATTGCGTTGCGTGATCTGGCGCTGGGGCCGGAGGCTTCGCGGCGGGAGATGGAGGCGCTAGGGCAGCTGGTCGGAGGGTCGCGCTCGCTGTCGAAGTCGCGCGAGACCCTGTGCCGAGCCATACGGTTCGGCGAGATCGACCTGCAAAGGGCCGACCTGCACGCTTACCTGCGGCAGAGCGTCTATGCACAGGTGATGATCGATCAGCCCGGGTATGCGGGCGCGGTCGAGGCCGCGAAACACGGATAACCCAACGTGAGGTTTGCCCGCATGAGGCTACTCGACGGTAGCCGCAAGCGGGCCTACACCACCCGGCAGTCAGTTTGAGGCATTCATGACCCGTCCCGTCATCACGGCCACCGGCCTGTTCACCCCGACCAATTCGATTTCGAATGCGGAGCTTGTTGCCAGCTTCAATGCCTGGGTCGACAAGTGGAATGCCGAACATGCGGTCGAGATCGCAGCAGGGGCGCCGCCCAAAACCTATTCTTCGGTCGAGTTCATCGAGAAGGCGTCGGGCATCAAGTCGCGCTATGTGATCGACAAGGAAGGCGTGCTCGATCCGGGCCGCATGACGCCGAATATTCCCGAGCGGCCGAACGACCAGATTTCGGTGCTGGCGGAGATTGCGGTCAACGCTGCGAAAGAGGCGCTGGCGAAGGTCGGGAAGACGGGCAAGGACATTGATGCAGTGATCTGTGCAGCGTCCAACATGCAGCGCGCTTATCCCGCGATGGCGGTTGAAGTGCAGGCAGCGCTGGGGGCGGAAGGTTTTGCGTTCGACATGAACGTGGCGTGTTCGTCTGCCACGTTCGGCATCCAGACGGGCGCGGATTTTGTACGCGCGGGTCATGCGAAGACGGTGTTGATGGTGAACCCCGAGATCTGTTCGGGACATTTGAATTTTACGGATCGCGACAGCCATTTCATCTTTGGCGATGTGGCGACGGCTGTGCTGATCGAGGCGGAAGACGTTGCGCCGAAGGAGCATTGGTCGATCCTGGGCACGCATCTCAAGACGCAGTTCTCGAACAACATCCGCAACAATTTCGGCTTCCTCAATCGCGGCGCGCCGGAGGGTATTGGTGCGACGGACAAGCTGTTCGTCCAGGAGGGCCGGAAGGTCTTCAAGGAAGTCGTGCCGATGGTGGCGGGCATGATCCAGTCGGAGATGGACCGGCTGGGCATCAAGTCGACCGAGCTGAAGCGGCTCTGGCTGCACCAGGCGAATGCCGGGATGAACCGGCTGATCGCAGAGCGCGTGCTGGGCCATGAAGCCAGCGAATTCGAGAGCCCGACGGTGCTGGACACTTACGCGAACACGTCGTCGGCGGGGTCGATCATCGCCTTCCACAAACACTCGGAAGATTTCAGGGCCGGGGATAAGGGGCTGATCTGCTCGTTCGGGGCGGGGTATTCGGCGGGCACCGTGTTCGTGCAGAAGCACTAGGCATGGCGGGGCGATCTCGCGGGTGATGCCTGCGAGGTGCGCTGAGGTTGTTTTCGGGAGCTTGGGCGTGGAGGCGGTCCGCGGGCGTGCGCTTGGCCGCGCTCGTCCTTCGACGGGCGCACGCTGCGCGTGCTGCTCAGGATGAGCGCAAGTGTGCCTGCTGAGAAATTGGATGCGGCCATGCCCACCAGCTCATGGTGAGCAGCGCGGCTTTGCCGCGCGTCCGTCGAACCATGGGCGACGAGGTCGCGTTCCGCGATGCGGTACTGCTGGCGGATGTCGTCGATGTAGGCCTCGACCACGGCGTTCATGTCGCCAAACGCGTTCACGTAATTCGCGTAGCGCTCCTGCACGTCGCGCAGGTTGTAGGTGGCGGGGATGAGATTGAAGCGCACGAGGCGGGGGTTCCAGCCGAGGCGGCGGTAGGCCTGTCGCGTGAGGGCGAAGGTGAGGCGCGCTTCGGCGTGGGCGAGCAGGAGGGCGATGGTTTCGAACACCGATCTGCGGATCGCTTTTCCGCGCATGACTCGGCACTCGCTGGAGATCAGGAGGATCACCAGCGGCCCGAAGCTGAACACGATGCCGAGCAAGGCCGGGACATCGCGCAGCAGCCAGATGGGCCAGCTTCGACGTTTCATGGCCGCCACTATACGTGCGCCCGGAGCCCGGCCGATTTGCCAAACGCCAATCCACCCTATTTTTTGCGCAAGTCATTGAGATTGCTGGAGACGCGGAAAGCGGGCTGCTGTGTAAGTGCGAATCTCATCCAACAAAATGAGGTGTAACTCGCGGTCCAGAGGGCCGGCCTTCGCTTACGCTTCGGCGTTCCCCGCTCGATTTGGTCCCCCGGACCAAATCGTCCCTTCGGGACCGCTCCTCACCCTGTCGAATGTGTGAGGGTGACAGTTGCAACTGGGGCTTTGAGGGTGGGGGTGGTCGCGGCTAGTGTCTGGAAAAGACAAAAGACGACCGGAGGAATTCATGCCAGCCGACACCGCGAATCTGCCGCCATTCCGTCCGCTGCCCTATCGGGGACCGGATATCGAGGTACGGCGGGGCGAGAACGGGGCGGTCTATCTGAAGTCGCGCTCGCCGATGGGGGCGCAGCCGCGCTCCATTCCGCATGCGCTGGATGAGCGGGCGGGGATGCATCCGGACCGGGCGTGGCTGAAGCAGCGGCTGCCCAATCCCAATCAGGCAGGACTGGGGCCGTGGCGCCAGGTGACCTACGGTGAGGGCGCGAAGATCACGCGGTCGCTGGCGCAGGCGCTGCTGGATCGCGGGCTGGGCGCGGATGCGCCGCTGCTGATCCTGTCGGGCAATTCGATCGAGCATGCGCTGATGTCGCTCGCCGCGCAGCGAATCTCGGCGCCGGCGACGCCGATCTCGCAGGCTTACTCCACCATGTCGTCGGATTTCGCGAAGCTGCGGCATGCGTTCGACGCGGTGAAGCCGAAGGCGATCTTCGTGCAGACGATGGATCCGTTCCGCAAGGCGCTGGCGACCTTGCCGCTGGACGGCGTGGCGGTGATTTCGGCGGATGGGTCGGAAGGCTCGGAGGCCTTCGCGAAGCTGGCGGAGACGCCGGTGACGGGCGATGTCGACAAGGCGATGGACTGGATCGGGCCGGATACGGTGGGCAAATACCTGTTCACCTCGGGCTCGACCGGCATGCCGAAACCGGCGCCGCAGAGCCAGGGCCAGATGACGGCGCAGATCGCCGCGCGCGGCGGGATCGAACTGCCGCCGGAAGATCCGAACGAGATCGGCATGGCACTCGACTGGATGCCGTGGAGCCATATCTCGGGCGGCAACGTCAACTTCAACAACGTGCTGTCGCTGGGCGGGACATTCCACATCGATGATGGCCGGCCGATGCCGGGCCTGTTCCAGACGACGATTGCGAACCTCAAGGAAGTTCGGCCGCAGGCTTTCGGCTCGGCGCCGATTGCGTTCGGCATGCTGGCCGAAGCGATGGAGGCGGACATCGAGCTGCGCGACGCGGTGTTCTCGCGGATGAAGGCGTTCATCTATGGCGGAGCGACGCTGTCGGACGATCTGTACGATCGGCTGCAGAAGCTGTCGATTGCGGCGACGGGCATGCGCATTCCGCTGCTGACCATGTATGGCGCGACGGAGACGCAGGGCGTGACGATGACGCACTGGATCATCGAGCGCGTGGGCATGGTGGGCGTGCCGCTGCCGGGGCTCACGCTGAAGCTAGCGCCGGTGGGCAACAAGATGGAAGTGCGTGTGAAGGGGCCGACCGTGATGAGCGGTTATCTCAACATGCCCGAGAAGAACGCGGCGGTGTTCGACGAGGAAGGATTTTACTGCCTCGGCGATGCGGCGCGGTTTGAAGATCCGGAGCATCCCGAGAAGGGCCTGGTGTTCGACGGGCGCGTGACCGAGGATTTTAAACTCGATTCCGGGACGTGGGTTTCGGTCGGCACGCTGCGGCCAGATATCGTGGCGGCGTGTGCGCCGCTGGCGTTCGATGCCGTGATCTGCGGACAGGACAAGAAGTACATCGGAGCACTGCTGTGGCCGTCGCCTGCTGCGATGGCGGCCGCGACGCAGGCGGCCGGCGGCGATGTGGCGAAAGCGTTCGGATCGATCACGGCGCAGGTGGCGGAGAAGCTGAAGGCGTTCAATGCGAATGCAGGCGGGTCTTCGCGCAAGGTGGGGCGGTTCAGGATGCTGACGTCGCCGCCATCGCTCGATACGGGCGAGATCACCGACAAGGGCTATGTGAACCAGCGCACGACGCAGGACGTGCGCGCGGCGGAAGTGGCCTCGCTGTTCGCGGCGGATGGGGCGCCGGGGGTGGTGCAGCTTTAGTCTTCGGTCCTGGTCGCATTGCGATAGTCGCCGAACGCGCCGTCGCGCGCGTTGAGGGCAGGGGTCACGCCTTCGCGGAATTGCGCGAACATGGCGCGGGAGCTTTCGGTGGTCAGGGCGAGGGCCTGGATTTCGGCGCCGGCGCGGACGGCGGCGCGCAGGCCCATGATCTCCATGGCGCGATGGACGGAGCGCTTGTTCATCTGCTGCACGTCGGTGGGGATTTTCGCGATACGCGCGGCGATGGCGAGGACTTCGGACTCCAGCGCGTCAGCCGGGAAGGCGCGGTTGGCGAGGCCGGTTCGGACGGCCTCAACGCCATCGATGGCGTCGCCGGTGAGCATCATCTCCATCGCGGGGCGGAGGCCGCAATACCACGCGTGGAACTGGTTGTCGGGCGGGCTCATAGAGCGCACGGGCGGATAGCCGATCTGCGCATCGTCGGCAACGTAGACGAGATCGCAGGCGGCGGCGAGTTCGGAGCCGCCGGCGAGGCACCAGCCATGGACCTGTGCGATCACCGGCTTGGCGAGATCCCAGATGCGGAAGCAGCCTTCGACAACATGGCGCGCCCACTGGCCGGGGCCGCCTGCGGTCTGGAAGGGAAGCGGCTGCTGCGCGCCCTCGGCGGAGAGATCGTAGCCGGCGGAGAAGCAGGTTCCGGCGCCGCGGAGGATGATGACGCGGACGTTGCTGTCGCGGTCGGCGGCTTCGAGGGCAGCGTAGAGATCGCGGCGCAGGTCGTTGGAGAGGGCGTTGCGCTTGTCGGGCCGGTTGAGGGTGAGGCGACGGATATGAGGCGCGAGATCGTCGGCCAGGATGAGGTCGGTGGCGGTCATCATGTTCTCCTTCTGACGGTCAGTAGGGCATATTCCGGGTGCGACGTCTCGACCGGGGCAGTGACGTTCTCCGACGCTACGGCAGCGCAAAGTTCGGCTCGACAGGGGCGGCGCGCTGTGCAGGATGACGCGCGCGGAATGCAGGTTTTGCTGCTCGAATTGCGCGTATCGATCGAGGGAATGTCATGTCTGTGCTGAATGTCGAACGTCCGGATTTCATGTCGGAGGAGGACATCCGCATGTTCGAGGACTCGGTGACGAAGTTCTTCCAGCAGCACGCGCCGGCGGAGCGCTCGGAGAAGTGGCGCAAGGACAAGGTTGTCGAGCGGGCGATGTGGACCGAGGCGGCGGAGGCGGGGCTGCTCGGGCTGTCGACGCCGGAAGAATACGGCGGCATGGGCGGCGACTATCGCCACGAAGTGATCCTGATGGAGCAGATCGGGCTGCAGGGCGTCGATGGCTTCGGCGCCTCGCTGCACAATGCGATCGTGATGCCGTACATTTTCCACTACGGCACCGAGGAGCAGAAGAAGCGCTGGCTGCCGCGCATGGCGTCGGGCGAGCTGATCTCGGCGATCGCGATGACGGAGCCGGGCGCGGGATCGGACCTGCAGGGCATCAAGACGACGGCGAAGAAATCCGGCAACGGATACGTCATCAACGGGTCGAAGACGTTCATCACCAACGGGCAGACGGCGAACCTGATCTGCGTCGTGGCGAAGACCGATCCGACGCAGGGCGCGAAGGGGACGTCGCTGCTGTTCGTGGAGACGGAGGGCGCGGAAGGTTTCGAGCGCGGGCGCAATCTCAAGAAGCTGGGGCAGGACGCGCAGGATACGTCCGAGCTGTTCTTCAACGACGTGAAGATCCCAGCGGACAACCTCCTGGGCAATGAAGAGGGCAAGGGCTTCTTCCAGCTGATGGGACAGCTGCCGCAGGAGCGGCTCAACATCGCGGTGCAAGGCATCGCGACGATCGAGCGGGCGCTGGAGCTGACCATTGCCTACGTGAAGGATCGCGGGGCGTTCGGGAAGAAGGTGATCGATTTCCAGAACACGCAGTTCGTGCTGGCCGAGTGCAAGACCGAGGCGACGGTGGCGCGCGTGTTCGTGAACCACTGCATCGCTGAGCACCTCAAAGGCAAGCTCGATGCGGCGACGGCGTCGATGGCGAAATACTGGGTGTCGGACCTCGAGGGCAAGATCGTGGACAAGTGCCTGCAGCTGTTCGGCGGCTATGGCTTCATGGACGAATATCCGATCAGCCGCATGTATCGCGACAGCCGCATCCAGCGCATCTATGGCGGCACGAACGAGATCATGAAGATCCTGATCGCGCGGACGCTGTAGCGATGGAACAGGCGGCGGATTTCCTTGGCGAGACGGAGGCGCTGGCGGGCTTGCTGGCGCCGTTGCCGGACGCCGACTTCGATGAGGCGACACAGTTCAAGGGCTGGACGCTGAACGATGTGATCCGGCACCTGCATTTCTGGAATCGCGCGGCGGGGCTGCAGCTTACCGATGAGGCGGAGCTGGTGCGGCTGCTCGGCGCGATTACGGGCAAGGGCGGCATGCGGGCCGTGGAGCGCGAGGTCGTGCCGCTGTCGGGGCAGGCATTGCGGTCGGCGTGGGTGGAGACGGCCGGGCGGATCGCTGACCTTTATGCGACAGCCGATCCCAAGGCGCGGCTGAAATGGGCGGGACCGGACATGAGCGCCCGCTCGTCGATCACGGCGCGGCTGATGGAGACGTGGGCGCACGGGCAGGAGGTGTATGATCATCTCGGGGTCGAACGCGTGGATGCGGATCGGATCAAGAACATCGCGCATCTGGGCGTCTCGACGTTCGGGTGGACGTACATGGTGCGGAAGATAGCTGTGCCGGAGACGCTTCCGCGCGTGCGGCTGACGGCGCCGTCAGGCGAGGTCTGGATCTGGGGCGAGGCGGATGGCGAGAATGCCATCCTGGGATCGGCCACGGAGTTCTGCCAGGTGGTGACGCAGGTCCGCAATGTAGCGGACACGAAGCTGGACGTGAGCGGGCCGATCGCGACCGAATGGATGGGCATGGCGCAATGCTTTGCAGGCGCGGCCGAACCACCGCCGAAGCCGGGGACGCGCTTTCGCAAGGTGCGGGCGGCGTGATATCCGCCGGGCATGACCAGCCTTTCGCCTGACCAGATTCCACACACAGCGCTGGCGCGCATCCTGGCCGATCTCGATCGCATCGAGCGGGATGAGCGGGTGCGTATCCTGTTTGCGGTGGAGAGTGGGAGCCGGGCGTGGGGCTTTCCCTCGCCGGACAGCGACTATGACGCGCGGTTTGTCTATGTACGCGAGGCGGACTGGTATCTGTCGCTGCAGCCCGGGCGGGATGTCATCGAGCTGCCGATCGATGGCGATTTCGACATCAATGGCTGGGATATCCAGAAGGCGTTGCTGTTGTTGCTGAAGCCCAACCCGGTGCTGCTGGAATGGTTGTCGAGCCCGATCCGGTATCGCTGGAACGATGAAGCGTGCGCGACGTTGCAGGCGTTTGCGGAGCGGACGGCTTATGCGCGGGCATGCCTGCACCACTATGTCTCGCTGGCGCGGCGGATGTGGAACGAGTTCGTCGAGGGGCGCGAGAGCGTCAACCTCAAGAAGTATCTCTACATCCTGCGGCCGGCGATGTGCATTGCGTGGATCCGCGAGCGGCCGGGCGAAATTCCGCCGATGAGCTTGCCGGAGTTGATGGCGGGCATCGCGCTGGATGCGGCGTTTCGCGACGAAGTGCTGGAGCTGCTGGCACGCAAGGCGCGGACGTCCGAGGTGGGTGATGGGCCGCGGCTTGTTCCACTCGAGGCGTTTGTGCAACGCCAGTGGGCGTGGGCGAACGCGCAGGACGTGCGCGTGACGGCGGACAGGATCTTGAGGGCGGAGGCGGAAGAGTTGTTCCGCGCCTTCGTGCGAGGTGCGCCATGAATACGAAACCCGCCTTCGATCGCCGCGAGCTTGTTGGGCCGTTCGACATTGTCGGCGATGTGCATGGGTGTTGTGACGAGCTTGAGGAGTTGCTCGAGTTGCTCGGCTATGAGGTCGCGTGGGGCGCGGATCGGTCGGTGAGTGTGACGCCGCCTGCCGGGCGGACGCTGGTGTTTGTGGGCGATCTTGTGGATCGCGGGCCGCGGTCGCCGGATGTGTTGCGGATCGCGATGGCGATGCAGGAGGCCGGGACGGGGCTGTGCGTCGATGGCAATCACGACAACAAGTTTTCGCGGTGGATCAATGGCGCGAGTGTGAAGCCGGCGCATGGCCTGCAGGCGTCGATCGACCAGATGGCGGAGGAGGATCCGGCGTTTCGTGCGCGGGTGCGGAAGTATGTCGGGTCGTTGCCGATCTATCTTTGGCTTGATGGCGGCAAGCTGGCGGTGGCGCATGCCGGGATCAGGCAGGAGATGATCGGCAAGGATGGGGGCAAGGTGAAAGCCTTCGCGCTCTATGGCGACACGACAGGGGAGACGGACGGGTTCGGATCTCCGGTGCGGCTCAACTGGGCCTTGCAGCACACGGGCGAGACGGCGGTGGTCTATGGGCACGTTGCGGCGCCCGAGGTGCAGGCGGTGAACAATACGTGGTGCATCGATACGGGGTGCTGTTTTGGCGGGAAGCTGACGGCGTTGCGCTGGCCGGAGCGGGATCTCGTCAGCGTGCCCGCGCGGAAGGTGTGGTTCGAGGGGACGCGGCCGTTGGCGGATCGCACGCGGTAGCTTCGACGGAAAACCACCTATCACTCCCGACAGGCTTGACGCCGTCTGACGGGCGGTTTCCTGATGGGCAAAACATCAGAGGAAGTCGCCCCATGAAAACGCGCATCACCGAGCTGTTCGGCATCGAGCATCCGATCATCCAGGGCGGGATGCACTATGTGGGCTTTGCCGAGATGGCGGCCGCCGTTTCAGAAGCGGGCGGGCTTGGCATCATCACGGGGCTGACGCAGCGCACGCCGGAAGGCCTGCGCGCAGAGATCCGTCGTTGCCGCGAGATGACGAAAAAGCCGTTCGGGGTGAACCTGACTTTCCTGCCATCGGTGACGCCGCCGGATTATCCGGGCTTCGTGCGCACGATCATCGAGGAAGGCATCAAGATCGTCGAGACGGCGGGCAACAACCCGGTGCAGGTGATGCCGTTCTTCAAGGAGGCCGGCGTCAAGGTGATCCACAAGTGCACGTCGGTGCGGCACTCGCTGAAGGCTGAATCGATCGGCTGCGACGCGGTGAGCGTCGATGGCTTCGAGTGTGGCGGTCACCCCGGCGAGGACGACGTGCCGAACTTCATCCTGCTGCCGCGTGCGGCCGAGGAGCTCAAGATTCCGTTCGTGGCTTCGGGCGGCATGGCGGACGGGCGCTCGCTCGTGGCTGCGATGGCGCTGGGCGCGGAAGGCATGAACATGGGCACGCGCTTCATGGCGACGAAGGAAGCGCCGATCCACCAGAACGTGAAAGACGCGCTGGTGAAGGCGAGCGAGCTCGACACGCGGCTTGTGATGCGTCCGCTGCGCAACACCGAGCGCGTGCTGAACAATGCGGGCGTCACCAAGATCCTCGAGAAGGAAAAGCAGCTCGGCGCCGGCATCAAGTTCGAGGACATCATCGAGGAAGTCGCGGGCGTCTATCCGAAAATCATGAAGGATGGCGACATGAACGCGGGCGCGTGGAGCTGCGGCATGGTTGCCGGCCTCATCCACGACGTGCCGACCGTAAAGCAGCTGATCGACCGCATCATGAGCGAGGCGGACGCGATCATCTCGAAGCGGCTTGCGGGCGCGTTGAAGGGGTAAGCGGACGGACGCTGCCGGGAAAACTGCATGATCGTCAGTGACACGCGGAACTTCGTCTTCATCCACAATCCAAAGTGCGCGGGAACGACGGTTCGCAAGGCGTTGAAGCAGTTCGACACGACGAACGACACGTTCTGGATGTTCGCGGAGGTTGGCGGCAGGACGATCGACAAGGCGCATATGCGCATGTCCGTCCTGCAGTCGCTTTACCCGGAGTATTTCAACCGGCTGTCGTTGCACTTCGTCTTCATGTTCGTGCGCAACCCTTACACACGGGCCGTGTCTGCATTTGCGGAAGCGCGCTCGAAGGGCTTGCCGCGGGCGACGCGCGACCAGCCTGTCACGGACATGGACGCCTATGTCGAGGAGCTGAACGCGTTCATCGCGTCGCTTGATCCGTTGCTGCTGGATGGGTGGGACTTGCGCTACACGCATTTTGCGCGCCAACGCGACATGGCTTATCTGGGCGCCAAGTGCATGGTCGACTGCATCATGAAGGTCGAGGACATCGAAGCGAGCAGCCGCAAGCTGGACGTGTTCGATCCCGACCTGCGTCCGCTGGTACTGGAGGCGCCCCGCAAGAATGTGCGGGCGATACCGCTGGAGGCGCGAAGCCTCCTTTCGCGGTCATCGATCGACAGGATCAACGAGATCTATCGCGACGATTTTTACCTGTTCGATTACGAGATGTGGTGAGCGCTGGCTTCATGGACCGCACGCAGAATGCAAAAGGGCGAGACGCGGGTGCGTCTCGCCCTTTGTTTTTTGGCTCGGTGCTTCGACCTACTCGGCTTTGACTTCCGGCAGGGCGCCCGAGGCGGGGAGGGATTTGCCCGACAGGAAGACGGCGATGTTGCGCTTGTCTTCGTCCGACAGGCTGCTGACCACGCCGGCCATCATCGGCACGGGGGTGGTGAGGGCGGCGAGGATGACGTCGTTATCGAGGGTCTTGAGGACGTCGATCAGCGGCGCATTGGCCATGCCCGTACCGTGGCACATCTTGCAGCGCGTCTCATAGATATCCCCGCCATCCTTCGGACCGGCAAAGGCCGGGGCGGCGAGGGTCGCGATGCCCATGATTGCGGCGACGGTCGTCAGTCTCATTATTCCCTCCAGATGGCGTACGGTCGGCTTGTAATGGGGCTTACCTGAACAGGCCATAACCAAGCGCAGTTATTGCGCGGCTGGGGCATTCACGCCTCAGCGAGGGCACGCCGCAGCGATGCTGCGACTTCGGGAGGGTCGGAATCGCCTAATTCCGGCAGGGGTGATATGAGCCGCGCTCGATCAGGCGGCCGGGCGACCGCTGGTGGGGTAACCTGCTGGAGGAAAGTCCGGGCTCCACGTAGGCAAGGCGGCGGATAACGTCCGCCCGGGGAAGCAACCTGGTCCGCAAGGATTGGGAAGCGTAACCCGAGGGATAGCGCCACAGAAAGCAAACCGCCTCGGGATTCGTCCCGCGGTAAGGGTGAAAGGGTGGGGTAAGAGCCCACCGCGTTCCTGGTGACAGGGACGGCAAGGCAAGCCCCGCCTGGAGCAAGACCGAATAGGGATGGGCGACCCGAAAGGGTCAGGCGCGCCTTCGCGTTCCATCCGGGTTGGTCGCGTGAGGCGGTCCGCAAGGGCCGTCCCAGAGGAATGGTCGCCTAAGGGTCGCAAGACCCGGGACAGAACCCGGCTTACAGGCCGCCTGATCGACGTTTACCCAATTGCTGTGGACAGCTGCTGCAACGCACTCCACAGGGGCTAACACCCGGACTCTAGGCGAGTCTGTGAGGGCGGATTTACGAGCCGTAAACCACTTATCCACAGACCTGCCGGTATGACTAACCGATCTACCCGGTTTGTTCCGTGCGCGGACGGTCCAATGGTTAACGGCGGGCTAACGTCCCGTTGTTTCCCATATTTCCCCATGATATCCCTCGAACTTCCACGGAAGGGGCTTTCGTGGCGGGTTTTTTCGGGTGCGCCGTCCCATTCGGGAGCGGGGTCTAGCGGGCAATCAGGGGTATGTTTCTCTCCAACTTCGAGAGCGGCGTTGACGCCAAGAAGCGGGTCTCGATCCCGGCGCCCTTTCGCAGGGTGCTTGGGGGCGCAGACGTCGTCTACCTGTGGCCGTCGCTGGACAAGCCATGCATCGAGGGCGCGGGCGAGCACCTCATGAACCAGTTCGAGGACTCCATGGCCGATCTCGACCTGATGGACCCCCGCCGTATCGCACTGGCGAACTACATCATGGGCGAGGCCAGGATGGCCAAGCAGGATGAAGGTGGACGCATCGTGCTGGACGCGGAACTGCTGACGACGGCGGGCATCTCGGAAAAGGCGACGTTTGTCGGCCTCGGAGACCGCTTCCAGATCTGGGAGCCGGCCGCCTACCAGGCCGAGAAGGCGCGGAACCGGGCGCTGGCGAAGGAGAGCCTCGGCCTGCTCAAGGCCAAGCCGCGCCGCAACACGCAGGCGGCGGCCGAATGAGCGAGGGCCCGATTTCCCCCCACGCCGGCACGCACGTTCCGGTCCTCGTCGAAGAAGTGATCCACGCGCTTGCGCCGGTCGAAGGCGCGGTGATGGTGGATGGCACCTATGGCGGTGGCGGCTATGCCAAGGCGGCGCTGGCGGTTGCGAACTTCACGCTGATCGCAATCGACCGCGACCCCGACGCGATGAAGCGCGCGTGGGAACATGCGGGACGTGATCCGCGGCTTATTCCGGCGCCGGGACGGTTCGGCGAACTCGAAGCGATCCTGCATGCGATGGGGCGCGAGACGGTCGACGGCATCATGCTGGACCTCGGCGTCTCGTCCTTCCAGATCGATGAAGCCGAGCGTGGCTTTTCCTTCATGCGCGATGGTCCGCTCGACATGCGGATGGAACGCAAGGGGCCGAGCGCGGCGGACGCGGTGAACCATCTCACCGAGGGCGAGCTGGCCGACATTTTCCACATTCTCGGCGATGAGCACGGCGCCCGCCGAGTTGCGCGCGAGATCGTGCACCGCCGCCGGGCGCAGCCTTTCGCCACGACGCTGGATCTTGCCGATGTGATCGAGAAATCGCTGGGCGGACGGCGCGGCAAGCCGACGCATCCAGCGACGCGTTCGTTCCAGGCGCTGCGCATGTGGGTGAATGAAGAGACCACCGAGCTGGTGCGCGCGCTGGACGCCGCCGAGCGTGTGCTGAAACCCGGCGGGCGGCTGGTGATCGTAACCTTCCATTCAATCGAAGACCGCATCGTGAAACTCTTCCTGCGGTCGCGCTCCGGCAATGATCCTGGCGTTTCTCGCCATGTGCCGCGCGCGCCCAAGGGAAAGGCGCCCACGTTCGAAGTCCTGCAGCGCAAGGCCACCGAGGCAAGCGAGGCAGAGACGGACGCAAATCCGCGCTCGCGATCGGCGCGACTGCGGTGGGCTCTGCGGACGGATGCGCCGGCATGGGGATCTGGAACCGACGACGGGTTCCGCCTGCCGGGGCTGAAACAGCTTGAAGGAGTTGCCTGATGAAACGCCTGGCGATCATCGGTGGTCTTGTTGTCGCGGCGCTCGCCGTCGCGGTATATCGCGCCAAGCTCGGCGCGGAAGACACGCAGGGCCGCATCGAAGACCTGAAGACGCAGGTCGCTGACGAAGAAAAAGCCATCGCGACCCTGCGCGCCGACGAAGCCGTGCTGACCCGGCCGGAGCGGATCGGCGGGATCGCGCAACAGCAGCTCGGCCTCGCGCCGGCAAATCCCAGCCAGTACACGGCTGCCGAAGCGCTGAAGCAGAGGCTGGGCGAGGAGCGCACGCGCCTGCCCGCGCCTGGCCAGCCGCCCGAAACCCTCGCGCCCTCTCCTGATCCGGTGAAGCCGCAACCGTAATGAGGGCATACGCTGCGCCATATGAGGACGTCTGGGGTCCGCGCCGTGCCCGCATCATTGCGGGCGTGCTGGCGCTGATCTTCGTCATCATCGTGGGGCGCTCAGCCTATGTGGCGTTCAATGGGCCCCACAAGGCGGCGCTGCCGGTCGACAAGGCCGAGATCGCGCGGCGTGGCGACATCATCGATCGCAAGGGCGAACTGCTCGCGACGACGGTGCAGGGCAAGTCGCTGGCCGTCGATCCGAGCGCGATCTGGGACTCACGCGAAGTGGTTGCTGGAATTCGTTCCGTGTTCCCCGATCTCGGCGAAGATGCGCTGACCGCGCTCATGGCAGACAAGAAGCGCCAGTTCGCTTGGGTGAAGCGCGAACTGACGGGCGAGCAGGTGCAGGCGCTGAAGGATACCGGCGTCGAGGGGCTGGTGTTCGTCGAGGAGCCGCAGCGCTTCTATCCGAACGGGAAACTGGCGGGACACTTCCTCGGCTATACCAGCATTGACGGCGTCGGCCTCGAAGGGGTCGAGCGCATCTATAACGACCAGCTGAAGAAGGGCGGCGCGCCGCTGCAGCTGACGCTCGATGCAAGCGTGCAGTTCGTGCTCGAGGAAGAGCTGCAGGCGGCCTATTCGGACTTCGATATGAAGGGCGCCGTGGGCATCGTGGTGGAGGTGAGTACCGGCGCCGTGCGGGCGATCGCATCGTGGCCGACGATCGACCCTAGCAAGCGCGGGGAAGAGGGTGACGATGCGAAGACCAATCGTGCGCTCAATGCCCGCATGGAGCTGGGCTCGATCTACAAGCCGCTGACGGTGGCGGCGGCGCTGGAAGCGGGCGTGCTGAAGCCGACGGACACGTTCGACGCGTCGAAGCCGGTGAAGATCGGCGCAGTGACGGTGCGCGATGCGCATCCGCTGCCGCATCCGTCGTCCGTCTCGGTGACTGACATTCTCGCCTATTCGTCCAACATCGGCGCGGCGGACATCGCCCAGCGCATGGGTCCGATGGCGCAGAAGACATTTCTCGCAAAGGTTGGCCTGCTGGGCGGACAGCCGGCGGTAGGTCCGCAATGGGCCTCTCCCCTCGTGCCCGCGCAGTGGGATGCGACGGCGATGGCGACGGTCGCCTATGGTCATGGTCTTTCGGTCTCGCCGATGGCGTTTGCGATGACCTATCTGCCGTTCGCGAACGGGGGCGAATATCTGCTGCCGTCTTTCGTCGAGCCGGTCGATCCCGCTAAGGTCGTACGCAAGCGCGTGATGTCGGCGCAGACCGCCGCGACAGTGCTCGACATGATGCGAACAACGGTGCTCGAAGGCTCGGGCAAGAATGCCGAAGCCCGAGGCTATGAAGTGGCAGGCAAGACGGGCACGGCCGAGAAACCGGTCCCGGGTGGTTACGATGCCGACAAAAACATCACGTCGTTTGCCGCCGTCTTCCCTGTATCCCGCCCTCAATATGTCGTGCTTGTTGTCCTGGATGAGGCCCAGCCCAGAACGGGTGTCAATCGCACGGCCGCCTTCACGGCGGCGACGATCGCGGGAAAAGTGATCGCGCGTGCGGCGCCGCTGCTGGATGTTCGGCCTGTGCTCGAGGCGACGGCGACGCGTGCGCCGATCTCGGGCGCCGGTGTTGCGGAGGCGGGTGCGCAATGAAGCTTGATGTGCTCATTCCCGGAGCGGCCTCCTCTGAGTTTTCAGGCATCGATGTCGTGGGCATCACGGCGGACAGCCGCAAGGTGAAGCCCGGCTTCGTGTTCGCAGCGCTGCATGGCGTTGCGAAAGATGGCCGCGACTATATCGACGGCGCAATCAAGGCGGGCGCGGTAGCGATCCTCACCGATGCGCGGCCGGGCGAATGGTCCGTGCCGTCGATCCGCGTGGAAGAACCGCGCCTGACGCTGGCGCACGCGGCGGCGACTTTCTATCCGGTGCAGCCTGGCATCGTTGCGGCGGTGACGGGCACCAACGGCAAGAGCTCGACGGTCGATTTCCTGCGCCAGATCTGGAGCAGCATGGGCCGCAAGGCGGCGTCGATGGGCACGCTGGGCGCGATCGGCCCGTCGGGCTCGGTCGATCTCGGGCACACGACGCCGGATCCGGTCGCGATCCATGCAACGCTGGAGAAGCTGGCCAAGGAAGGCGTGACGCACGCGGCGATGGAAGCCTCATCGCACGGTCTCTCGCAGTATCGCCTGCACGGCGTGAAGCTGGCGGCGGGGGCGTTCACGAACCTTACGCAGGACCATCTCGATTATCATTCCGATTTCGACGACTACCGCCGCGCCAAGATGAAGCTGTTCACCGAGCTGCTGCCCGAGGGCGCGCCTGCGGTGCTCAATGCGGACAGCCCCGAACTTGAAGCGTTCGAGACGGCGGCGAAGGCGGCGGGGCTGAAGCCGTTCACCGTCGGCTGGCGCGGGCGTGACCTGCGGATCTCGGAAGCACTACCGCGCGGGACCGGGCAGGATCTGGTGATCCAGTGGGGCGAGGGGGCGCTCAACGAACGCAAGGTGCACCTGCCGCTGATCGGCGAATTCCAGGCGCTGAATGCGCTGTGCGCGGCGGGCATCGCGATGTCGCTGGGCGATGATGTGAATGCGGTGCTCGATGGGCTGTCACAGCTCAAGGGCGTGCACGGGCGGCTGGAGCTGGTCGGGCAGACAGCCACGAAAGCGCCGGTGTTTGTCGATTATGCGCACACGCCGGACGGTCTCAACGTGTTGCTGCGCGCGGCGCGTCCGCACGTGCGGGGCAAGCTGATCGTGGTGTTCGGTTGCGGCGGCGATCGCGACGCGACAAAGCGGCCGATCATGGGTGATGTGGCGCGCAGGCTGGCGGACGAGGTGATTGTCACTGATGACAACCCGCGCTCCGAAGACCCGACGCTGATCCGCGCTGCGATCCGCAAGGGCGCGCCGGATGCGAGTGAGATCGGCGATCGCGCGTCGGCCATCATCGAAGGCATCAGGCGCCTGAAGGCGGGCGATGCGCTGCTGATCGCGGGCAAGGGTCACGAGACGGGGCAGATCGTGAAGGGCGTCACGATCCCGTTCTCGGATTTCGACGTCGCGAAGGCGGCGCTCGATGACGTGGGAGGTTCGCATGGTTGATGCTCCTTCTCCGCTCTGGACCTCCGACGAAGCCGCGGCTGCAAGCGGCGGCACGGCGCTGGGCACGTGGGCGATCAATGGCGTGTCGATCGACACGCGGTCGCTGCAGCCGGGCAACCTGTTCGTGGCGCTGAAGGATGTGCGCGACGGGCATGACTTTGTCGCCGGTGCGTTTGCGGCTGGAGCGGAAGCAGCGCTTGTGTCGCGCGATGTGCTGGGCGGGCATCCGGGCTTGCTGGTCGGCGACGTGCTGGACGGGCTCGAGAAGCTCGGGGTCGCGGCGCGGGCGCGGAATGCGGGCGTGATCTCGGCCGTCACGGGCTCGGTCGGCAAGACCAGCGTCAAGGAGATGCTGGCGCGGATCTTCCGCGCGGCGGGGCATGCGCACTGGTCGGACAAGTCGTTCAACAATCACTGGGGCGTGCCGCTGACGCTGGCGCGGATGCCGCGCGAGACGGAGCGGGCGATCTTCGAAATCGGCATGAACACGCCGGGCGAGATCGGGCCGCGGTCTCACATGGTGAAACCGCATATCGCGATGATCACACGGATCGCGCCGGCGCACCTTGAGGGCATGGGGTCTATCCAAGCCGTGGCGCACGAGAAGTCGCAGATTTTTGCGGGGCTCCAGCCGGGCGGGGCCGCGATCGCGCCCGCGAAGGATAAGTTCCACGACTGGCTGATAGGAGCGGCGGCAAGCCTGCAGCCCAGCGCTAGGCTGTTCAGCTATGGCGGCGCGCCCGGGGCGAGAAGCGCGACGCCGGTGAGCTATGAGACCGATGGCATGGCCTCGACCATCGCGGTCGATGTGATGGGCGAGACGGTGACGATCTCGCTCGATGCGGTCGGCGAACACTGGGCGAGCAATGCCTCGCTTGCGCTGCTGGCGGCTGTGCTCGCGGGCGTTGACGCGAAACACGCTGCCGAAGCGCTGTCGGGCTATGCGCCGCCGGCAGGCAGGGGCACGGCAGAGACGTTGAAGCTGTCCAGGGGCGGCGAGGCGATGCTGATCGACGACGCCTACAACGCCAATCCGGAATCGATGCGTGCGGCGATCGAAGGCTTTGCGGCGCGGCCGGGTCGCAAGATCGTGGCGCTCGGCGAGATGCGCGAACTGGGGCCGACATCGGCCGAGCTTCACACCGGCCTTGCAGATGCGATCATCATGGCGAAAGTTTCAGATGCGGTTCTGTCCGGAGGCGAGATGAGTCATCTCGCCGCAGCGCTGCGGCAACGTGCGCCGAAGATGCGCGTGGAACATGTCACAGGGCCCGCCGAAGCGGCGGAGCAGGTGAAAAGCTGGTTAGAACCGGGCGACGCAGTCTTGATCAAAGGCTCGAATGCATCCGGCATGGCAAAGGTCGGAACGGCGCTCCGGAAAATGAGCGAAGCAGCCGCCAGTTCGCAGAAAGCGTCAGGGGCGTAAGATGCTGTACCACCTCCTCTCGCCCTATACGGGCGAACTGAACCTGTTCAGCTTCATCACGTTCCGCGTGGCGCTCGCGCTTGCGACCGGGCTGATCCTCACCATGCTGTTCGGTCATCCGCTGATCGTCTGGCTGCGCAAGAGGCAGGGCAAGGGCCAGCCGATCCGCAGCGACGGTCCCGAGAGCCACCAGAGCAAGAAGGGCACGCCCACGATGGGCGGCTTCCTCATCCTGTTCGGCATCCTGTCGGGCACGCTGCTGTGGGCCGACCTCACCAACCAGTACATCTGGATCGTGCTGTTCGTGACGATCGGCTTCTGCGCGGTCGGCTTCATCGACGACTACCAGAAGGTGACCAAGAGCGGCACGGCGGGCTTGTCCGGCAAGGTGCGCCTGCTGATGGAATTCGTGATCGCGGGCGCGGCGGTCTTCTGGGCCTCGACCTATGCGCAGGACACGACTGCGCAGGCGGTGGCGGCGGGGGTGCTGAAGGATGCGCCGCTGCAGGGGTATGCGACGGGTCTGGCGCTGCCCTTCCTCAAGGACTTCATGTTCGACCTGACGATCTACGGCTTCATCGCGTTCGGAGCGTTCGTGATCGTGGGCGCTGGTAATGCGGTGAACTTCACCGATGGCCTCGATGGCCTCGCCATCGGACCGGTGATGATCGCGGGCGCGACTTTCGGCTTCATTGCTTACGCGACGGGGACGCCGCGTTTCGCTGACTACCTGTTGCTGACGCCGACGCCGGGAACGGCGGAGCTCGCTGTTGTCATGGGCGCGCTGGTGGGCGGTGGTCTTGGCTTCCTCTGGTACAACACGCCGCCAGCGAAGATTTTCATGGGCGACACCGGCTCGCTGGCGCTGGGCGGATGCCTTGGCGCGATGGCGGTGTGCGTGAAGCACGAGGTTGTGCTGGCGATCGTCGGCGGGCTGTTCCTGTTCGAAGCGCTGTCGGTGATCATCCAGGTGCTTTACTTCAAGGCGACCGGAAAGCGCTTCTTCAAGATGGCGCCGATCCACCACCATTTTGAGAAACTCGGCTGGTCGGAACCGACCGTCGTGATCCGCTTCTGGATCGTCGCCTTCCTCCTGGCCCTCGTCGGCCTCGCAACCCTGCGTCTGAGGTGAGACACAGGTGATCCCGGTTCGCTCATTCGAGGGAAAGGACGTCGCGGTATTCGGCCTTGGCCGATCCGGCATTGCGACGTGCAAAGCTCTCATGGCCGGCGGGGCGCGCGTGTGCGCGTGGGACGACAACGAGGCCTCGCGCAAGGCGGCTGAGGAAGCTGGCGTGCCTATGGTCGACCTCAACCGGCGCGACTGGCAGACGTTTGCTGCCCTAGTGCTGTCGCCGGGCATTCCGTTCCGCTTCCCCGAGCCGCACCGCTTCGTGCGCATGGCGCAGATGGTGGGCGTGCCGGTGATCGGCGACATGGAGTTGTTCGCGCGCGCGCTGAACGAGTTCAAGTCGGTGGATCGCCCGCGTATCGTGGGCATCACGGGCACCAACGGCAAATCGACGACGACCGCCCTGATCGGTCACATCCTGAAATTCAGCGGCAAGGATGTCCGCGTCGGCGGCAATATCGGCATCGGCGTGCTTGATCTCGAGAAACTGCATTCCGAGGCGATCTACGTGCTGGAGCTGTCGAGTTATCAGCTCGACCTCGCCGAGAGCCTGCGGTGCGACGTGGCGGTGATGCTGAACATTTCGCCGGATCATCTGTCGCGCCACGGCGGCATGGATGGCTATGTCGGTGCCAAGCGCCGCATCTTCCGCAATCAGGGGCCGGACGATTACGCGATCATCGGCGTTGACGACATGCGCTCGGGCGTGATGTCGACGCAACTGACGAGCGAGGGCCTGCGCCGCGTGATCCCGATCTCGGCGGAATATGGCCTTGGCCGCGGCGTCGCTGTGCTGGAAGGCATGCTGCAGGATTCGATGTCCGGCCGCGCCGAGCATCCGGTCGACATCCGCAACGCCAAGGCGCTGCCGGGCCGCCACAACCATCAGAACGTCGCCGCTGCCTATGCCGCGTGCCGCGCGCTCGGGCTCGACCCCGCGGATATCCTGGCGGCGATCGAGACGTTCCCCGGCCTGCCGCACCGGCTGGAGAATATCGGCGCGATCGATGGCGTGCGCTTCATCAACGACTCCAAAGCGACCAACGCGCAGGCGGCCGAGCAGGCGATCCGCGCCTTCCCGAATGCGTGGTGGATCGTCGGCGGCCGTCCGAAGGAAGAGGGTATCGACGATCTCGCCCCGTTGTTCGGTCAGATCAAGAAAGCCTACCTGATCGGGGAATCCACCGAGGCTTTCGCGCGCGTCCTGACCGGCAAGCTCGAACACTCCAAGTGCCGCACCATGGACGTCGCCGTGCTGCAGGCGTTCGAAGATGCGCGTGCATCGGGCGTCGAAGGCGCGGTCGTGCTGTTCTCGCCGGCATGCGCGAGCTTCGACCAGTATCGCGACTTCGAACAACGCGGCCTGGCTTTCCGTCAGGAGGCCGCGAACCTCGTCAAGCGTCGGTCCCCGACCGAGCCCGTGTGAGGCTCACATGCAGGTCTTCCGCCGGTCCGATAAATCTCCGCTGGCAGAATGGTGGCGCACCGTCGACAAGGGGCTGATCGCGGCGGCGTTCATGCTTCTCGGCGCTGGTATGGTGCTGTCGCTGGCGGCGGGGCCTGCGGCGGCGGCCAAGCTGAAGCTCGATGATCCGTTTTATTTCGTCTACCGGCAGGGCGTGTTCGTCATTGGCGCAGCGCTCCTGCTGGTGGCGTCGTCGCTGCTCGATCCGGTGTGGGCGCGGCGTGTCTGCCTTCTGCTGTTTGTCCTGTGCTTCTTCCTGATGGCTGGCCTCCTGATGTTCGGGCACGAGGCCAAGGGCGCGACGCGGTGGATCCGCATCTGGGGCACGACATTCCAGCCCTCCGAGATCATCAAGCCCGTGCTGGTCGTGCTGACCGCGTGGCTCCTTGCCCAACGCGAAAAATTCCCCGCCGGCCCGTGGGCGCCGATCGCGTTTGCCTTCTACGCGGTGACGGTCGGCCTCCTGCTGCTGCAGCCGGATGTAGGCCAATCGGTGTTGCTGACCGTTGCGTTTGTGATCGTGTTCTTCATCGCTGGACTGCCCTGGATATGGGCGACGGGTTTTGTCGTGGGCGGCGCGTTGCTTGGCTCGGGGCTCTATGCGCTGCTGCCTCACGTGCGGCAGCGGATCAATTCGTTTCTCAGCCCCACCGATTACGACACCTATCAGATCGACAAGGCGCGGCAGGCGATCGAGCGCGGCGGGTTCTTCGGCGTGGGTCCGGGCGAGGGCACGGTGAAGCGGATGTTGCCTGATGCGCATACCGATTTTGTCTATTCAGTTGCGGGCGAGGAATTCGGCCTGCTTGTGCTGGTGATCTTGACGGTGCTGTTCGCGGTCATCTCCATCAAGGGCATCATGGAGGCGTCCAAGCAGCAGGACGTCTATCAGCGCGCGGCGGGCGTCGGGCTCTATGCGATCTTTGGCCTGCAGGCGGCGGTGAACATGGCAGTAAACCTGTCGCTCATTCCGCCCAAGGGCATGACATTGCCGCTTGTGTCGTCCGGCGGATCGTCCTTGCTGGGCAGCGCGCTGACACTTGGACTGGCGCTGGCGCTGACACGCAAGCAGCCGGAATCGTCGCTTTCGCATCTGAGGCATCTATGACCGTCGCAACCAAACCACTCGTCGTTGTCGCCGCTGGCGGGACGGGCGGACACATGTTTCCGGCGCAGGCCTTCGCCGACGAAATGCATGCGCGTGGCTGGACGGTTGCGCTGGTGACGGATGAGCGCGGAAAGAAATATGCGACGAACTTTCCAGCCGACTGGCGTCTTGAGGTCGAGGCGGCGACATTCGGATCGAAGATGCCGCACAAGCTGATTGCCTCGGCGCTGAAGCTGCGCGCGGGCACGGCGGACGCGCGCAGGAATTTCGAGAAGACCAAACCGAAAGTGGTCGCGGGCTTTGGCGGCTATCCGTCCTATCCCTCGCTGTCGGCGGCGCGCGCGATGGGCGTGCCGATCGTCATCCACGAGCAGAACTCCGTGCTGGGTCGCGTGAACCGGCTGTTTGCGACATCGGCGAAGTTTGTCGCCTGCGGCTTCGACCGGCTCGACCGCCTGCCGCCCGGCGCGGAGAGCACCAAGCGTGTGGTCGGCAATCCTGTGCGTAATGCGATCAAGGCGGTGCGCGAGCGGCCCTATCCCGATCTCGATGACAACGGACCACTCAACATTCTCATCACTGGCGGCAGCCAGGGCGCGCGTCTGTTCGGCGACATCATTCCGAAAGCCATCGTCTCGCTTCCGGAAGAGCAGAAGTCGCGGCTGCATATCGTGCAGCAGGCGCGCGAGGAACAACTTGAAGGCGTGCGCGCGGCGTACAAGGCTGCCGGCGTTAAGGCGACGGTGGAGTCATTCTTCTCCGACATGCAGGACCGGCTGGCGGCTGCCCATCTGGTGATCGCGCGGGCTGGAGCCTCGACGGTGACGGAACTTGCGATTGCCGGGCGCCCGTCGATACTGATCCCGCTCGGCATCGCGATGGACGACCACCAGACGGCCAACGCCGAAGGCATGGTGATGGGGGCTGCTGCCGATGTGGTTCCCGAACCGAAGTTCAACGTCGAGACGTTCGCCCCACTGCTGCTGGAGCGCATCGCCAACGCAGGCGTGCTGAAAGCGCGCGCCAAGGCGGCGTGGCAGCTCGGTCGCCCGAATGCGGCGAAGGAACTCGCTGACCTTGCCGAACAGGCGGCAGGTGTGAAGGCCTAGCTACTCGCCCACTTCTAGTTCTTTAGCGCGAACACCTGAATGGATGGCGCGCCGATCGGCTGCACGATCGGTGCGAGGCCGTGGGCGGCACGGAACTTCTGGTAGCGCGGCGCCATGGCGCCGATGTGGAAGTTGCTCATGCCGGTGACGACCGCGACATACTGGGTCTGGGCGACGCTGTAGGTGATCACGAACGAGCTCGGATTGGCGTCGAGCGGCGCGCTCCACAACAGCTTGCCATCCCGGTCATCGAAGGCCTTAAGCGCCGGGTCGAGATCGCCGATGAAGACGAGGCCGCCGGCCGTGGACAGCGCCGACGTGGAGATAGGCGCTTCGAGGTCGTGGCGCCAGGCAAGCTTGCCGCCGCTGACATCCATGGCCTGCAAGCGTCCCATCTTTCCGTCGGCCACCGCATCCGGATGATCTGCATCGGAGATCTTTGCGCCGGGCGCGCTCAGGAGCGGCGAGCCTTCCTTGCCCATCGCGGCGCACCACTCCGTCAGGGGCAGATAGAGCATGCTTGTCGCCGGGCTGAAGGACGTGGTCGGCCACGCGCGCGCGCCAGACGGGCTCGGGCAGTAGGTTGTCGGCCGCGAAGGATCGGGCAGGCGCTGCGGGTCGATCGTCTTCGCGCCCGTCTTCGGATCGATGGCGGTGATGATGTTCTGCGTGCCGGCGTCGATGGAGAAGAGATAGGCGCCGGTTGCCGGATCGAGCGCGTCGAGCAGGCCCATCTTGCCGGCATTCATGACCACCTTGCGGCTGCGACCGTTGACCTTGACCGTCGCCAGCGTCCGCTCGAACGCCCAGTCGAGGTCCCACTGATCGTTGCGTAGGTGCTGGTAATACCATTTCAGCTTTCCGGTATCGGCGTCGAGCGCGATGGTGGCGTTGGTATAAAGCGCGTCGTTGGTGACGCCGGGAAGCGTGGAGGGTGTCCGAAGCTGGGCGGTGTCGTACGTCGCCCCTGCGCCGTAGTAGATGAGGTTGAGGTCGGGGTCGTAGGTGCCCTGATGCCAGACCGAACCGCCGGTGCGCTTCTCAAGCGGAATATCGTTCCAGGTATTTCCGCCGGGCTCGCCCGGCCGGGCAAGCGTGTGAAAGCGCCACAGTTCCTTGCCGGTGTCGGCATCGAGCGCGACGATGAAACCGCCGCCGGGACCGGCGCTGGCGGTGATGGCCTGGATCACCTTGTTGCCGACCACGAGCGGCGCGCTGCGCAGATTGAAGACTGCGCGATTGGTCGCGGGCGGGCTGAGTTCGATCTTGTGATCCCACGCCGTTTCGCCGGTATGCGCATCGAGGGCGATCACGTGCAGGTCGGAGGTCGGGGCGAACACGCGCCCGCCGCCGAGGCCAAGGCCCATCTTCATCGTCGAGCCGTTCACGGGCTTGTAGACATTGCGCCACAACTCCTGTCCCGTCGTTGCGTCGAGCGCCAGCACGGTGTCCGGCGAGGTGTGCAGGAACATCACGCCGTCATGGACGAGCGGGCTTGGCATGCTGAGCCCGGCCACGAGCGGCGCGCGCCAGGCCGGCGCGAGGTCTTTCACATTGGCGCGGTCGATCTGCTTCAGCGGGCTGGAATTCTGTCCGTCATAGCTGCGGCCCCATTGCAGCCAGTCGCCGGGCGCCGGCTTCTTCAGCATCGCGTCCGAAACGGGCTGCAGGGCGGCAAGACGTTCAGCCGGCGAGAGCGGGGCGGATGGAACCGTCGTGCAGGAACCGAGGGCGAAGGTGAGCACCGCGCACAAGGCAACGGTCGCGCGTTTTTTCTGCGGATGCATGCAAGTCTTCCCCTGTCAGGCGCTCGTTTGCCGAGACTTGTGGGCAGACTACGAACAAGATGGTGCAGCAGAAAGTCTTTCCCTTAGGGATGCGCACCAGAACGTGTAGGGCCGGAAGGTTGGACTTGACGCGACGACCGCCCCGCGTTCACTCACCTTATGCGCAGAACAATCCCCTTCGACGTCGGTGCGGTCCATTTCGTGGGCATTGGCGGTATTGGCATGTCGGGCATCGCCGAGGTGATGCTGAACCTTGGCTATCAGGTGTCGGGTTCCGACATGAAGGCGAGCGCCAATACCGAGCGGCTGGCCAAGCGCGGCGCCAAGATCATGATCGGGCACAAGGCGGAGAATATCGAGGGCGTCGGCGCACTGGTGATTTCGACCGCGATCAAGGGCGGCAACCCGGAAGTCGATGCGGCGCGGGCGCGGGCCATTCCGGTGGTGCGGCGCGCGGACATGCTGGCTGAACTGATCCGACTCAAGTGGACGGTCGCGATCGCGGGCACGCACGGCAAGACGACGACGACATCGATGGTGGCCGCGCTGCTCGATGGCGTCGGGCTCGATCCGACCGTGATCAATGGCGGCGTCATCAACGCTTACGCTTCGAACGCCAAGCTGGGGCAGGGCGAGTGGATGGTGGTGGAGGCCGACGAGAGCGACGGCACCTTCACCAAGCTGCGCCCGACGGTCGCCATCGTTACCAACATCGATCCCGAACACATGGATCACTACGGCTCGATGGAGGCTCTGCGGAAGGGTTTTGATACGTTCGTCGAGAACCTGCCTTTCTATGGCTTCGCCGTTCTCTGCGCTGACCATCCCGAAGTGCAGGCGCTGGCCTCGCGCATTCCGGATCGGCGCCGCATCACATACGGTTTCAATCCGCAGTCGGACCTGTGGGCCGTGAATGTGCGCTCCGATGCGGAGGGCTCGACCTTCGATCTCGTGCTGCGTTCGCGCGGCGAGGTTGATCAGACGCGCTGGGTTGGCCTGAAGCTGCCGATGGCGGGGCGTCACAACGTGCAGAACTCGCTGGCCGCGATCGCGGTGGCGCGCGAGCTCGGCGGATCCGAAGAACAAATTCGCGCAGCGCTACAAAAATTCGGCGGCGTGAAGCGGCGCTTCACGTCGGTCGGCGAATGGAATGGCGTGCGCATCATCGACGACTATGGCCATCACCCGGTGGAGATCGCCGCCGTGCTGCGCGCCGCGCGCGATGTGCAGGGCCGCGACAAGCGCGTGATCGCTGTTGTTCAACCGCACCGCTACACGCGCCTGCGCGATCTGTTCGAGCAGTTCTCGACCTGCTTCAATGATGCAGACGAAGTGCTGATCGCGCCAGTCTATGCGGCGGGCGAGCAGCCGATCGACGGCATCAGCCATGAGACACTGGTGAAGGGCCTCATCAATCACGGCCATCGTTCCGCGCGCGCAATCGACGGGCTGCCGAGCCTCGCGGCGGAAATCCGCGGCATGGTAAAAACCGGCGACGAAATGGTCGTCTGTCTCGGAGCGGGCGACATCACCTCGTACGCGAACTCGCTCGCCGATGACCTGAAGAAGCTGTGACGTCGTGCTCGCGGCTGGCAGGCTTCGACTGTTAATGACGCCGGGCCGGGGTTGACGTTTCTCCCCGCCAGCACGAAAGGGTCTTGGTTAACACGGCGTCGCGGTCGCCCGGAGACGGGACAGCACGTCGCACCGCGGTTAGGCCTCCAGTAACCTTGCGAGGGCTTCTGGAAGGACTGAGGGCGCGGGGCGCCACGTTTGCAGATATGGACGCATGAAGAAGCATCATTCCTATATCACTGCCGCGGCGGCTCTTGTTCTTGCGCTCGGCGGCGGCGTGTTCGTCGCCAACTTCCGCACTGCGGACGCGACTGCCAAGACCGTACACTTTGCGCGTCCGGCCCAGACGCCGTCGGCGCCGAAATCGACGGCTGTTGATCTGACCCTGTTTAGCGCGATGGCGGACGAGAGCGTTGTCGACGCCGTGAAGAATGATCTCGCGACGTGCGAAGCAGCGCTCAATGCAGCGGGCGTCGTGTTCAAGCAGGTTGCCAACGTGTCGGAAGGCCAGTGCGGCTACCGCGACGCGATCGAAGTGAAGGCGTCGCTGACCGACTTCACGCCGAACGCCGGCGCACCCGAGCACCTGCCGATGACATGCGATCTCGCGGCTCGCCTGCACATGTGGGAGCGACACATCGTGATCCCGGCGGCGGAAAAATATCTCGGTTCGCCCGTGAAAGAGATCAAGGCGTTCGGCACCTTCCAGTGCCGCAACGTGGCCGACACCGACAAGCTGTCGGAACACGCCTATGCCAAGGCTGCCGACATCGCGAGCTTTGTGCTGGCCGATGGGCGCGAGATCAGCGTGCTCGATGACTTCTATGCGAAGGACGCCCGTGGCGATTTCCTCCGCGAAGTGCGCCAGCGCGCCTGCGACCTGTTCGATGTGACGCTCGGGCCGGACTATAACGAAGCGCACAAGAACCACTTCCACGTTGATGTGGGTGGCGATCACGCCTGCCGCTAGGCGGGTTGCTGGATTTGCTGTGGCCGTCGCGCTAAGCCTGCGGGCATGAGCGTATTTCTCGACAGACTTCCCCCCGTGCGCGGCAGGTTGCTGGCCGACGAGGCATTGGCGCCTTTCACCTGGTTCCGCGTTGGCGGGCCAGCCGATGCGCTGTTCCTGCCGAAGGACGAGGAAGACCTCGCGGAGTTTCTGGCGAAGCTCGACCCCATCATTCCTGTTGTCGTGCTTGGCGCGGCGTCGAATGTGATCGTGCGCGATGGCGGGATTGCGGGCGTTGTCGTTCGGTTGGGACCTGCGTTCGGCAAGGTTGCAGCTGAAGGCATGCGTGTGGCGACGGGGGCGGCGGCGCTGGATTCGCGCGTGTCGGTGGCGGCGGCGAATGCGGGGATTGCGGGGATGGAATTCTTCTCCGGAGTACCGGGGACGATCGGCGGTGCGCTGCGGATGAATGCGGGCTGCTATGGGCGCGAGACGAGGGACGTTCTGGTCGAGGCTTATGCGCTGAAGCGGAATGGCGAGCGCGTGACGTTGAAGAACGCGGATTTCCATTTCAGCTATCGGCATACCGAAGCGAGCGAGGAGCTGATCTTCGTTGGAGCATTGTTCGAGGGAACGCCCGATGATCCTGCGGCGATCCTGGAGCGGATCGATGCGCTGAAGGCGCGGCGGGAAACGACGCAGCCGATCCGCGAGAAGACGGGCGGCTCGACGTTTGCGAATCCGGATCCGCCGGGCACGCCGAACCAGCGCTCGTCATGGAAGCTGGTTGATGAAGCGGGCATGCGCGGCGCGCGGCGAGGCGGGGCGCAGGTCAGCGAACTGCACTGCAATTTCCTGCTCAATGTCGGCGACGCGACGGCGGCTGATATCGAAGGGCTGGGGGAGGATGTGCGCGCGGCGGTGAAGGCGAAGTCGGGCGTCGAGTTGCGCTGGGAGATCAAGCGCATCGGGCGGCCGGCACAGGTCGATGCGACGCTTGAGGGCTATCTCGCAAAGGACGCGTGATGCGGATCGCGATTGCGGCTCTGGCATTTTGTACCGTCGCCTGTCAGCCGGCGGCGCAATTGATTGGCGGCGTTGATCTTGCGAAACCAATGCGCGTGCTCGGGACGGAGCCGTTCTGGGGCATCGAGATCTCGCCGGCGGAGCTGGTGTTCACCGGTGTCGACCGGCCGGAATTTCATGCGCCGAATCCGGGAGCGCGGATCGAGGGCGAGATCGCGGTGATCGCGGCGCGCGATCCGCAGGGGTTGGCGCTGACGATCCGGTTGAAGCCGGCGAAGTGTTCGGATGGGATGAGCGACTGGGTCTATCCGCTGGAGGCTGAAGTTCAGCTAGGAGCGGAGACACTGAAGGGGTGCGCTGCGCCGCAGACGCTGATGGATGAGCGGCCGCCGGGTTGAGGCAGGCCTCGCGTCGTTGCGCCTAGCGCGACGAGCAGCGATTGCGCCAGAGTTCCGCCATGGACGTGGCGAGGTCTGCTGAGCCTTGCAGGGTGCGGTCGATGTCGTCAAAATACTGGCGCTGTACTGCGGCTGGCAGAGCGTGGTTGCTTTGCACCATGCTGCGCGCTTCGGAGAGGGCGTTATAGCCGTCCGAGTGGTTCTGCCGCGCGACTTCCAGCGCGTCACAGGCCCTGCCGAGATCATCAGCGCCGAACGCCTCGCGCGCATCCGCGTTGGCGGCGCTGCCCTTGTTCATCAGCGCGGCGGCAGAGTTGAGCTGGGCATCGATGCTCGCAGTCGAATAGGCCGAAGGCGTCTCGCAGTTGCTGTCGATGACGCGGTCGATCTCCTTCATGTCTTCATCGACCACTGGCTCGTTCTGGTTGACCCAGTCCAACCCCAGCTTCTGGTAGTCGGGCGTCAGATCGTTCGATGATCGCAGGAGGTCGCGCACGCTTTCCATTGCGACACGCGCCTCGCCATAGGTCTTGCGCGCAGACCGCAGGCCGGCGCATCCGGCGGCCTTGTCGTTGGCGTCGAAGGATGTGTTGGCCGCTTCGACCGCGGCGGTCGCCTGCGCCTCTGCGGCGAGGGCCTGGTTGTAGAAGGCGCTGAGCGCGGCGCCGGTGTCCTGAGCGAGGGCCGGTCCGGCGATCAGGCAGAGCGCAAGCGCGCAGGCGCCGAGGATATGTTTCAGAGGCACGGGTCTCATCGACGCTCGATAGCAGATTTCGGCATATGACTATTGCGCCTTTACAGCCTGTGCGCTACATACTGTGTGATACACACTGTATGGGGCATAGGAGATCCGCCGGGGATGCCGATTTCGGGAGATATTATTGAGGCGCTGCGGGGAGAGTTGCGGCGAGGCACGCTGATCCTGGCGGTGTTGGGGACGCTGCGGACGGAAAAGTACGGCTACACGCTGAAGACGGAGCTTGGCGGGCTGGGGGTCGAGATCGACGAGGGCGCGCTCTATCCGATGCTCCGCCGGCTTGAGACGCAGGGGCTGCTGACGTCGGAATGGCGGGAGGAGGCGAAGCGGCAGAAGCGCTTCTATCGCCTGTCCGCCGACGGGGCCGAAGCACTCGCACAACTCACCACTGAATGGCGCGCGATGAACGGCGCGCTGGACGCTATTCTTACGGAGCGGGGACAATGACGGACCTTGTTGAACGGTATCTCGCATCGGTCGAACGCCGCCTGCCGAAGGAGACGGCGAAGGACATCGTGGCCGAACTGCGCGAGGCGCTGTCCGGCCGCATCGAGGCGAAGGAGGCCATGCTTGGCCGCTCGCTCTCGACAGACGAGGTCGCCGCCGTGCTGAAAGACTTCGGGCATCCTGTTGTCGTGGCTTCGAAGTATGCGGGCCAGGATTATGTGATCGGGCCGAACTATTATCCGTGGTTCTGGCATGTGCAGCGGATCGCTGTGGGCGCGGCGGTGGCGATCGCATTCGGCATCACGGCGATACGTGCGCTGGGGTCGGAAGAGCCGATCCGCGCCGCGCTGCGCGGGGTCAATGGCGCTGTGGGCGCAGGTGTCTGGGCGTTCGGTATCGTGACGATTCTCTTTGTTCTTGCAGAGCGCTTCAAGCTCGACATGAAATGGGCCGACAATTGGGATCCGAAATCGCTGCCGCGCGAGCAGATCCGCCAGCCGAAGGGTTTATTCGAAAGCGCATTCACGCTGCTGTTCGACATCATCTTCCTGCTGTGGTGGGTGAAGATCGTGCAGTTCCCTAACGAGCTTCCGATGCGCGACGGCGCGTCCGCCGCGATCACCTTCTCGCCCGCGTGGGACATGGTCTACTGGCCTGTGCTCGTGCTAGCAGCGGGCGCGGTGATCGTGCATCTCGCCGACCTTGTGCGGCCGGTTTGGACGTCTGTGCGCAGCGTGGTGAGCATTGCAGGTCACGTGGCTGGGTTGGGCATTCTCTGGGTTTTGTTCCGGGCGCAGCCCCTTGTGGTGATCACGCCGGCGCCCGGCGCGAGTGCGACGGAGATCGACCGGGTGACGCTGGTGATCGACAATGTGGTCAACATCTCGCTGGGCGTGACCGCGCTGATCTGGTCGGTGACCATCGGTGTGGAAGTCTGGCGGCTGTGGCGCGCGGCGCGGCCTGCGGTCTAGACAGAACGGCGTCAGCGGCCCTGCCTGCGCAGCTCCGGCCCGATCAGCTCGATGCGGTTGGTCCAGACATAGCCGGCGAAGCCTGCGGGTATCTGTTTGAGATCATCGAGGCTGTCGATGCCGGTCGATCCGACATCCTTCATGTCGAGCGGGCCGAGCAGGATGACGGTCGAGCCGGCTTCCTCCATGCGCCGTGTGAACTTGTGCGGCCAGCCCCAGACGGCCCACGCATAGTTCGACGGCACGACGACGAGGGTATTGCGGCACGATCCGGGCACGATCCCGGTCCAGCCGGTGAGTTCGTAATCCAGGACGCACTTCATCAGTGACTTGTTGGTGTAGCCCTTGAGGCCGTTTATGAGTTCGAGACTCTTGTCGGTGGGTTCGCCACCGCCATAGCTGCCCCAGATCGCGTTGCGCCATTCCGGGTGCGTGGCGATGAGCTTGGCGAGGGCTTCGCCTTCGTCGGCGCGGCGGCTCTTGAAGTTGATGAGGAAGTGCTTGTCGGGGAAGCGCGCCAGCACGTCGTCCAGTGTCGGCAACAGGCCAACGCCCTTGCCGCGCAGCGGGAAGGTCTTGCCGCCATCGGCGGTGTAGCCATAGCCGAGGTCAAGCGTCTTAAGGTAGGCGATGCCGAGGTCTTCGGTGACGCCCTTGCCTTCGGTGCGGCAATCGACGGTCCAGTCGTGGATCACGGCGAAGGTCTTTTCGGGTGTGAGGTGAATGTCGAGTTCGACGACATCGGCTCCGGCGGCGAAGGCCGCTCCCATCGAGGGGAGGGTGTTCTCGATGAAGTCATGCGTGGGCGGGTTGATGCGCTCGGCCGTGCAGGTGTCGTTCTCGAGGCCGGCGTGGGAAAAGGTCTGGTGGACGCCGCGATGGGCGAGGAGCTTGATGTGACCGTCGCCGTGCGGACTGTCGAACCAGGACGCGTTGTAGAGCACGATGGCGATGAAGAAGACGAGCAGTCCGCCAAGCACGTAAAACGCGATCCTGCCGAATTTTTTCATTGCGACTGCCCCTCGATCCTTGGCGTGCAATCCGTCACGCGATCGCGCCGGCACTGTGGCGGAAGCAGGGGCAGGGCGCGATTGTTCGTTGCGCGGAGGTTAAAGCCGGGAGGCGGGGCGAGTTGTTGCGTTTGCAAGCAGCGTTCGCTTCTTGCGCGCAAATTAATACTGCCTGCCGCTACGTGATCTGATTGTTGACACTGTCAATCCGGGGTAGTTTCCGCCGGAATCGGGGTACCAGGGAGTTTCCTCCGCAATGAAAAATAACAAGAAGATCGGAGCGATCGCACTGCTCGCGAGCGCATCCGCCATCATCCTCGCCGCCTGCTCGGCCGGCGAAACGGCAGCCAAGCTCGTCGGCACGAAAGTCGACAACTACATGCTGGTCGACCAGACCGGCATGGGTCACATCCTGAAGTATGACACGCTCACGCCCGCCGTGGTGCTCGTGTCGCACGTCAACGGCGACAAGGATGCGCTGAAGGCTGCGCAGACCATCCAGGCGCTGGCGGCGAAGAACCCCAACGTGGTGTTCCAGCTGATCAACTCCTCAGACGCGGACACGCGCGAGGCGATCGCAGCCGAAGCCAAGACCAACAACCTCACGGTTCCGGTTCTCGACGACGAATTCCAGATGATCGGCAACTCGCTCGGCTTCACCTATGCCGGCGAAGCGGTGATCCTCGACCCGAAGAAGAATTTTGAGGTCGTCTATCACGGGCCGGCCGACACGGTTGAAGCGGCGCTCGGTGAGTTCACCTCCGGCAAGGCGATCGCCAAGCCGGAAGTCGTCGACATCAAGGGCGCGAAGCTGACCTTCGCCGATCGCGGCAAGGAAGCCGAGTTCAAGAAGATCTCGTACACCAAAGACGTCGTGCCGATCCTGATGGACAAGTGCGTCGACTGCCACCAGCCGAACGGCATCGCGCCGTGGCAGATGTCGAACTACCAGCTGGTGAAAACCTTCTCGCCGATGATGCGCGAAGCGATCCGCACGGACCGCATGCCGCCGTTCGACGCGGACAGCCATTATCGTCCGTTCGAGCATGACGAGAACCTCTCGGCCGCCGAAACCAAGACGCTGATCCACTGGATCGAAGCGGGCAGCCCGAGCGACATTCCTGAAGGCGGCGTTGATCCGCTGGTGAAGGGCGTCACGCAGCGCCCCGACTGGCCGCTCGGCACGCCGGACCTGATCGTCGACATCCCGGCGTATGATGTGCCGGCTGCCGGCGTCGTGGATTATCAGATCCCGGCCGTGAAAAGCCCGCTGACCGAAGGCAAGTGGCTGAAGTCCACCACCTTCAAGGCTGGCGATCGCAAGGGCGTGCACCACATCCTCGCGGGCTGGCTGCCGAAGATGCCGGCCAATGGCCGTGGCTTCGACTGGAAAGTCTCGATGGGCGGCTATGCCGTCGGCGCAGAATCGCAGACGGCGCCGGACGATTGGGCGACGTGGGTGCCTGCGGGCGGCGCGCTGTCGTTCCAGATGCACTACACGCCTACGGGCAAGGCCTTCACCGATCATTCCAAGATCGGCTTCTACTTCCAGAAAGAAGCGCCTGGCATGATGAAGCGTCAGATCGTGATCGCGGACCCCTCGATCGAGATCGGACCGAACGAAGCGCGTCACCACGAGACTGCCTATGTGCAGTTCCCGGCCGACGTGCAGGTCTACGCGGCGCAAATCCACGCGCACTATCGCGGCTATGCTTCCAAGCTCACGGCTATCTATCCGGACGGCAAGGAAGAGATCCTCATCAACATGCCGCACTACGACTTCAACTGGCAGCGTGAGTACACGTTCAAGGACCTGATCAACCTGCCGGCCGGCACGAAACTCGTCGCCGACTACTGGTACGACAATTCGAAGAACAACAAGGCGCTCTACTTCGACAACACCAAGGAACGCACCAACGCGGACTCGGAAGTTGTCTGGGGCGATCAGTCGTTCGAAGAGATGCTGTTCACCGCGATCCAGTTCCGCTGGAAAGACGAGACGGCAAAAGCTCCGCGCGACGACCTGCAGGCGATGCTCGACCAGAGCATCATGCTGACGATGGCCGACGACGACCGCGACGGTAAACTGCAGGAAGCCGAACTCCGGATCAAAGGTTCGGAAGAGGAAGGCGTTGCTGGCCTCCACAAGGCGTTCAAGGCGAACTTCGCCGCGATCGACGCCGACAAGGATGGCGGCCTGTCGATGCAGGAACTCGGCGCTGCGCTGAAGCAGATGGGCGCGCAGGGCGGCCTCGGCGGACGTCGCGACCGCACCTGATCGTCACGACACTGATTGACTAAAGCGCCGGCCGGCCTCGCAAGGGGCGGGCCGGTTTGCTTTTGAGGCTCGATGCGGAAGGCGCTTGACTCTATCTCGATATATATCGAGATAGGCGCATGAGCGTTCAGCGCAGACCTTCGCCACAGGCCGTGAAACTGCTCGGCGCACTGCTCGCCGGTGGTGGGGCGGGGGCAGGCGCGTGGCGGTATGGCTATGACCTGTCGAAGGAGACGGGGCTTGGGGCCGGGACGCTCTATCCGTTGCTGGAACGCTTTTCCAAGCTGGGCTTCCTTGAATCCGAATGGACGCCGTCGGAGCTTGAAGGGCGGCCCCCACGCCATGCCTATCGGTTGACCAGGAGCGGCGCGGCGTTTGCGCGGGAGTGGCAGGCGGAAACGAAACCGTCGCCGAAGCCCCGCGCGAAGCTGCGTCCGGCGGAGCGTTGAGGATGCGCAGCCTTGCTCTGTTCATCGGTCGGCATGCGGCGCGGGTGATCGATCCGGTGCGGCCCGATCAGGCGGCCGCGATGTATGCGGAGATCGAGAACCTCGATGATCGCGCGGCGCTTGGGTGGGCGTGCGGATGCCTGGCGGCGGCTTACGGGCAGCGCGCGAGTGTTACGGCAATTGCGGTGGTGAGCGCGCGGCTGTGCGTGGCGCTGGCGGCGGGGGCGTTTGCGCTGGCGCATTTCATCTACTGCATCGCGAACCTGTGGCTGAAGATCGGGCTGATGACGGGGGCGAGTTTTGCGGACGTCTCGCCGGCGCGATTGAGGTTCATCGCGGAGGCGCCGCTGGAGCACTGGCTGGCGAGCTTTGTGGTGATCGGCGCGCTGGGGACGTTGCACGCGGCGGCGGCGATCATGCTGGCGATGGGGAGGAATGATCGCGTGTGCCGTTACGCGCTGGTGCTGGTCGTGATGCAGGTGGCGGTGGGGATGCTCGGCCTGTCGGGTGTCACCTGGCCGGTCATCTATGTCGGGCTGACGCTGATGATGGCGCTAGCCTCGTCAGGGCTCGCCTGGCTGTGGATGTGGGACGAGCGGCGGATGGCGCACACATGACGGCGGCGATCGAAACAGAAAACCTGACGCGCAGTTTTCGCGGGCGGCGCGCTGTCGATGGAGTGTCGATGACTGTGCCGACGGGTGCGGTCTACGGCTTTCTCGGGCGCAACGGGGCGGGGAAGACGACGACGCTGAAGATGTTGCTCGGACTGCTCAAGCCGGATACGGGCGTGGTGCGCGTGGGCGGCGTCGATGTTGCGAAGGACAGGATCGGCGCGGCGCGGCAGGTGGGCGCGCTGCTCGAAGCGCACGGGCTTTATGCCAATCTGACGGGGTACGAGAACCTGACGCTGACGCGGCGCCTGTTGGGGCTGAAGGCGGGCGAGGTGGATCGCGTTCTTGAGATCGTCGGCATGAGCGAGAACGGCAAGCGGCGCGTCAGCGATTATTCGCTGGGCATGCGGCAGAGGCTGGGGCTGGCGCGCGCCATGCTGGGCGCGCCGCGCGTGCTCGTGCTGGACGAGCCGACCAACGGGCTCGATCCCGATGGCATTGCGGACATGCGGCGGTTCCTGCGCTCGCTGCCGGAGAAGACAGGCGCGACTGTGCTGTTGTCGAGCCATCTGCTGAACGAGATTGAGCAGATCGCGGATCATATCGGCATCCTGCATGACGGGCGTCTGGTGCTGGAAGGCGAGCTGGCGCAGATCAAGGCGCGACAGGCCGTGCAGATCCGTGTCGAGACGCAGGATGCGGAGCGAGCGGTGGTGCTGGCTGCATCGCGTGGCTTCAACGTGGTCGAAGGCGCGGGGCAGATCGTGGCGAGCTTGAAGGCGGGCGACGATGTACGCGCGGCGTGCGCGACGTTGAACCGCGCGTTGGTGGAAGCGGGCTTTCCCGTGTTTGCGATCAACCCTGTCGTGCCGACGCTTGAAGGGCTTTACCGCGAAGCTTCGGGCGCGCGGGCGATGGAGGCGGCGTGATGCTGACCGTGCTGGGCGTTGAGGCGGGCAAGCTCAACCGGTCGCTGGCGGCGTTGCTCGCGGTTGCGGGGCCCGTGCTGATCGGCATACTCGGCTTCTTCATGGCGACGCGCGGCGACGATCCACAGACGTGGGATCTGTGGATGCGCAACGGGATCGCGCTGTGGGCCTTCTTCATGATGCCGATGTGTGTGACGGCGCTGACCGCGCTGGTGGCGCAGATGGAGCATGCGCCGAAGTCCTGGGATCACCTGCGCGCGCTGCCCCTGCCGCGCTGGAAGCTCTATGCGGCGAAGGCCGTGTGTGCGTTTGCCGTGGTCGCGGCGATGAGCGCAGGTGTGATCGCCGCGACGTGGCTGGCGGGATCGGTTGCGCAGCTGGTGATGCCGGCGATGGCGCCGCAGGGCGCGCTGGACCTGGCGGCGCAGGCGAAGCTGGCGGGCATGGTGCTGCTGGCGGGGCTGCTGATGTTTGCGGTGCAGCTGTGGGCGGCGCTGCGGTTTGCGAGTTTCGTTCCAGCGCTTGCGATAGGGATCGGCGGCACGTTCTTCTCGGTGGCGGCGACGTCGGCCGAAGCGGGCGTGTTCTTTCCCTGGCAGATGCCGGTCAACATGCTGGCGAAGGAAAGCTGGCGCGTGGAGACGGCGCTGACGCTCGGGCTGGTCGGCGGGATTGTCGCGCTTGCTGCGATGATGCTCCACCTCGGCAGGCGCGAGATGGTGTAGCCTTAAGCGGCCGTCGCTTCCGCTTCGACGAAGCCCGGCCACTGGCGCATGTACTGGACGAAGGCAGGGGAGAGGCCTTCGTCGCGGAGATGTTGCACCGTGACGGGCGTTTGCGGCGAGTCGTAATTCGCGTCGGCCTTGATGCGGTTGACGACATCGTGGCGGAGGATGGCGGCGCGGCCGATGACCACGAAGTCGCAACCGGCGTCGAGCACGACTTGCGCCTGCGGGCCGGTCATCACCTTGCCGGCGGCGCCGAGGCGGACTTTTCCGCGCGGCAGCTCTGTGAAGACGCTCATCAGCGTGCGGCCCTTGAACTCGTCTTCGTTGGGTTCTTTCGCGACGTCCCACAGCGACATGTCGAGGAAGTCGATCTTGCCTTCGCGGAGGATGCGGGCCGCGACGTCGCGGATCTCGCCGAGCTTGAGGCCGAAGCGTTCGGGCGACAGGCGCAGGCCGAGCTGGAAGCCGGGTTTGGTCTTAGCGCGGATGCCGTCGATGATTTCCAAGATGAGGCGGGCGCGGTTCTCGAGTGAGCCGCCGTACTGGTCGGTACGGTGGTTGATTTCGTCGGAGAGGAATTGCGCGAGGATGTAGCCGTGGGCGCCGTGGATCTCGACGCCATCGAAGCCGGCTTTTTCCGCGCGGACTGCGGCGGCGATGTAGGCGTCGCGGAGTTCGCGGACTTCGGCGAGCGTCAGGGCGCGTGCGCCGGTCTTGGGATCGTCGGACGGGCAGACGGGCGTGCCAACCAGTTCCTTGGGCGAGCGGTTGCCGGCGTGGTGGATCTGGAGCGAGGAGACCGAGCCTTTCGCCTTGATCGCGGCGGCGAGGCGGGTGAGGCCGGGCAGGTGCTTGTCGTCGAAGGCGCCGAGCTGGCCGGGAAAGCCCTGGCCGACGGCCTGCACGTGCGCTGCGCACGTCATGGTGAGGCCAAATCCACCTTCCGCGCGCTTGACCAGCCAATTGAACTCATCGTCGGACAGGACGCCGTCGGGATGGCTCTGCGTGTTGGTGAGCGGCGCCAGCATGAACCTGTTCTTCCAGGCCGGACCGTTGGCGAGGGGAAGGGTGGAGAAGAGGTTGGTCATTGTGGCTCCGGCATGGGTGAGTGCTCACCGAGGTACGGATGCCAGTTGTGGCGTTCAAGTTAGTAGAGCTCAACAGTGATTGCGGCCGCCATCGCGTCAAGCGGCGCGGGCTGGAGCCAGTTCGTCGCGGAGGTCGGCCCAGTCCGGGTTGGCGTGGTCGATGAGGCGGTGGGTCCAGTCGGCGGGGGCGTGCTGGATCTGGCGTTCGCGGCGGAGTGTGCTGCGGAGGTCGATGTGCTCCTCGCACCAGACGAGGCGAGCGAGACGGCGGGGCGGTAGGTCGGACAGGTTGCTGGTTACGGCAAAGTCGAGTTCGCCATCTGGGCCGGTCGCTAGAATGAATACGTAGTATTTTCGCATGACCGGATCGCCTTTCATCAAAAGAACAAAAAGCGAACAACGCTGCCGGAAGTCAAGGCGTGCTGGCGTCGCTGACCCGCTTTTTCGGCGCCAGATCAGGCCCGACCGCCAATGAGTTGTGGGTGGTTTGCCGGGTGGGTGAGGCGACTCTCATTCGCCGCGACGAAACGACCGCATTTGCTGGCCAAAAAGCCATTTTACTTGAGTTGTCACACGCCATGGCAGCGTGCTAGTCACCCCGCGCGATAGACAACGCGGCGGTCACCCGTATCTACGTGACTGATTTCACAACAGTTTTGTTTCGAACCTGTGTGTAGGATTCGAGGCGCATGAACTGGATTTGGGGCTAGCGATTTGGCCGGTGCAACGACCACTTCAGTAAGCGAAGCTGCGCAGCGCTATGCCGCCGCCGTTTTCGACATGGCGATCACCTCGGGCGAGGTCGACGCGGTCGATAACGGGCTTACGGCGCTGGGCAAGCTGATCGACGGCGACAAGGCCCTTTCGTCCGCGCTGAAGTCGCCGCTGCACAAGTCAGAAGAGAAAGCCGCTGTGCTCGCAGAGCTCAGCAACAAGCTCGGCCTGCCGCAACTCGCGAAGAACTTCATCGGCGTCGTCGCCCTGAACCGCCGCGCGGGCGACATTCCGGGCATGGCGAAATCCTTTGCCGAGAAAGCCGCGAAGCACCGTGGCGCGAGCCGCATCACGGCGCGTGTCGCCACAGCGATCACCAAGGACCAGACGCTCGACCTCGAAAGCGCAATCTCGAAAGCGCTCGGCCGCAGCGTGACGGTCGATGTCGAAGTCGATCCCGCACTTCTGGGCGGGCTGCAGATCAAGATGGGCTCGCGGCTGGTTGACGCCTCGATCCGCACCAAACTGAACAACCTGACGAACCTCATGAAGGGGGCTTGAGCCCATGGACATTCGCGCCGCTGAGATCTCCGAGATCCTCAAGAAGCAGATCAGCAACTTTGGCGCTGAAGCCGAAGTCTCAGACGTTGGACAGGTGCTGTCGGTTGGCGACGGGATCGCCCGCGTCCACGGCCTCGACAGCGTTCAGGCCGGCGAGATGGTGCTGTTCACCAACTCGGGCACCAAGGGCATGGCCCTGAACCTCGAGCGCGACAATGTCGGCATCGTCATCTTCGGCGACGACCGCGGCATCAAGGAGGGCGATGAAGTCCGCCGGACGCAAGAGATCGTGGCCGCCCCGGTTGGCAAAGGCCTGCTCGGCCGCGTGGTCGATGCTCTCGGTGAGCCGATCGACGGCAAGGGCCCGCTGGTGAACGTCGCCGAGCGTCGCCGTGTCGATGTGAAAGCTCCGGGCATCCTGCCGCGCCAGTCGGTGCACGAGCCGATGTCGACCGGCATCAAGGCCATCGACACGCTGGTTCCGATCGGCCGTGGCCAGCGCGAGCTGATCATCGGCGACCGTCAGACCGGCAAGACCGCCGTCGCGATCGACACGATCCTGAACCAGAAAGCCATCAACGCTCGCGGCAACGAGAGCGAGAAGCTGTACTGCATCTATGTCGTCATCGGTCAGAAGCGTTCGACCGTCGCCCAGGTCGTGAAGTCGCTCGAAGAGCGCGGCGCGCTTGAGTACACGATCGTCGTCGCCGCCACGGCCTCCGAGCCGGCCCCGCTGCAATACCTCGCGCCGTTCACCGGCTGCACGATGGGCGAATGGTTCCGCGACAACGGCATGCACGCGCTGATCATCTATGACGATCTGTCGAAGCAGGCTGTCGCCTACCGCCAGATGTCGCTGCTGCTGCGCCGCCCGCCGGGCCGTGAAGCTTACCCGGGCGACGTGTTCTATCTCCACTCGCGCCTGCTCGAGCGCGCGGCCAAGATGAACAAGGACCATGGTTCGGGTTCGCTGACGGCGCTGCCGATCATCGAGACGCAGGCCAACGACGTGTCGGCCTACATCCCGACCAACGTGATCTCGATCACGGACGGCCAGATCTTCCTCGAGACCGACCTGTTCAACTCGGGCATCCGCCCGGCCGTGAACGTCGGCCTGTCGGTGTCGCGCGTGGGCGGTTCGGCCCAGGTGAAATCGACCAAGCAGGTCGCCGGCACGATGAAGTCGGAACTCTCGCAGTATCGCGAGATGGCCGCCTTCGCGAAGTTCGGTTCGGACCTCGACGCCACCACGCAACGCCAGCTCAACCGCGGCGCGCGCCTGACCCAACTCCTGAAACAGCCGCAATACTCGCCGCTGCAGATGGAAGAGCAGGTCGTTGTGATCTACGCCGGTACGCGCGGCTACCTCGACAAGGTGCCGACCGACGCCGTCGTGCGCTTCGAAGCCGAACTGCTGCGCCATGTCCGTGCCGACAAGCAGGACCTGCTGGCCGACATTCGCGCCCAGAAAGACATCGGCAAGAACGGCAAGGACGGCGGCAAGATCGAAGACGCGATCAAGGCGACGCTCGAAGCCTTCACCAAGTCGTTCGCGTAACCCTTAGAGTCTGAGGACAAGGCATAGCCCATGCCCAGCTTGAAGGAATTCCGCCTCCGGATCGTCAGCGTGAAGTCCACGCAGAAGATCACCAAGGCACTGCAGATGGTGGCCACCGCCAAGCTGAAGCGTGCTCAGGAAGCAGCGCAGGCGGCACGTCCGTACGCGACGCGCATGGCGGCCGTGATCTCGAACCTCGCCTCGGGCGCGGCGGCGGGCGGTGGACCGAAACTGATTGCCGGCACGGGTAATGACGACGTTCACCTGCTTGTGGTGATGACGTCGGAACGCGGCCTGTGCGGCGGCTTCAACACCAACATCGTCAAGCTGGCGCGCGCCGAGATCAAGCGCCTGCGGGACGCGGGCAAGACAGTGAAGATCCTGACGGTCGGCAAGAAGGGCTCCGATGCCCTGAAGCGCCAGTTCAGCCAGCTGATCATCGGTCACATCGATCGTCGCGGCGAGCGCACCGTGACGGCGGCAAGCGCCGCTGCGATCGCGCGCCAGATCACCGAGCGTTTCGATGCGGCCGAGTTCGACGTGGCGACGCTTGTTTTTGCGCGCTTCAAGAACCTGCTGACGCAGATCCCGACCGCGATGCAGCTCATCCCGGCGCGTCCGCCGGCGGATGCGCCCACGGTCGACTTGGCTGGCGCACGCTATATCTACGAGCCGAGCGAAGAGGCGATCCTCGAAGCCCTGCTGCCGCGTTACCTGTCGACGCAGATCCTCTCGGCCTTGCTGGAAACTGAAGCCGGCTTCCAGGGTTCGCAAATGACCGCGATGGACAACGCGACGCGCAACGCGGGCGACATGATCAAGTCGCTGCAGCTGCGCTACAACCGCGCCCGCCAGGCGCAGATCACCAAAGAACTCATCGAGATCATTTCGGGCGCTGAAGCGCTCTAACGAATTACGCCAGAAACGTAAAAGACCAGAGGCCAACCATGAACGCCAAGACAGCCACCAACGTGAAGGGCCGCGTCAGCCAGGTCATCGGCGCCGTCGTCGACGTCGAGTTCGACGGCCACCTGCCGGCGATCCTGAACGCGCTGGAGACCACGAACAACGGCACGCGCCTTGTTCTGGAAGTCGCGCAGCACCTCGGCGAGAACACCGTGCGCACCATCGCGATGGACTCGACGGAAGGTCTCACGCGCGGTCACGAAGTCTCGGACACGGGCAACACGATCTCGGTGCCGGTTGGCGAAGCCACGCTGGGCCGCATTCTCAACGTCATCGGCGAGCCGATCGACGAAGCCGGCCCGGTTGACCGTTCGGTCCTGCGCGGCATCCACCAGCCCGCCCCGTCCTTCGTCGACCAGAAGCCGGTTCCGGAAATCCTGCCGACGGGCATCAAGGTCGTCGACCTGCTGTGCCCGTACGCCAAGGGCGGCAAGATCGGCCTGTTCGGCGGCGCAGGCGTCGGCAAGACCGTGCTGATCCAGGAGCTGATCAACAACATCGCGAAAGCCTACGGCGGTTACTCCGTGTTCGCCGGCGTCGGCGAGCGTACGCGCGAAGGCAACGACCTCTATCACGAGATGGTGGAGTCGGGCGTGAACCAGGCTGGCGGCGGCGGCTCCTCGCGCTGCTCGCTCGTGTTCGGCCAGATGAACGAGCCGCCGGGCGCGCGCGCCCGCGTCGCCCTGACCGGCCTCACGATCGCTGAAAACTTCCGCGACCAGGGCAAGGACATCCTGTTCTTCGTCGACAACATCTTCCGCTTCACGCAAGCGGGTTCGGAAATGTCGGCGCTGCTCGGCCGTATCCCGTCGGCGGTGGGTTACCAGCCGACGCTCGCGACCGACATGGGCGCGCTGCAGGAACGCATCACCTCGACCACCAAGGGTTCGATCACCTCGGTGCAGGCCATCTACGTTCCGGCCGACGACTTGACCGACCCGGCCCCGGCCGCCTCGTTCGCCCACTTGGACGCGCAGACCGTTCTCAACCGCGCGATCTCGGAAAAAGGCATCTACCCGGCCGTCGACCCGCTCGACTCATCCTCGCGCATTCTCGATCCGAACGTTGTCGGCGAAGAGCACTACAACGTCGCGCGCGGCGTGCAGGAGCTGCTGCAGAAGTACAAAGGCCTGCAGGACATCATCGCCATTCTCGGCATGGACGAGCTGTCGGAAGACGACAAGCTGGTCGTCTCGCGCGCCCGTAAAGTGGAACGCTTCCTGTCGCAACCGTTCTTCGTGGCCTCGCAGTTCACCAACCTCGACGGTCAGTTCGTCGCGGTGGCAGACACCGTGAAGGGCTTCAAGGAAATCCTCGAAGGCAAGTATGACGACATCCCGGAACAGGCGTTCCTGATGTGCGGCAAGATCGAAGACGTGATTGCCAAGGCACAGAAAATGGCTGCCGAAGCGGCCTGATCTTCTCGATCAGTTGCAAAGTTTGAAGCAGGCGCGGAGCGATCCGCGCCTGTTTTTTTAGACAATAGCTGCGAGCGCCGTCTCCATCACGCGGTCGCGGCCGGCGGCGATGTCTTCTGCAGTTAGATCGACGCGAATATCCGGCGTGAGACCTGCGTCCGGTTTTGGCGTCAGCGGGAAGCGGCCGATCAGCGGCAGGTCTGCCTCGAGGCCTGAAGCGGGCAGGCGCAGGAAGAAGAACGCGCCGCCATTGATGCCGCGCTGGTTGCCGCCGGTCGGTTGTCCGCACAGGGCGCCGAGGCCAAGATCGCGCATGCGCTGGGCGAACTGGAAAGTCGCCGAGCTGTTCTGCGCATCGATCAGCACGACAACCTTGCCTGTGAAGCGAGGGCCTTTGGGCGCGATGATCTCGGCATCGCCGGTTTCCGACTTGAGGCGATAGAAGCCACCGCCGATCCCGGTTGCGTCATCGCCCCAGTCGCGGAAGGACTTGTCCCAGGTGTGGAGATAGGGATTGAGATCGTCCGGCGTCCTGCGGTAACGCACGCGGCGTTCGTCGCCCGAGAGTTCGAGATCCTTGTCGATCAGCCGCGCCACAATCTCGTGGCCGCAATCGAGCCCGCCTTCATTGCCGCGCAGATCAACGATCAGGCCTTTCGCCTTTGCGCTGACAAGCTGGGCCATGGCGCCGTCAAGCCAGCCGCGCCAGTCCCACTTGCTGTCGTACAGCGCCCAGTTCGGCATGGTGAGCACGCCAGTCGCGCCCCTCATTGCAAAGGCCCATTGCTGTGCGTCCGCGTCGATCTCGATGTTCATCGCCGCCTTGCGCTCGGCGGGTCCGTGCGGCGCGACCGTCACGTTCGTCTCGACGCCAGCGGACGTACGAACGCGCAGGTCGAATCCACTGGCTTTGACGGGGAAAAGCAGCGGATGGAAAACGTCAAACGTCTCGAAGCGATCGAAGCCACGCACTTCCAGCAGCGCGCGACGCTTGTCGTCATTGCTGCCATCCGCGCGCGCATAAGGGATCAGCGTGCGCAGGATAAGATTTGTGGGAACGCCATCGATCGCGAGCACAACCGTTCCCGACGCCAGACGCGCATCGCCCGACAGATTCCGATCGATCACCATCCGCTCGCCAAGCCAACGGAAATGAAAGGGGAGGTTGGTGTGCGTCTTGAACAGGAGGTCCGCGACGGCGTCGGATTGATTGAAGAAATTTGCGTAGGTGTGGCCGCACCGGACTGTGCCAAGGAAATGCGACAGGGTGAGGTAAGCTTGGCCCATCGCTTGGTCGGCGCTGAAGTCACGTTCGAGCTGGTCGAACCGGGCGGACATCTCGACGTGAGTGGAATAGCGGTAAAGGCCGGGATGCAGCTGTTCGTAGGCGCGGCGCAGGATGGCGATGTCGCCCTTGATATCTGCGCCCCGCAGCAAGGGGCCGATGGACGCTGCCGGAGGTGGGCCCGCCTGCAGCGTCGTGCAGGCAAGAGGCGTTGCGGCGAAGGCGGCAAGGACGGTGCGGCGGTTGAGGGCAGCTTTCATGCGCTTGATACGGCAGGCGTCGCTGACTGGTTCACCCGTCCTGATCGCGTGTTGGGACTGCTGGAGTCTCGCCGCGCCAACCGCTAGTGTGGGGCGTGTCGGGAGAACACGCATGAAGAGATCTGGCATGCTACTGGCGGCCGCAATTGCGGTGACGCTGCCTGCTTTCGCCCAGCGTGCGGCGGTGTCGGCCGACCTGTCGCCCGAGGCGGCGGGACAGGCTTTCCGGCGGGCGGTCGTGGAGGGGTGTGTGGAGGCGGTGGTGGGGGCGGGGGTGAGTGCGGTGGCGGCGGCGCGTGATGGACGGTTGCAGCCGACGCAGGATGCCGAGACGCGGCGGCAGGCCGGCGCGGGCGCCAGCGAGACGGTGTGGGAAGTTGCCGAAGCGCGCGGCGTGGTCACGGTACGCGAGACGGCAGGCCGCTGTGTTGCGGCGGTTTATGGTCCGCCATCGGCGCCGACGATCCTGAATGTGTCACAAGCGCTGTCGGCGGCGGGGTTCGAGGCTTTGGCGGGAGCAGCGTCTCCAGCCGGCGGGTTCACGCAGACATTGGTAGGATCGCACGAGGGCAAGCGGGTGACGGTGCAACTTGTCGGCGCGGAGCCGGGTGCAAGCGGCAACAGGTCGACATTCAGCGTCGTCACTGCCACCGTGTTCGCGGCGCAGTAGGATCGCCCAAAGCCGATGGACGACATCATTCTCCTGCTGGCGCGTATCGGCGCGGTCGCCTGGCCGGCGCTGCTCCTCTTCGGGCTATGGCGCGGACTGAAACGCGGACGTGGGCCGGGATGGATCGGTTGGAGCGCCATCATTCTGGTGAGCGCGGTATGGCTCACAGGCATACGCGCCTTCCTGTGGGAGCCGGAAACGCTGGAGGTGCGCCGCGTCGAAGTGGCGAGCCGTACGTGGAGCGGGCCGCCGCTGCGCATCGGCGTGATTTCCGACACGCACACCGATGGGCCGCATGTCGGGCTGCCTGGGCTCAACGCTGTGATCGACCGCATGATGGCGGAGCAGCCGGACATCGTGCTGTTGCTGGGCGATTTCGTGGACGGTCACGCGCCATCCGCCGAACGCAGCGAAGGTCAGCGTGAGACGATCAATGAGGGGCTGGCGGCGTTCAGCCGATTGAAAGCGCCGCTGGGCGTCTGGGCCGTGCTGGGCAATCACGACTGGTGGTACGATTCCGGCGCCGTGGAGCAGGGGCTTGTCGCCGCCGGGGTGCAGGTGCTCGAGAACCAGCGGGTGCGGATACCGCGCAGCGGCGGCGTGTTCTGGCTTGGCGGGCTGGCGGACTATGAATCGAAGCGGACGCAGCCCTCCTACATCGAGACGCTGCAGGGCCTGGACGAGAGCGAGCCGGTGATCGTCATGGCCCACTGGCCGGACGTTTTCGCGACGGCGCCGGAACGGGTTGCTCTTACCCTGGCGGGGCATTCCCATTGCGGGCAGGTCAACCTGCCCTTCATTGGCCGGCCGATAAACGTCTCGCCCGGGTCTGAGCGCTGGCCGTGCGGGCTCTACGAGGACCGCGGGCGTTGGCTCTATGTTTCGGGCGGGGTGGGCACGTCGGTCCTGCCGGCCCGTCTCAACCAACCTCCTGAAATTGCTGTGGTTACGCTCCGGACCTTTTAGTCAAACTGCCGCCTTTACAGGGGTTTCAGGCCTGATAGACCGGCCCCGCAACAGGGACACCCTCCCAGGAATTGGCTATGGCTGACACGCTCCATTTCTCGCTGGTTTCGCCCGAGCGCGAGCTGTTTTCCGGCAACGTGAAACAGGTCGACGCCCCCGGCGTGGAAGGCGAGTTCGGCGTCCTGCCGATGCATGCGCCGTTCATGACCGTGCTGAAGCCCGGCGTTGTCCGCATCTACGAAGAACAAGGCGTAACTCCGGTTTTCGTGCGTGGCGGCTTTGCCGACGTGACGCCTGCGGGCCTCACCATCCTGGCCGAAGAAGCCGTGCGCCTGTCCGATGTGGACGCAGCAGACATCGACGCGCAGATCGTGCGCATTCGTTCGGACGCCACCGATCCGGGCGACGAGACCCGCCGCAAACTCGCAGCTGAGCGTCTGGCTTATCTGGAAGCGCTGCGCGCCGCGCTGAACTAGTCTCGCCTCAGTCCAAAGTACGCTGTCGTTTGTGCACGGCCCATCCGCGCTCGGCGGAGAGGCGCGTCACGCCTCGGCTGTCCACTTCGCAAAACCCGTGGCGACTTCGCGATAGACCGCGGCCTTGAATGGGATGACGAGGTCCGGCGCATCTTTCAGGTCGGCCCACTTCCACGCGTCGAATTCGACGGTGTGCTTGTCGAGCCGGAAATCCGTGTCGGAGCCGATGAAGCGGTAGGCGAACCATTTCTGGCGCTGGCCGTAATACGGCCCGGTGAGGCGGGCCTTCAGTGCGGGTGGGAAGTCGTAGAACAGCCAGGGCTCAAGCTCCTCGAGCAGTTCGACCTGATCGGGCTCAAGCCCGGTTTCCTCGCCGAGTTCGCGCAGGGCCGCCTCGGATGGCGTCTCGCCGCGGTCGATGCCGCCTTGCGGCATCTGCCAGGCATAGCGAGTGTCGTCCTTGCGCGCGCCGGTGCGCCGGCCAAGCCAGACATGGCCTTTGCGCGAGAAGATCGCGATGCCGACATTGGGCCGATAGAGTGAGGGGTCACGGCCACCTTGATGCGGCTGGGCCTGATGCGGATGGCCCGGTGTGCTCACGGACGGGTCACGACGCCTGCGGCCGACGAGGCGGGAGCAAGCTGGTAGCCCTTGGCCTTCAGGCCTTCGGCCCAGAGACGGAACTGTTCGATCGTGACCGGGTAGGCGAAGCCGACGCCGATCGCGTGGCCGTTCTGGATGGCGAGCGCTTCAAGAGCGAGGAGTTCGCGGTCGATCGAGTCTGCATTGAGGTCAGCGTCGACGATGCGGTCTGCGACGGTGAAATCGAGGCCGGTCGCGTCTGCCGCCTGCGGTAGGGCGGAGCGGGCGGCAGCGCCGTCGTGCAGGAACACCAAGCCGCGATCTTTCAGCACTTTCATCACAGGCTGGGCGGCGGCAGCGTCCGTTGCGAAGCGGGCGCCCTGATAGTTGGTGACGCCAAAATAGCCGGTGGCCTTGCCGAGCAGCACGTTGAGGCGGCGTACGTTCTCGTCCGGCTTGGCGCTGGTGACCAGCGTGAGCGGGCCGGTGTCGACGTTCGGATAGTCGTAGGCTTCCATCGGCAGCTCGAGCAGGACTTCGTGGCCGGCAGCGCGCGCCTTGTTGATCCAGTCCTGCAGGTTCGGCGCGTAGGGCACGAAGGACAGCGTGACTTCGGCGGGCAGCTCGTTGATCGCCGCGAGCGTGTGCTTCTGCGTCATGCCAAGACCGCCGACGATCAGGGCGATGCGCGGCGTGCCGGCGGTAGCGGCGAACGGGCGGGCATAGGCTTGGGCAGGCGTGCGGCCATCGGCGCCGATCTTGGGCAGGTCGCCCGCGCCGGTGCGCTCGACGAAGCCGGAGATGGGGGCGCGCGGCAAGGCCTTGGCCGTGGGAGCGTTGGAGGCGATCTCGGTGATGGTCATCGACGGCTCGGCGCCATCGCCGCCTTCGCTGTCCAGCGCGGAATCGTCAGCGTCGGCGTATTCGATGCCGAGTGTCGGCTTGGCCGCGCTGGCGTCGAGCGCCTCGAGCGGAGAGCGGTTCTTCAGCAGCGGCGGCGGGCCGTTCTGTTCGGAGTAGAGCGCGAGTTCAACGCGCGGGGCGGCGGCGGATTCATCGCCGAAAAGGAATGTCGCGCCGATCGCGCCGGCGCCCAGCGTTCCGAATACCGCAAGGCTCAGCGCGACGTGGCTGAGGCCCGTGCGAATGGCGGAGCCTTCGGCGATAGGGGCGGCCCGGGTGGCGGACATGGCATTCTCTCGACTACGCGACGAACTGCCGATTTTGCGGTCTGCATCGTTAAGAACGCGGAAACGAACCTGCGGCGTTTCATCCATCGAGCTAACTGAAAAGATTGAAGAAATTCGAATTGGCGACGCCAGAGCAGGGCGAATGTGAAAAAGGCCCGGCTTCTGCGCCGGGCCTTTCTCAATTCGGAGTCGTCAATCGGCCTTACGGTGTGACCTTAGGGCGTGACGGGGGCGGGTGTCGCCGCCATGGCGCTGGAGGCGCCCGGCGTCGCCTTGCCGGCGCGGATCAGGGCGACAGCCTGGTCGAGCTGGTAGTCCTCGCCCTTGTAGTCGGCCGGTGGCATGTCGGCCGGAACGTGCGGCGGTTTGCGCTCGGCGCCCTGCTCGTTTTCGAGGGCGTGGGGGAGCGAGGCTTCGGTGAAGCGCGCAGCGCGGGTTTTCAGATCGGCGATGTCCTTGTCCGACAGGCGGATCGGCGCGACCTCGAAATCGGGGTCGATGCCTGCGCCCTGGATCGAACGGCCAGCGGGCGTGTAGTAGCGCGAGGTGGTTAGGCGCATCGCGCCCTTGCCCGGTCCGAGCGGCAGGACGGTCTGGACCGATCCCTTGCCGAACGAGGTGACGCCCATGATGACCGCGCGCTTGCGGTCCTGCAGGGCGCCGGCGACGATCTCGGCTGCCGATGCAGAGCCGCCATTCACGAGGACGACGATCGGCACTTCGGGGAAGCGTGCGGCGCGCACGGCATTGTAGCGGCGCTGGTCGCCTTCGCGGCGGCCACGCGTGGAGACCACTTCACCGCCATTGACGAAGCGCGAGGTGACTTCGATCGAGGCTTCGAGCAGGCCGCCGGGGTTATCGCGGAGGTCGAGCACGAGGCCCTTGAGCTGGCCCTTCACGTCCTTGCGGACTTTTTCCATGCCAGCGTCGAGCGCCTTGACGGTCTGCTCGTTGAACGTGGTGATGCGGATATAGCCAACATCGCCGACGGCTTTCACCTTGACGACTTCGGGGCGGATCACTTCGCGCGTCATGCTGACGTCGAATGGCTCCACGCCATCACGAACAACCGTGACGGCGAGGGGGGCGCCGACGGCGCCGCGCATCTGCTTCACGGCGTCATTGAGCGGCAGGCCGACGATCGACTTGCCATCGATGGCGGTGAGGAAATCGCCGGACTTGATGCCAGCGCGGAAAGCCGGTGTGCCGTCCATCGGCGACACAACTTTCACGAAGCCATCCTGTGCGGTGACCTCGATGCCGAGGCCGCCGTATTCACCGGACGTCTGCGTCTGCATGTCCTTGAAATCTTCGGGGTCGAGATAGGACGAGTGCGGATCGAGCGAGGCGAGCATGCCGTTGATCGCGGCTTCCACGGCGTCGTTCGTGTCGAACTCGGTGACGTAATTGGCTTGCGCTTTCGCAAGGATATCCGCGAACAAGTCGAGCTGCTGATACACCTCGGCCTTCTTGGCGGACTGATTGGTCGTCACGGCGAATGCCGAGACGCCAACGGTCGCTGCCAACAGTCCGGCGCCAACAACCGGGGCCAACCACCACTTGCGCATGCTGCGCTGCTCCTTGTTCATCGCCCGACGTCCGCTCTCACTTTGACGCCATATCCGCGAAGTTCAACATGCCGAGGCGTCGCGCCGCCTACTTTCCGCATCTGGCTGCGGTTTTATCAGCAACCGGGCGGCGCTGGGTTAACCGCGCTTACCCAGCCAGGTTTCCGGATCCACGGGATGTCCCTGCCGCCTTACTTCGAGATAAAGTTCGGGGGAGGGCGATTTCCTGTCAGCCATGCGGCCGATCGGTTCCCCCGCCAGAACCCACTGTCCGGCCTCCGGATAAAGGGTTTCCAGCCCCGAAACGACCACCAGCACCCCGCCGCCGACGTCCAGGATCGCCATCTGGCCATAGGTCCGGAACGGTCCCGAAAACTGAACGCGCGCATCCAGCGGGGCGATGACGGTTGCGCCGGCGCGCGCGGTCAGGGTGAGGCCTTCCTGCTTCTCGCCGTCGATGGTGCGGCCAAAGCGCCGGAGCGGCGTTCCGACCACCGGATTGAGCGGTGCGGTTGTCGAAGGTTTGATGGCGGTCGTTGTGGCGGGCTTGCCCGAAGGCTTTGCCGGCGTTGAGGCAGCGGGCTTCACGGGCGGCTTGGCGCCGGGTTTCTGCGATGGCTTCTGCGATGGCTGGGGCGGCGCGGCGCGGGCGAGGCTGTCGAGCAGGCCGCGCAGGTCGTCGGCTTCGCTGGCGAGGCGGTTGGCGGTTGCGCGGGCGGCCTTGGTTTCAGCGTCGAGATTTACCTGGGCGCGGCGCTTCTCTTCGGCGAGCGCCGAGATTTCCTCGCGGCGGGCATCGAGCGCGCCGGTTGCCGAAACGAGATAGGCCTGTTGCGTCCGCGTGGCGTCGGCAATGTCGTTGATGGCGGCGAGGCGTTTGCGCAGGTCCGCGGCCCGAGCTTTCAGGGCGGGGGCTGTGTCGGACATCAGGATGGCGGCGCGGACGGCGCCGGAGACGTCCTGCGGATTGACGGCGAGCGCGGGCGGCTGGCGCGATCCGAACGTCATCAAGGCAGCGAGCAAGTCATCCATCGCAGCCTGGTCGGATACCAGCGTTGCGGATGCGGTCTGCGACTCGTCGGTCAGCAGCATCAGCTGTTCCTCTGCCGCGTAGGCCGCCTCTTCCCGCGCGGTCGCGTCGGACGCCGCCGCCAGCAGGTCGGTGTCGATGGCGGAGAGGGCGCGGGAGGCGGAGGCGGAGGCGGCTTCGAGTTTGCGGACACGGGCGAGGGCGGCGTCGCGGGCAGCTTCAGCTTTCTTGAGGTCGTCCTGCGAAAAGGTGCGTGGCACCGGACGGGACTGGCCCGCAGCGGGGGTAGCCAGAAGCAGCAGGACGAGGACAAGCCGGCGCATTACTCACGGTGGTAGGGTGATCCGGCCTCGATCGAAAGGGCCCGGTAGACCTGCTCGGCGATCATCACGCGCACCAGCTTGTGCGGCCAGGTCTGGACGCCGAAGCTGACGGTGTGCCGGGCGGCTGCGGCAATTGCGGGCGAGGTTCCATCCGCGCCGCCGATCACGAAGCTGACCGCGTCCTCGCCGGAATCCCGCCAGCGCGCGAGGCGCTTCGACAGATCCTGCGAGGTCCAGGCTTCGCCGCGCTCGTCGAGCCGGATCAGGATACCCTGGCCATGCCGCGCGAGCAGGCGCTGGCCTTCATCATCCTTGGTGGACGAATTGAGTTCGGCTTCTTCGACGCCGCGATAGCCGAGCTGCTTTCCGGTCTTCTGGGCGCGGGCGATGTAGTCGTCGACCAGCTCGCGCTCCGGCCCGTCCTTCATGCGGCCAACGCAGAGGATGCGGATACGCAAGCTGTGTCAGCGATCAGTTGGCGGCGGCGCGGGGCGTGTGCGTCGCTTCGGGGCCCCAGATGCGCTCGAGATTGTAGAACTCGCGCACTTCAGGACGGAAGATGTGGACGATGACATCGCCCGCATCGATCAGCACCCAGTCGGCATTTGGCAGGCCTTCGATACGGACCTGCGACGCGCCGGCTTCCTTGAGTTTGCGCGCAACGTGATCGGCAAGCGCCGAGACGTGCCGCGCCGAACGGCCGGACGCGACGATCATGGCGTCAGCCATGGGCGATTTTCCGCTCAGCGGAATGTTGAGGATGTTCTCGGCCTTGTCGTCATCGAGCTGCTTCACCACGAGGAGAGCGAGTTCGAGCGGATCGGGCGAAGTGTACGCGGGAGCGACTTCGATTTGCTTCTCGGCGACCGGCTTGGCGGCTGCGCTTTTAGCGGCGGCCTTTTTGGCGGGGGCTTTCTTGGCCGCGGCCTTTTTCGCGGTCGGGGGGGTGGTTGGCAGGGGAGGTGTCCTTCGGAATTTTGACCAGAGCAGGGATTTTAGCATGTGGGGCCCGGACTCGCGAGCGGAAAGGGCCGGACCTTGCCGGTCGCAGAAAGTGGTCCAGCTCAACGATTAGGCCAGAGCTGAAATGTGCAGAAATTCTAAAGCCCACTAATACTACCAACTCAGTCGTGTTATGTGCCTTCATGCTCTCCGACGGCGCGGGTTGTCTCGCGTATATGGAGGACTTGCTGTGACCAATCGATTTGATACTGATGTGATGTGGTCGAGTAACCATATTCGCTACGGCATCTCCTTCGCCGCGCTCGTGCTTATGGCCGCTCCCGCCCTTGCCCAGGAACAGGCTGCACCGGTCACGCTGGACGTGGTTCAGGCCGGCCCCAATACCGAGGATCAGCAGGTTGCGCCCAAGCCCCTCGCCAGTGGCGACCGGGTCATCGTGACCGCCCGCCGCGTCGAGGAAGACGTGCAGGACGTACCGATCGCGGTGGCTGTTCTGAGCGAAGACACGCTGGCTGAAACCGGTGCGTTCAACGCCGGCAAGCTCACCCAGCTGGTTCCTTCGGTCCAGTTCTACTCGACCAACCCGCGCAACTCGCAGATCAACATCCGTGGCCTTGGCGCGCCGTTTGGCCTGACCAACGACGGCATCGAACAGGGCGTCGGCCTTTATGTCGATGGCGTCTACTACGCCCGCCCGGCCGCCGCCGTGATGGACTTCATCGACGTCGAGCGTCTCGAAGTCCTGCGCGGACCGCAAGGCACGCTTTATGGCAAGAACACCACGGCCGGCGCCATTAACGTCACGACGAAGAAGCCGGAGTTCGTGCCGTCGACCGATATCGATCTGAGCTACGGCAACCTCGGCTATTTCCAGGCCAAGGCCACGACGACCGGTCCGCTCACGGATAACCTGGCCTATCGCCTTTCATTCTCGGGCACGCAGCGCGACGGCGTGCTCTACAACACGACCTTCCAGGACGATCTCAACGACCTCAACAACATCGGTGCGCGCCTGCAGCTGCTGTGGCAGCCGAGCGATACGCTGAGTGTGCGGGTGACGGCAGACAATACGGTGCAGCGTCCCGAGGGCTATGGCACGGTCTTCGTCGGCGTCGTGCCGACCCAGCGCCCGCTCAATCGTCAGTTCGCGGCGCAAGCAGCGTTCTTCAACTACCAGCCTGCCAGTCTAAACCCGTTTGACCGTGTCACCGATCTCGACACGGCGCACCGCTCGTATTCCGATTTCGGCGGCGTTGCCGTCACCGCTGACTGGGATGTCGGGCCCGGTACGCTGACCTCGGTTTCGGCCTGGCGTTACTGGATCTGGGATCCGCAGAACGACCGCGACTTCCTTGGCCTGCCGATCACCACGATCTCGGCCAACCCCTCGAAGCAATATCAGTGGCAGCAGGAGCTGCGCTACGCGGGCAATCTCGGTGACAATATCGACTACGTCGTCGGCGCCTTCTGGTTCAACCAGGTCACTAAGACGCTGGGCCAGCAGGAGCAGGGCGCTGCGGCGTGGCGCTTCCTCCTCAATCCCACAGCCGCAGGCGCGACCACGCCGGGCCTGCTCGATGGTTACGGCCAGAAGACCAACATTCTCTCCGACCACACCAGCGCGGCGCTGTTCGGCAACATCAACTGGAAGGTGACGGATCAGCTGACGATCTCGCCGGGCCTTCGCTTCAACTACGACAAGAAGCAAGGTCACTACATCGCGACGATCTACGGCCAGCTCGATACCTCGGCCCTGACACCGACTCAGGCATCGCAGGTTCGGGCGCTCGAACTCAGCGTGCTGTCGCCGCAAAACTATGAGTCATCGGGAAGCGATGACAACGTCTCCGGTCAGCTGACCGTTTCCTACGACCTCACGGACAGCATCCACGCCTATGCAACCTACGCAACGGCGTTCAAGACGTTCGGCCTCAACAACAATGGCGTGCCGCTGGACTCGCTCGGCAACGTTGCCGTCCAGCTCGCGACCGTGAAGCCGGAAAGCGAAAGGCATATCGAGCTCGGCCTCAAGACCAGCCCGCTGCCGGGCGTGACGGCGAACTTTGCGGCCTATCAGACCACGGTGGACGACTATCAGGTCAACGTCGTGAACGGACAGGTTGGCGTTCTGCGCGGCTATCTGGCCAACGCGGAAAAAGTGATCGTGAAGGGTGTCGAGTTCGACGGCGCTGCCAAGCTCAGCGACAACTTCTCGATCTACAGCAATCTCGCGTGGACGGACGCCAAGTTCGACACCTTCACCGGGGCTCCTCCCGCGCTGGAGGACTCGGGCGGCGCAGTCCAGGTCGTCGATGCATCGGGCACACGCCTGCCTGGCGTTTCGGAATGGGCAGGTTCGGTCGGCGGCGAGTTCACGCTGCCGGGCGTCTTCAGCAAACGTAACGGCGAGTATTTTGCCGCCGTCGACGCCAGCTTCCGGAGCGACTTCTCGTCGAGCCCCACCGAGTCTGACTATCTGAACGTCGATGGCTACTCGCTGCTCAATGCGCGCGTGGGGTTCCGCGGCGACGATGGTTGGGACGTTTTTGCCTGGGGCAAGAACATCCTCGACGAGGAATACTTCGAGATCCTGTCGGTGGGTGGTTCGAGCTCTGGCTACTACGCCGGCCTGCCGGGCGATCCGAGCACCTATGGCATCACGCTGAGAGGATCGTTCTGATGATCGAGATTCCGCTCCCTTCAGAGGTGAGCGGATAGAGGGGCGGGCTGCTTCGGTGCAGCCTGCCGGTCCCGGCCCCCGTCCGGAATGGGATCTCCGATAGCTGGCCCGCGCCACGTCCTCCTGCGGTCCGCCCCTCGCCCAGTTTCTGCAAGCGTGTAACGGCGGCTCCGCGTCAGGTTTTTTCGGCGGCGGCACGCGGGCGATCATAGGTGATCGTCTCAGGGCCCACGGCTTCGCCGCACTCCGAGCAGGTGACCACGGGCGTGAATGTGTGGCCGCAGGTGGTGTGGCGGCGGCCCGTCGAACGCGTCGGTTTCGGCAACTGCGTTTCCGACCAGTGCGCCATCATCATCAGCACCGGCTGGAGGGCGCGCCCGCGCGGGGTCAGCGTGTAGGCGTAGCGCGGCGGATGCGCCTCGTACTGTTTGCGCTCCATCACGCCATGATCGACCAGCCGGGCCAGCCGCTCCGCGACGACAGCGCGCGAGGCGCGGGTGGAGCGCTGGAAATCATCAAACTTCGTTGTGCCGCGCATGGCGTCGCGGATGATCAGGATCGTCCAGGCATCGCCGATCACCGACATCGCCTGCGCGACGGGGCAGGGAATGGTGTCGATCTCGCTCCAGCGCACGAGCATTCTCCCGAAATCGTGCGGACAGTGTGTCCGCCGCGCAATTGACCGGCCCAGAGAAGCAGGCGACGGTCAGTTCAGATAATGAACTTACACCGATCGGGGAGGACCGCAATGGTCAACACTATGCAGGGACGTCCGGTTCGCCGGGCGGCCAGCCTCCTCGTGTTGGCAGCGGGGCTGGCGCCGGTTGCTTTTGCACAGGGTACGGCTGCGCCGACGCCGGTGGAAGCAAAGGCGGGCGACGCCAAAGCGGCTGAAGGCGTGCAGGTTTTCGAAGCGGCGTACTTCAAGCAGTTCAATCCCGTGACCGCAGCCGACATCGTGAACCGTGTTCCCGGTTTCGACATCGACGACGGCGAAGTGTTGCGCGGCTTTGGCGCGACGGCGGGCAACGTGCTGGTCAATAGCGAGCGGCCATCGTCGAAAGTGCTGATCTCCGAACAGCTGAAGCGGATTCCGGCGGATTCCGTCCTGCGTATCGAGCTGATCTCGGGCAGCGCGTCGAACGCCGACGTGCGCGGCCAGACTCAGCTGGTCAACGTTGTGCTGAAGAAGGCGACGCAAGGCGGCTCGCCGACGACATGGGTCGTGGACCTGCGCGACATCCAGTATTCGGAGAGGGTTGGCTGGGGGCTGCAGCTGACCAAGACATTTTCTCTGGGCGAGAATGCAGACCTGACGATCGACCTGCAGGCGCCAAACCTGCGCGGCCGAACGGAAAGCCTCGAGGCGGTGCGCAATCCGGCGGGCGCGCTGCTGTTCTATCGCGACCAGTTCGGACAGCCGAACTATATCGGCGTGCAGGGGTCTGGCGTGCTGAAATGGCGGCCGACGGCGCAGGATACGGTGAGCTTCAACGCGCAGGCGGCGCCGACCTGGAATACGACCAATATCGGGTCGGTCGACTATTCGCCGACGGACGTGTTCCGGCGTGGGACTTTCGGGCTCAGCGAATACAGCGACAACTACACGGCGGAAGTCGGCGGCGACTGGGAGCACAGGTTCTCGCCGGAGCTGTCTGTGAAGGGCATTGCGGTCGCGACCTTCACCAGCGTCGACCAGGACGATGTCTTCCGCATCTTCACGCCGACCGGCACGGCGGGCCCCGGCGGTCTCGCCAACACGCAGACGATCAACCGCACGACCGAGGCGGGCGAGCGCGTGGCGCGAGGCTTTGCGACGTGGCGGCCGACAAGCGATCACACGATCGACTTTGGCGTCGAAGGCGCATTCAACTTCCGCGAGACGACGCTCGACATCTTCAACAACACCGGCGCGGGACCCGTGGCGCAGTTTCTGCCGGTGTCGGACACGCGCGTGGAAGAGACGCGCATCGAACCGTTCATCACCGATGTCTGGAAAATCTCGCCGGCGCTGACGCTGGAGACGGGGTTCATCTACGAGGCCTCGACCATCAAGCAGACGGGCGACGAGCAGAAGGAGCGCGAGTTCTCCTATCCCAAGCCGCGCGCGACGCTGACCTGGCAGGCGAGCGAGGCGGATCAGGTGCGCACCTCGATCACGCGCGACGTGGCGCAGCTCGACTTCGTCGAGTTCGCCTCCGCGATCAACGTGGTCGACGCCAGCCAGCTGATCGGCAACCCGAACCTCGAGCCGGAGAAGACGTGGAAGGCCCGCCTCGAGTGGGAGCACAAGCTGGGCCCGCGCGCGGCGGTGACCATGGCCGTGTTCCACGATCAGGTGGAGGATGTGCAGGACTTCATCCCGCGCACCATCTGCGTGCCGACGACGCCGGCTGTCGACTGCACGGGCGGGACGCTCGATACGTTCGATGCGCCGGGCAATATCGGCGACGGCACGCGCTCGGGCGTCGAGTTGCGCGGGACGCTGTCGCTCGCGCCGATGCTGCCAAATGCCGAGGTTCGCTTCTCGGGCATGTATCAGGAAACCGATGTGACCGATCCGGTGACGGGCGAGAGCCGCCGGTTCTCGAACGAGCGCGAGTGGACCTACAATGCTTCGTTCCGTCATGACCTGCCGGAACTGAAGACTGGCGTGGGGCGCGAGCACGACGGCGCTGTCGGACCGGCATGAGTACAAGGTCGCGGAAGACATCCTCTATGATCGCCCGACCAACCGGCTCGACTTCTTCGTGGAGAGCCCGGCGTGGATTCCCGGCGCGACCGTGCGGCTCTCCGCCAGCAACATCTTCCATCCGGCCGAGACGCGCGTGAGGACTTTCTATCAGGCCGACCCGCTCAACAGCACTGCGGCAGAGCGGTCGACCGGCATCGTGCGCCAGATCGAGGAACGCAAGCAGAAGGGCGGACCCGACGGGACACAGGTGTTCTCGATCCGCATATCGGGAACTTTCTGAAGCTTGACGCCCGCTGAGGCTCAGCCCACGCTTCACGGCGGTCAGGGGGCTGGGATGAGTTTGGCGAGAATTTTGCGCGCGGCTGTACTGCTTGCGGCCGTGGTGCTGGTTTCCTGTCAGGCATCGCTGGCCAAGCCTCCTGCCGCGCCCGCCGTCGTCATTGCCGAGGGGGAGGCGCCGCCGCCGATTTCGCTCAAGGACTCGGCTGGCCGGATGGTCGAGCTGGAGGCCATGACGGGCCGGATCGTCATCGTAACGTTCTGGGCGACCTGGTGCGGGCCCTGCCTGAACGAACTGCCGATCCTGGCGACCATTCAGAAAAAGGTAGGTCCCGACCGGCTGCAGGTGGTGGCGGTGAACTGGAAGGAATACAGCTCGAAACCCTCGCGTGCGAAGTATCGGGCCCTGTTTGACGCGCTTGAGAATGCCGGCGTGCGGCTGGCTTTCGACGAGTACGATCGCGTCTCGAATGCCTACGGGATCGACGCGATTCCGCACATGTTCATCATCGGGAAGGACGGCCGGGTGGTGCACAACCATGAGGGTTATTCGCTGAATGCGCTGCCCGCGATTGTGGACGAGCTGAACGTCCTGCTGGCCGAGCGATAGGCCTCTGCAACTCTTTGCGGTTGGGTGTCGGGTGAGGCTATCCTCGCGCGTCCTAGGCTCATGAGAGGCGCCCCGATGCTTTACGCAGTCCTTTGCTACAACAATGAAGAGATGGTCTGTGGCTGGACCAGGGAGCAGGACGACGCCGTCATGGCGGCCCTGACGAAGGCGCATGACAAGTGGGAGAAAGCGGGCAAGCTGAAGCCCTCGATCCGCCTGCTGCCCACGTCGGCCGCGACGACGCTGCACAAGCAGAGCGACATGGTGATCGACGGACCCTATGCGGAAACGAAAGAGGCGCTGCTCGGCTTCTACATCATCGATGTCGACGGACTGGATGAAGGTCTGGAGTTCGCGCGCGATCTCGGCAAGGCCAATCCGGGTGGCGCCTACGAGCTGCGTCCGATCCAGCTCTACCTGCCGGGCGGGCCGATCAATGAAGCGTATGCGACCGAACGCGACTACGCGGGCGACAAGGTTCCAGCAAAGTGATCGAGCCGGGCTGGATCGAGGCGGCGCTGGTTTCATCGCGGCCGCAGGCGGTGGCGGCGTTGCTGCGGTATTTCCGCAATCTCGATGCAGCCGAAGAAGCCTATCAGGAAGCGTGCCTGCGCGCCTTGCGGAACTGGACGGTCAATGGTCCGCCGCGTGATCCGACGGCGTGGCTGATCATGGTGGGGCGCAATGCGGCGCTTGACCAGATCCGCAAGACATCGCGGCAGACGGCGCTGCCGGATGAAGACCAGATTTCCGATCTCGAGGACGTCGAGACGCCGATGGCGGAGCGGCTGGACGACAGCCAGTATCGCGATGACGTGCTGCGGCTGATGTTCATCTGCTGTCATCCCGACCTGCCGGCGACGCAACAGATTCCGCTGGCGCTGCGCATCGTGTCGGGGCTTTCGGTGAAGCAGATCGCGCGGGCGTTTCTCGTCAGCGAAGCGGCGATGGAGCAGCGGATCACGCGGGCGAAGGCGAAGGTCGCCGATGCAGGCGTGCCGTTCGAGACGCCGGGGCCGGTCGAACGGGCTGAGCGTTTGGCCGTCGTGATGCAGATGATCTACCTCGTCTTCAACGAGGGGTATTCGGCGGGGCCGAAGGATGATGCGCGCGCGGACCTGGCGGACGAGGCGATAAGGCTTGGGCGGCTGACGCTTCGGATGTTTCAGACAGAGCCGGAAGTGATGGGATTGCTGGCGCTGATGCTGCTGCAGCATTCGCGTCAGCCGGCGCGGTTCGACTCGCAAGGCGAGACGATCCTGCTGGAAGATCAGGACCGCCGGCTGTGGCGGAAGGCGCTGATCCAGGAAGGGCTGGCGCTGATCGACAAGGCGATACGGCACAGGAAGACGGGCGCCTATCTGGTGCAGGCGGCGATTGCGGCGCTGCATGCGCGGGCGCCGGCTTTCGACCAGACGGACTGGGCGGAGATCGATGCGCTGTATGCGACGCTCGAGAAGTTGCAGCCATCGCCGGTGGTGACGCTGAACCGCGCGGTTGCGGTGTCGAAGACGAAGGGGCCGGAAGCGGCGCTGGCGATGATCGAACCGCTGGGCGAGAGACTGGCGGGCTATTTCTATTTTCACGGCGCGAAGGGCGGACTGCTGTTGCAGCTCGACCGGAAGCGGGAGGCGCGGGAGAGTTTCGATCGCGCGATTGCGCTGGCGACGACGGCAGCGGACGCGGCGCACATTCGCTCGCATATCGACCGGCTGATTGCGGAGAGTGAGAAGCAGGCGTGAGGGCGCGATCCCTGCGGCTGTGGGGCCGGGGGTGGGGTTGGGGATGTAGGCCTGAGTTAGTTCAGGCTGATTTCAGACACGCGAACGGACTTCGTTCCCGCGAAAGCGGGAAGCCAGGGGTGCATGTCCTGACAGTCGTGCGCGTGGTCCCTGGGTTCCGGGTCTGCGGCGCTGTGCGCCTTCGCCCGGAATGACAGGAGAGAGTAGCGCGCATGCATCAACCCGTGTCCCCCGCGAAGGCGGGGGTCCAGTCAGTGCGCGGAGCGCACTCGGGTTGCGTGTCCGCACTTCGTGCGGAGTCTGGACCCCGGCCTGCGCCGGGGACGCGGCCGAAGGGCCGCTTCCAGTGGAGAGGCCGGTTGGTTCGGCTTGTCGTGTTTCCTGTGTGAGGTCGTTCGGCGTCGGGAGCTGAGTCTTCGCGCGCTCATCCGTGTGCCAATCACGGGGGCGGCGGTTGATGATCATTCCGAACAGCGAGACGACGTTGGACACGAGCCAGGCAAACGCGCGCAGCATGGCCTCCAGCAAAGGCTGGCGGCTTGATGGGGTAATCTACTCCGTATGGGCGCGTTTGTGTTCGAGTCATGCGGAGGAGCATGCGCCTGCACGGAGCCCGGCCGATTTGCCAAACGCCAATCCAGCATATTTTCTGCGCAAGTGATTGAGATCACTCGGGAAGATTTTTCGGCGTTTGTGGGATAGCTGCGGACGCTGTCCAACAAAATGGGGTGTAACTCTGGGCGAAAAAATCGGGGGAGGTGTCGGGATCGGTTCTGGACCTGCGTCCTATGGGCGTCACAAGATGAGACGCACAGACATCAGGGAAGAGAAACGCCATGACCGAAGCCGCCCATGAACTCGTCATCGAGCTGATCCTCGATGCGCCGCGCGAGAAGGTCTATCGCTGCTGGAGCGAGGCGGAGCTGCTGAAGCAGTGGTTTGCGCCCAAGCCGTGGACGACGCCCTCCGTCGTGACGGACCTGCGCCCGGGCGGGCGCCAGCCTGATCACGATGCGCTCGCCTGAGGGGCAGGAGTTTCCGAACCCCGGCCAGTGGCTCGAAGTCATCCCGGGCCGCGAAGCTGGTGTTCTCTGACGCCTTTATTGGCGACTGGGTTCCGAAGGAAGGCGCGCCGTTCTTTGTTGGCGTGCTGACGTTCGAGGACGCAGGTCCCGGCAAGACGAAATACACGGCGCGGGCGCGTCACTGGACCGCCGAAGCCAAGGCGCAGCACGAGCAGATGGGTTTTGTCCCAGGCTGGACGCAGTGCGCGCGGCAGCTGGAAGAGCTTGCGAAGACGCTCTGAGCGGACGTGGATCGAGGGACGGGAGACGACGATGCAGGGCTCTGACAAGCGGATGAAATGGGCGGGGTATGCGCTCACAGGTCTGGTGACGCTGTTCCTCGTCATGGATGCGACGATGAAACTGCTGCAGCTCGACGTCGTGAAGACGACGATGCTGGAGCTGGGATGGCCGAGCGAGATGGGTCTGCCGCTCGGCATAATCCTCGCGGTGTGCACGGTGCTCTATGTTGTGCCGCAGACGGCGGTGCTGGGGGCGGTGCTGCTGACGGCGTATCTGGGCGGGGCGGTGGCGACGCATGTGCGGATCGGCAGTCCGCTGTTCAGCCATGTGCTGTTCGGCGTCTATGTCGGGGTGATGATGTGGGGCGGGGTGTGGTTGCGTGAACCGCGGCTGCGGGCGCTGTTTCCACTGAGGGACGCTGTAAGGAAGAGCACCCAGTGACGTCCATGTGTTGACCTCAACAAGCTGTGGTGCTCCCATGCACCCGCGAGTTGGGGGCAACAATGCATAGCATCGCAAAAACTCTGACGATGTCCGCATGTGTGCTTGCGATGGCCGGCGCAAATCAGCAGGCCGCTGCGCAGGAACTCGCTTACTGCCGCTGCTAAAGTTTACCCGCTAATGCAGCGGGGCGAGCTTACGGGGTGCCAAGTGGCCTTTTCCCTCCTTCGTGTCGATCGGGAATACAATGAAGGAAGGCCAGCTCTCATGAATGGCCTGCTGGTGTTCGATATCGCCGGGCGCGTTAGCATGCGCCTTGGCGTGGCCAACGATAAAGAATTTCAGCACTTCGCTCCACCGGCTCGCGCATATCTCTATGGCGGTTTCAAATCTAATGTGGACGACTTCGTTCAGCGGTCTGACTCCACAGATGATGGCTTTGCCTTGTTCATATACAAGGTGGGTAACGCCACGACGGACATGTTGATGAGGTTTTTGGACAAGGGAACTATCGACATTATGTACGCGCCGCCGAACGCGACAGTCGATGCGCGCTTTACGTTCGATCTAGCTTCGCAGCAGGAGCAGTACGCTGAATACATGGATTGTATGACGACGCTGCTTGAGAAAGTGCGATAGACTAACTTAGTTCCCTCTCGCTCGAGCATGCGTGCAATGAGAGATGGTTCTCAAAAAAAGCGCGCTAGATCGGCGACATTGCGGTGATCTGCGTCATGCGGGCGCGGAGGTCGGTGGACGAGACCGGGTCGAGCGGCGCGGTGAGATAGATCCAGACGGGCGGCTTGTGGCGCGTCAGCGTGCTGGCGGCGGATTGCGGCAAGCGATGCTGCCCGAACTGTTGTGCAAAGCGCGAGAGGCCTGCTTTCGGATTTGCGCCGGGACGGGCGACGACCACGATCGGCACGAGGCTGGCGATCTCGCGCCAGTCTTTCCAGCGGTGGAAGTCGCGCAGGTTGTCGGCGCCCATGATCCAGACAAAGCGCGCATGAGGCGCCAGACGCTTCAGCTTGCGTAGCAGGTGGATGGTGTAGCGCGTGCCGAGCCGGCTCTCGACGTCGGTGACGACGGTGCGCCGGTTGCCGAGACGGCGCTGCGCGGCGGCGAGGCGGTCGGACAGGGCGGTCTGCGTTTTCTTGAGCGGGTTGCCGGGCGAGACCAGCACCCAGACGCGATCGAGGCCAAGCGCGCGCTGGGCCGTGGCGATGACATGCGCGTGGCCCGAGTGCGGCGGATCGAACGAGCCGCCCATCAGGCCGATGGCGAGATCGCCGGGCGATGACGGCAGGCGCGGGCGTGCTGGCAGGCGGTGAGTCATGCGTGGAGAGTAGGGGGGCGTCGGCGCGAGAGCTAGAGCGGCAGCGAGGCTTCGCGGGGTTGGGACGCGTAGTAGTAGCGGCCTGAGCCCATGACATCGACGCGGCGGAAGTCGAAGCGTTTGTAGGTGCGCGCGTCGCCGACGATGGTTGTGACGGAGGTCTTGGTCGCTTCATCGGCGCCTTGCAGGGCGGCGGAGAGGCGGTCGCCGGCTTCGGCGGCGACGAGTTCGGCGTCCGACGGGCGGTATTCCTGCGGGTCGGCGCCGAGCTGGATCTGGCCCGGCTTCGGTCGCGCCGGGCGAGCTGGCGGCCTGGGCGTGCCAGGTGGCGTAGGCGGCGGCGAGGGCGGCGGCGTCTCCGACGGGGGGAAGGTTGGCGATGCTGGCGGCGACGCCGGCGCGATAGTCAGTGACGGTGGCGGGACCGGCGGGCGTGTCGGATGGCGTTGTCGCGGGCGGGGCGGCCGCATCGGGATTGTCGGCGGCAAGATCGGCCAGAGCTTCGGGCGGCAGGGCCGGCGGCGGGGTTTTCGGCGGCGCGGCGGCGACGGTGATGACGCCCTTGGCGTTGGCGTTGGACGCGAGCGCGGTTGGCTTCGAGCAGCCAGCCGCGAGGGCCAGGGTCAATACGATTAGAGCGGCGCGTTTCATAAGTGTACTTCTAGAGGCCCGCGACCAGTTTCGGCAACTGGTCGGGCGAGGCCACGAGCGACCATGTTCCGCCGGCGGCGACGATCTGCGCCTCCCAGTCCTTGAGAAGGTCGAAATATTTCTGCGGGTCGCCGGGGTCTGACTTGATGACGTTGGCGGCAATGACGTGGATGCCGGAAAGGTCGAGCTTTACCTTGGATGTGTCACAGCCCTTCCCGTAATCGGCGAGCATGTCGGAGAACACGATGATGAAGCGCTCCGACTCGGGGCGTTGCTTCAGCTCGAACGAAGCCTGGGCGAGGGCGCCGCGGATGTCTGTGTATTTCGCCGACTTCACCTGACCGGCATAGGCGTTGAATTCGTTGAACAGGGCGCGCTTGGCCTCGGCGGCAAGGCTGGGCGTGTTGGGGAGCTGGCGCTGCAGGATCATCTCCTTCTCGGAGAAGGAGCAGGCGCTGATCTGGCTGGCGCCGACCCAGTCGCCCGGCAGGAGCTTGGCGATGGTGAGGTTAGCGAGCTTGGTGGCGTCCGGCACGGACTTCACATAGGTGCCCGACACGTCGAACACGAAGAACACCGAGCGATTGGTCGAGGAGACGAGGCCGCACGCGGCGACCCCGGCAAGAGCGAGAGCAAGCGCGGCGCCGGCGATAATCCTTCGGATCATGATGCCTTTTCCAGCTCCGGCTGCGCATTGTTGCGTTCGCGGTCACGCTTGGGCGGTTTCTGCGGCTGGGTCGATTTCTTGTCGAGCACCATCAGGTCATCACTGCCGCTGTCGTCATTCCGCTTGTTGCGCACCGTGCCTTGCACGCGACGCTGGATCCAGAGCGGAACGAAGATGATGAGGTCGTACACGGTCAGCAGGAACAGGCCGATGTTCTTCAGCGCCACAGCGATCGTCTTGCAGATGAAGGAAGCGGCGATCAGCAGGAAGCTCGAGGCGATCGAGAGCATGAACACCGTGTTGCGCACGATGGTCTCGAGCGGCAGGGCTGCGGCAGCGAGCAGCCAGGGGATGATCGCGGCGAGGATGAGCTGGGCGAACGTGGAGAAGTGAAGCCCGAAGATGCCGGGCAGCTCCTTGCGCTCAGCCACCGGGGCGGGCGTGTCGGCGGAGCGGTTGCGTCAGGTTGGGCGAAATCAGCGCCCCGCTGGCGAGATTCGAGATCTCCTGATCCTGCTCGATGATCTGTTCGCGCACGACCGCCAGCGTCATCTCCATTACCGAGAACAGGGCGAGGAAGGAGAACGAGACGATCAGCATCACGCGCTTGCCGTTCCGCGACATGGAATGGAAGGCGGGGATGAGCTTGGTGAAGCCCGCGCTATCCATCAGGATCACGCCGGTCACGAATTCGAGGAAGATCACGATGATGGCCGCGAAGGCCGGCAGGCCGACGCCGCCGATGCGGGCGCCTTCGCCGACGATCTCGGACATCGGACGCTCGATCAGGAAGAAGTTCAGGAACACGCCGGCCAGCGCGATGGACGTGATCAGCACGGCGATGAACCACGGGATCACGATGGACGCGCGCGAGGCAATCTTCTTGCGGTCTTCCGAGCGGACGATCTCCTCGAACTCCGAGAAGGCCTTGTTGACGTCGTCCGTGTTCTTGGTGTGCTCGTGGTGGATCGTCTGAAGCTTCTCAGCCACCTCTTTCAGGCGCGGGCGCTTCGTTGCGGAGGGTGGTGAGAGCGGGGCGCAGCGGCGCCAGGCGCTCGTTCATGGTGCGCGCGGTGTTCTGCGCGATGTTCTTCTCGACCTTGGTGAGGCCGCGTGTGGATTCCATCGACGGCAGGGCGGCGCGGAAGGCGCGCTCGGCGGCGTCTTCAAGATTGATGTCGGCGAGTTCGTTGGCGCTGGTGGCGAGGCCATGGGTGGCCTTGTCGAGCTTCTTGAGCATCGGCCCGGTTTCCTGGGCAAGCTTCTGCGCGCGGTGGCCCATGCGCTCTTCAAGCGAGAGCATGCGGTCCTGCAGTTCGTCGGCGCGATACGAGGCGATCTTCTCGTTGGTGACGGAACGCGCGCGGCGGCCATGGTCGAGCAGGAAGACGCCCCAGCGGCCGAAGACGCGGCCGGTGATGAAGAAGATCTGCCACAGCACGCGGCGCAGGGGCTCGCGCCCCATCCACATCAGCAGGATGACGCCCACAATCGCAAGCGCGAGCGGCCAGCCATAAGGGATGCCAAGAAAATTGCCGCTGTCCACGACAGCGGCGTTCGACGGGAAGCCCGTCGTCTCGTCAATCGGTTGTTCCACAGCAAGCCCTTCTGCCGTGCGCCATCCCCACAGTCGTCACCCGTAACATAGAGCGAAGGTCATGGGGCGGTTATGTGGCAGACACGTTACATTGTTGAAATGATTCAGAGTTGTTCGCAGTCAATGCGGGCCTGGTTGGCCTGCAGAGATCAAGGCCGGGTCTGGCCTGTGCCGCGCACGACGTATTTGAAGATGGTCAGCTGTTCGGCGCCGACGGGGCCGCGCGCGTGCAGGCGGCCGGTGGCGATGCCGATTTCGCCGCCGAAGCCGAATTCGCCGCCGTCAGCAAACTGAGTCGAGGCGTTGTGCATGACGATGGCGCTGTCGACCTCTGCGAGGAATCGTTCCGCAGCCGCAGCGTCTTCGGTGACGATGCTCTCGGTGTGCTGCGAGCCGTAGCGGGCGATGTGGGCCATGGCGCCGTCGACGCCATCGACTACGGCGATGGAGAGGATCGGGGCGAGGTATTCGGTGGTCCAGTCTTCGGTCGTGGCGGCCGTCATCGGATGGATCGCGCGGGCGCGATCATCGCCGCGCAGTTCGCAGCCGGCGGCTTCGAGCGCCCTGGCGAGGCGCGGCAAGAGAGCCGGCGCGATGGAGGCGTCGATCAGCATCGTCTCGGTCGAGCCGCAGACACCGACGCGGCGCAGCTTGGCGTTGACGATGATGGCTTCGGCCTTTGCCGGATCGGCCTTCTCGTGGATGTAGGTGTGGCACAGGCCTTCGAGGTGGCCGATAACGGGCACGCGGGCTTCGTCCTGTACGCGGGCGACAAGGCTCTTGCCGCCGCGCGGGACGAGTACGTCGAGGCGGCCATTGAGGCCGGTGAGCATATGGCCGACAGCGGCGCGATCCGGCGTCTGCACAAGCTGGATTGCATCGGGCGGCAGGCCAGCGTCTTTCAGGCCAGCGCGCAGGGCGTCAGCGATGACACGCGATGAGTTGAGGCTTTCCGAGCCGCCGCGCAGGATGACGGCGTTGGCCGCGCGCAGGCAGAGTGCGCCGGCATCAGCGGTCACGTTCGGGCGGCTTTCATAGATGATGCCGATGACGCCGATGGGCACGCGCACGCGCGAGAAGGCGAGGCCGTTGGGCTGGGTCCAGTCGGCTAGCACCGTGCCGACCGGGTCGGGCAGATGAGCGACGTCTTCGACGCCCTTCGCCATCGCTTCGATGCGGGCGGGCGTAAGTTCGAGACGGTCCAGCATTGCGCCGCTGAGGCCCTTGGCGTGAGCCGGCTTCCATGTCCTGCGCGTTGGCGTCGAGGATGTCGGCGCGCGGCGCGGATGTGGACAGCCATAGCGTTGAGCGCGGCGGTGCGCGTCTGCGGCCCAGCCTTGGCCACAGCGGCGGACGCGGCGCGCGCAGCCTCGCCCATGGCAAGCATGGTGCCGGCGAGGGCGGCGTCGTGTGCAGCAAGCGGCAGCTGGATCGTCATGGGGGCGTTAGTATCAATGCGCGGCCTTGCGGGAAAGCTTTTTGGCTTTCGGGTAGTGGCTTTCGCCAAACGCCTTGAGGGCGGCGAGGACTGGCTGGAAGTCGCGGCCTCTGGCGGTGAGCAGGTATTCGTGGCGAAGCGGCTTTTCGGAATAGGCGCGGCGTTCGAGCATGCCGGCCTCGACGAGCGATTCCAGGCGGCGGGTCAGCATGTTGGGCGCGATGCCGAGGCTTGTCTCGAACTGGTCGAACCGGGTCGAGCCGAAGCCGGCGTCGCGCAGGATCAGCATGCTCCAGGGATCGCCAACGCGATCGAGCGTGCGGGCGACGGGGCAGCGGTCTTCAGCAAAACTCTTCCTTCTCATGAGGAAGGATATGGCGCATGTAACTTGCATAATGCAAGTGACAGAGCCATGTCTGGGACAATGACGGCGTTGGCCGCCCAGATTTCAACGGAACGGAATTCCACCATGAGCACCAAAGACACTGTCCTGATTACTGGGGCCTCGGCCGGCATCGGCGCGGTCTATGCCGATCGTTTCGCCCGGCGCGGGCATAACCTCGTGCTTGTGGCGCGCGATTTCCAGAAACTCGAAGCGTTGGCCAACAGGATCTGGGAAGCATACGGCGTCAATGTCGCCATCGAGGCGGCGGACCTCACCAACCGGTCCGAGCTTGAACGTATCGAGCAACTCATCGCCAGCGATCCGCACATCGGCGTGCTGGTGAACAATGCAGGGATGGCGGTGTCGAAGCCGATCATCGGGTCAACGCCGGATGATTTCCAGAAGATGATTGATCTCAACGTGACGGCAGCGACACGGCTGGGCATTGCGGCGGCGAATGCGTTCGTGGCGCGCGGCGGCGGCAGCGTCATCAATGTCGGATCGGTGCTGGGTATCGCGCCTGAGATCACCAATCCGGTCTATGGCGGGTCGAAAGCCTTCGTCCTCAACTTCAGCCAGGCGCTGCACGTCGAGGCGGGCCAGCGCGGATTGCGCGTGCAGGCGGTGCTGCCGGGCGCGACGCGGACGGAAATCTGGGAACGCAGCGGCGGCGACGTCAGCAAGATCGATCCTGCGCGCCTGATGGAGGTCGATGACCTGGTCGATGCGGCGCTGGCTGGTTTTGATGCGGGCGAGCTGGTGACGATTCCCTCGCTGCCGGACGTTGCAGACTGGCAGGCGTTCGAGGCGGCGCGACTGAAGCTGCTGCCGAACCTTTCGCGTAACTCGCCTGCGGCGCGCTATGAGGTGCGGGTCGCGGAAAAGGCGGCGTAGAGACCGTGCTGGAACCCCTCCAGCTTTGCCCCGTTTCCCGATAAGGTGATGGGAAACGGGCAGGAGCGGATGATGAGCGAGCTTCACGACAACGCTGGAGCCGAGCAGTACGAGCTGGTGCTCAACGGCGAGACGGTGTTTGCGCGCTATCGGAAGTCCGCAGGCGTGCTGACGATCCTGTGGGTTGAATCGCCGCCGGTGCTGCGTGGGACGGGCGCGGCGGGGCAGTTGATGAAACTGGTGGGGGCTGAGGCGCGCAAGCAGGGATGGCGCATTGTGCCGGTGTGCGGCTATGCGGCGGCATGGCTGCGACGCAGCCCGGAGTTTCGCGATCTCGTTGCGGCCTAGGCGAGTGGCCTAACCCACCAGAACCATGTCATCGACGTGGATGAGGGCGGGGCGGCCGCGATAGCCGAGGATGGCCTCGAACGCATCCGACTTCTGGCCGATCAGACGTGTCGCGTCTTCCGAGGAATAGGCCGAGACGCCGCGCGCGACGGTTGCGCCATCGGGCCCTATGACATCAACCGCATCGCCACGTTCGAAGCGGCCGCTGACGGCGGTGACGCCGGCCGCAAGCAGCGACTTGCCGGATTTGAGCGCGCGTTCGGCGCCGGCATCGACACGGACAGCGCCGGTCGGTCGCAGCGCGCCGGCGAGCCATTGGCGGCGCGCGGTTTCGGGAGTGACGCTGGCCATGAACCACGTGCCCTTGGCGCCGGTCGCCACGGCGTCGATGGGGCCTGCGTCAGATGTCGCGTTGGCGCCGAGCGTGATGAGCGTGGAGCAGCCCGCCGTCATCGCGATGCGCGCAGCGTCGATCTTGGTCGCCATGCCGCCGGAGCCGACGCCAGCCGTCGTGTTTGCACCGCCCGCCATCGCGACGATCTCGGGCGTCAGCTTGTGGACTTCGGGGATGTGCTTCGCGTTAGGGTTCGCGCGCGGGTCGGCGTCATAGAGACCATCGATGTCGGAGAGCAGCACCAGCACGTCGGCGCCAAGCATCTGGGCGACGCGGGCGGCGAGGCGGTCGTTGTCGCCATAGCGGATCTCTTCGGTGGCGACTGTGTCGTTCTCGTTGACGATGGGAATGGCGCCGCGCTCGAGCAGCGTTTCCAGCGTGGCGCGGGCGTTGAGCCAGCGGCGGCGCTGTTCGGTGTCGTAGAAGGTGAGCAGGGCCTGGGCCGCAGGCGCGCCGTGATTGCTCAGCGCATCTTCCCACGCACGCATGAGGCGCGGCTGGCCTGCGGCGGCGGCGGCCTGTTTTTCTTCGAGGCGGAGCTTGCCGGGTTTCATCGCGAGCGCGCGCCGGCCGAGGGCGACGGCGCCGGAGGAGACGATGACGATGGACTTGCCTTCAGCGCGGAGCTTGGCGGCGTCGGCAGCAATTGCTGCGAACCGCGCCGTGTGCGGCAGACCGCTCTCCTGATCGATCAGGAGCGACGATCCGACCTTGATGACGACGCGTCGCGCGGAGACGAGCGGGGAGGTCATCGGCCAAACACATAGCTGCAGCGGCCGCCATTCGCGCGCGGGGCCGACAGGAAGAAGCCATCCAGCACGAGCTTCTGGGCGCTGGCAAAATGCGCCGTGCCGGACATTTCCACGAAGGTCGGGATGCTGTTGCCGCCCTTGATGGTGAGCGCGAATGCACCGGTCGCCATGTCGAACGAAACGTCGCCCCAGAAGTCGTGATAGTTCTTGAACGGTTTGTAGGTGAGCAGGAATTCGCCGTCGTTGAGGAATTCCAGTTCGCGCACCGGCTCGACCGGCGTTTCGCCTGTGCAGGCGATGCTCTCCTGTTTCCAGATGCCACGATAGGCGGAGGGCACGTCCTGCGCGCTGGCAGGAAGGGATGCGGCCAGAATGGACCCGACCGACAGGATCAGGGAAGCCGCGATGCGCCTCACGGCTTCCACCCTTCCTCTTTTTCCTCCGGCGTCATTGTCTGTTCGATCTCGGCAGCGCGTTGCTCGGCGCGGTCCTCCTGGACGATCGCGAAGAGCTTCTGCACAGTCTCTGGCACGCCTTTCTGGCTGGCGCCGGAGATACGCAGCGGGGTGGAGCCGCAAGCTTTCTTGAGAGCGGCCGCCTTGGCGGTGATCTCTTCCTTGGTCATCGCGTCGATCTTGTTGAGCGCGACGATCTCCGGCTTGTCGACGAGGCCGCCGCCGTATTTTTCAAGCTCGCCCCGAATGATGCGATAGGCCTCAGCCACATCGTCCTGCGTACCGTCGACGAGGTGCAGCAGCACGGAGCAGCGTTCGACGTGGCCGAGGAAGCGGGTGCCGACGCCGGCGCCTTCGGCGGCGCCTTCGATCAGGCCGGGGATGTCGGCGAGCACGAAGCTGGCGCCGATGCCGAGCGAGACGACGCCAAGGTTCGGGATCGAGCGTGGTGAAGGGATAATCCGCGACTTTCGGTTTCGCTGCGCTGACCGCGCCGAGGAAGGTGGACTTGCCTGCGTTCGGCATGCCGAGCAGGCCGGCGTCGGCGATCAGTTTGAGGCGCAGCCAGATCCAGCGCTCTTCGCCTTCATGGCCGGGGTTGAAGCGGCGCGGCGCCTGGTTGGTCGATGACTTGAACTTGGTGTTGCCCCAGCCGCCAGATCCGCCCTTGGCGAGCAGGACCTGATCGCCAAGCTTGTCGAGGTCGGCGATCAGCGTTTCCTGGTCTTCCTCGAACACCTGCGTGCCCACGGGCACTTTCAACACGAGTGTCGGTGCATCTGAGCCGGTGCGGTTGGCGCCCATGCCGTGAATGCCGCGCTGCGCCTTGTGGTGCTGGAGGTAGCGGTAGTCGATCAGCGTGTTGAGGCCGTCGACCGCCTCGATGATGACATCGCCACCGCGCCCGCCATCGCCGCCGTCAGGCCCGCCGAACGGAATGAACTTCTCGCGCCGGAACGAGACGCAGCCGTCCCCGCCGCCGCCGGACTTCACATACACCTTGCATTGGTCGAGGAACTTCATGGTGTCAGGCCCGGTGCAGCGCGTGAACGCCGTGGTGGTCATTGAGATTAGCGGCGGTCGCGCCTTCCGGCCACACATAACGCGTCGCTGGAGACGTGGACTGCCGCGCGAGGCCGAATAGCTCGGTTTCGCCCGCAGCAGCAAAGCCGAGCTTGCGCAGCACGTGGCCGGAGGCGGGGTTGTCGATGTAGTGGCCGGCCATGAAGACGCGCGCGCCGATATGCTCGCGCGCCCAGTCCATCAGGCCCTTGGCAGCCTCGGACGCGTAGCCCATGCCCCAGTAGGGGCGGCCGAGCCAGTAGCCGATCTCGAACGTGTCAGGGGCATCGCCCTCGGCGCGCATGACGCCGCATGAGCCGATCAGCCCATCGATTGGCGCCGTGATGGCAAAGGCGAACTCGCGCGCGGAATCCCAGCCGCGCTCGATCAAGCCGATGAAGCTGTAGGCGTCGGCCATGCTGTAAGGATGAGGCACGCGCCCGCACATTTTTGCGACATCATATTCGCCGGCCAGGTAGGCGATCCGGCGCGCGTCCGCTTCGATGAAGGGGCGCAGGGTCAATCTCTTCGTTCGTATCGTGGTCTGCATGTCCGTCCCCTGGCGGTCTCCGTGAGCCGCCGTTCAGGGAAGGAGATATGAAGAAGGGGAGGCGATCCGCCTCCCCTGATCATGTTCCAGGTTCGGATCGCTGCCTTTTGGCGAAGCGATCCGGCTGCAAAACGGGATCGCTTATTTCGAGTCAGCCGGGGCGTCGGACGGGACGATCGAGATGAACATCCGGCCTTTCGCGCCTTCGCGGAACTGTACCGTGCCGGTTTCAGTGGCGAAGATCGTGTGGTCGCGGCCGAGGCCGACATTCTTGCCCGGGTGGAACTGCGTACCGCGCTGGCGGACGATGATGTTGCCGGCAAGGACTTGCTCGCCGCCGAAACGCTTCACGCCGAGGCGCTTGGCGTTCGAGTCGCGACCGTTGCGGGTAGAGCCGCCTGCTTTCTTGTGGGCCATGAAGGGCTCCTTCCAGTCTGCGGCCGGAACACGAAGTTCAGCGCCACACGTTCATCCAATGGCCCGAAGGCCAAAATCTCAACCCGCGAGGATCTCGGTGATCTTCACAACCGTCTGGTGCTGGCGATGGCCAAGCTTCCGGCGGTAGGTGTTGCGGGGCTTCTTCTTGTAGGTAATGACCTTCGCGGAGCGGTTGTGCTCGACGACTTCGCCCATCACTTTCGCGCCGGAAATCATCGGGGCGCCAATGCTGATCTTGTCGCCATTGCCGATCATCAGCACTTCAGCGAATTCGAGCTTCGCGCCAGCATCGCCGACGAGCTTCTCGACGGTGATCTCCTGGCCGCCAGTGACCCGGTATTGTTTCCCGCCCGTCTTGATGACTGCGAACATCGGAATTCTCGTTTGTTTTCAGGGGGTCTTGCGACCAAATAGCTAGCCACCCACAGGGGGCTGCGGGCAGGAAGCGGGCATATAGACGTGAGGCCCCCACCCTGTCAAACGCCGATGACGCGAATCCGGCAGGATTCTGCGGGCCCGGCATTAACCTCCTGAAGGAGGGGCCGGAAGGTCGGCCAGGATGTCGCGTGTGATCTCCGACACGTTGCGGGCGCCGGTCAATGACATGGCCACCCGCATTTCGGCGGCGATGAGGTCGAGGGCGTGTGAAACGCCGGCTTCGCCGCAGGCGGCCAGGGCGTAAGCCCAGGCCCGGCCGAGCATGACGCCTTTGGCCCCGAGCGCCATCAGACGCACCACATCGAGACCGGACCGGACCCCGCCATCGGCCAGAACCACAGTCTCGCCGCCGACGGCATCCGCGATGGCGGGCAGGGCGCGGGCGGTCGACAGGACTCCGTCGAGCTGGCGGCCGCCATGGTTGGAGACGATGACGCCGTCGCAGCCATTGCGAACAGCCTCGCGGGCATCCTCGGCGTCGAGAATGCCTTTGAGCAAGATCGGGCCAGGCCATTGGCTGCGGACCCAGGCGATGTCGGACCAGCTGATGCCGGGGTCGAAATTCTGCCGCAGCCAGCCGAAGAAGTCGTCGAGCCCGCTCTTGCCCTTGAGTGTGGGCGCGACATTGCCGAGCTGGTGCGGGCGGCCCATGACGCCGACATCCCACGCCCAGCCGGGATGCTGCGCACTCTGCCAGACACGCCGCATCGTGCCGAAAAATCCGCTGGCGCCGGACATGCCGGAGCGCAGGTCGCGATAGCGCGAGCCGGCGACGGGCATGTCGACCGTGAACACCAGCACAGGGCATTTCGCGGCGCGCGCCTGCGCAAGCAGGTCTGACATGAAGGCGCGGTCGCGGATCATGTAGAGCTGGAGCCAGGGCGGCGTGCTGACGCCGCGCACCACTTCGCCGAGACTGCAGGCGGAGACAGTGGAGAGCGTGAACGGAATGCCCGCCTTCTGTGCGGCCCGCGCGGCCTGCACCTCGCCGCGTCGCGACAGCATTCCAGCGAGGCCGATGGGCGACAGGGCTATTGGCAGCGGCTGGCGCTGGCCGAACAGCTCTGTGCCGAGATCGAGGTTGGCGACATTGCGCATGACGCGCTGGCGGAGGGCGATGGCCTGCAGGTCCGTGCTGTTCCGACGGAGCGTGACTTCGTCGTAGGAGCCGCCGTCGACGTAATCGAACAGGAAGCGGGGGAGGCGGCGGCGGGCGGCCTCGCGGTAGTCTGAAACGGACGCAATCTTCAACCCGTAGCCTCCAGCGCGACGTTCAACCTGCATCAAAGCCGGGGCGGGTTCCACGACAATGCTTGCCTTGCGGCAAGATCTGCCGGGCCGGACACGCGCAGGGCGACTTCAAGCCATCATGAAAACAAGGCTCTGGATGGTTAATTTCGTGGCCCGGATGTTGCGTTGTCTCGCGTGTGTGCGCGCAGGCGCGCATCCAGAGTGGCGCACATCGGTCCGCCGGCAGGGAGAACAGACGGCGGTATGGTGTCTTTCATTGCCTCTTACAGCGTCGCGCAGATCGCGAGCCTGTCGCGGGAGACGATCCAGTCGCTGACGCGCGCGGACATCGCGGCGCTTGCCGGTACGCAAGTTGCGGCCTTCACCACCACCGGCATTTCGGACTTCTCCTCGACCCAGCTGTCGCAGCTGTCGACCAAGCAAGTGACCTCGCTGAGCCGGGCTCAGATTGCGGCGCTGGCGCCCTCGCAGGTTGCCTTTAGCTCGGCCCAGCTCCTCGCGCTCAGCGCCTCGCAGTTCGCAGCGCTCGATCCCGAGGACATCGCCGTTCTCACCACCACGCAACTGCGCGGCGTAACGGCGGCGGACATTACCGCGCTGGGATCAACCCAGCTCGCCGTCTTGTCGTCGACCCAGATGTCGTCGCTGGCCGCTACGCAGCTGCGTGGCTTCACCCCGCAGGACATGGGCGCGCTGACAGCCACGCAGCTTGGCGCGCTGTCGGGCACGCAGATGGGCGCGCTTTCCGCAACGCAGGTGCGCGCCTTCAGCACGACGCAGATAGCGGCGCTGACGACGACGCAGATTGCCGGCCTGCCCGGAACCGCGTTCAGCTCCCTGACGCTGCCGCAGGTGCAGTCGCTGTCGGCGACACAGGTCGGCGCGCTGTCGATCGTGCAACTGCGCGGTCTGTCGGGCGCAAGCATCGGAGCTTTCAGCACGACGCAATGGGAGGCCCTGTCTTCGCAGAAGATCGCGTCGCTGCAGGCGACACAGGTGCGTGCGCTCACCACGACGCAGATCCAGTCGCTCGATGAAACCACGCTGGCTGCGTTGGGCGCGACCCAGCTCGGTGCGCTCAGCGCCGGCCAACTCACATCCCTCACTATCGACCAGCTGCCGCGTCTGACCGCGACGCAGGTGAAGACGCTTGCCCCCGCACAGCTCGGCGCGCTGACCACGACGCAGTTCGCCTCCTTGTCGACCACGCAGGTGCGCGGCTTCACCAACGCACAGATTGCCGGTCTCACGCCGCTGCAGGTGTCATCGCTCTCGAGCAGCCAGCTAGGCGCGTTCGCGTCGCCGCAAATCGCAGCGCTGGGCGTCGCCCAGTTGCGTCTCGTGTCGAGCGAGCAGATTGCGTCGTTGTCCGCGACGCAGTCCGCCGCCCTGACCGCAACGCAACTGAAGTCGCTCACCCCGGCGCAGATTTCCGGCTTCTCGGCGTCGCAGCTTGGCGCGCTGTCCAACATCAACGTCGCGGCGCTGTCGGCCAAGCAGGTGTCGGGTCTCTCGACGAGTCAGGTCGCAGCCTTCAGCCCGGCGCAGATCTCGGTGATACTGCCGCAGGTGATCAGCGCGCTGACAAGCGACCAGCTCAATGCGCTCGGCACGAGCCAGCTCGATGCGCTGGGCGATACGCAGGTGAAGGCGCTGACCAAGGCGCAGATCGGTGCGCTGAGTGGATCGCAGCTTTCGCATTTCGCGGCGAACCAGGTTGCGGCGCTGACGTCAGCCCAGACGGCTGCGCTGTCGGCGGAGCAGGTGTCGGGCTTGTCAGCCGATCAGTTCGCCGCATTCAGCAGCGCAGGCATTGGCGGCTTCAGCCGCACGCAGATCGCAGCGCTGACGACGTCGCAGGTCGCGAGCCTGTCGGTGACACAGGTCGCGGCGCTGACCGCGGCGGCGGTGTCGGCGCTGGAAGCGACGCAGGTTGGCGCGCTGTCGGACGGACAGATTGCCGCTCTCACGCAGGCGCAGATCAAGGGCCTCACGGGCACGCAGATTGTCGGCTTCTCGGGCGGCCAGTTGGGCAGTCTCTCCACGACAGCCATAGGCGCTTTCAACGCGACGCAGGTCAGCGCGTTGACGACGACGCAGCTGGCGGCGTTGACGGTGACGCAGATCAGCAGCCTGTCGGCGGCAAGCCTTGGTGGGCTGACGTCTGACCAGCTCGGCGCTGTCTCAGCCTCGCAGCTTTCGGCGATGACCTCCACGCAGCTGCGCGGCTTCACCGCGACGCAGATTACCGCGTTGACTGACGTGCAGGTTGCGAGCTTTTCCGCGACCCAGCTTTCGCGCTTCACGGCCGCCGCTATCGCGGGCCTCGAGGCGCAGGACATTTCGGGCTTCAGCGCCGGCCAGCTCGCGGGCTTCAGCGCGACGCAGCTTGATGCGCTGACGCAGACACAGCTGGCGGCGCTCACCAGCTCGCAGCTCGGCAGCCTGACGACGACACAAATTCTGGGCTTCACCGCAACCGATATTGCTGTGTTCGATACGGCGCAGTTTGCTGGTCTTGGCGTCTCGCAGATCGGTGCACTCTCGACGACACAGGTTGCCGGCCTCGTGACAACGCAGCTGTCGAGCCTCGGGCCGGAGCAGCTTGCGGCCTTGAGCTCGACGCAGGTTGCGGCACTGACCCTGACGCAGCTCGGCGCGCTGACCCTGGATCAGATCCCGGCGCTTTCCGTCACGCAGCTCAAGGGCTTCAGCTCGACCGGCATCGCAAACCTGGCGGCAGAGCAGATCGCAGCGTTCACGACGACGCAGCTGGGTTCACTGTCTGTCATGCAGGTGCGGGGATTTGCGGCCGAGGATATCACGCTGCTGTCGCCGGAGCAGATGGATGTTCTGACGCCGGGCCAGCTGTCGCAACTCAGCGTGTCGGCGATTGGCGGCTTCGAGCCGGCAACGATCGCCGCGCTGTCATCGACGCAATGGGGCGGGATCACCAACATCCAGTTGCGCGCTTTCAACGAGAGCCAGCTCGGAGCCATCGGCACGACGCAACTGTCCGCCCTGACAACGACGCAGGTGCGCGGCTTCACGGCGACGGCGATCGGACAGTTCTCGCTCGATCAGCTCGGCGCGCTGGCGCCGACGCAGGTCGCCAGCCTTTCGGCGGCGCAAGCGGCGGGCTTCTCCACGACGCAGATTGCTTCGCTTGATCCCACGCAGTTCGAGGCGTTGAGCCCGACGGCGATCGGCGGCCTCACCACGACACAGGTTCGCGCGTTCACGATCTTCCAGATGGCGGATCTCACGCCGACGCAGGTGCAGGGCCTGTCGGCCACGACGGTTTCGATCTTGTCGACCGAGCAGATTGGCGCTCTGACGATTGCGCAAGTCGGCGCCTTGTCTGCAACGCAGGTTGCGGCGCTGTCGCTTACGCAAGCTGCCACGCTGTCGCCCGAGCAGGTTGGCGGCATGACTGCGACTCAGGTCGCGGGTTTTACGCCGGCGGCGATTGCCGGGCTTGAAGCCGACGATATCGCGGGTCTCTCGACGACGCAGCTCGCCGGTCTGACGTCCAGCCAGGTCGCTGGGCTGACGGCGACGCAGATTCCGGCGTTCAGCGTCACGCAACTGTCGGGTTTCTCCTCAGCGCAGGCCGCTGGAATCACGTCCAGCCAGGTCGCCGCGCTGTCCGCGGACCAGCTGGCCGGTATGAAGACGACGCAGATCGGCGTGCTCAGCACATCTGCGATCGCCGCGCTGTCGACGACGCAGGTTGCCACGCTCACTACGACGCAGATTTCCGGACTGACATCGACGCAGTTTGGCGCCTTGTCGGCTGATCAGTCATCGGCGTTCACGGGTACGCAGGTCTCGGGCTTCACGGCCGCGCAGCTGTCAAAGTTGACATCGACAGCGCTGGCGGCGTTTGGGTCCACCGTGATCGGCGCGTTCACGACGACGCAAATGAAGGGTCTGACAGCCGCGCAGGTTTCTGGCTTGACGCTGCCGGAAGTCCTGGCGTTCTCGACCACGCAATTCTCCTCGCTGTCGACCGGCGCGCTGTCCGGCCTGACGGCTACGCATGTCGGCGCGCTTGATATCGACCGGGTCGCCACGCTGACAACGACGGGACTTGCCGCGCTGTCGACAGGCGGTGTGTCAGGACTGAACATCGACCAGCTTGGCGTTCTCGAGACGACGCAGGTCGGCGCGTTTTCCGCGACGCAGATTGGCGCGATCTCCACCTCGATCCTCAGCGCCATGTCGGGCGACAAGCTGGCGGCGTTGACCAGCACGCAGGCAAGCGGGCTTACATCGTCGCAGGTTCTTGCTCTGACATCGACGGACATCGCCGCGCTGACCACCACGCAGCTGCGCAGTCTTACCTCGACAGCCGTGGCCGGCATGGAAGGCGAGGACATCGCCGTGCTGACCACCACGAAAGTGCAGGCGATGCTGACAGCGCAAATCACGGCGCTCTCGACGACAGTGGTGCAGAGCCTCACCTCAGCCGAGATCGGCAAACTGTCGGCCACGCAGTTCGCCAGCCTGACGGCGACGCAGGTCGGGGCGCTCAGCACGACGCAGATGGCGAGCTTCCCGGCCGCGACCTTCAACGGCCTCACCACGACGCAGGTGTCTGGCCTCGCCGCGACTCAGGTGCAGGCGATGTCGACGACAACGTTCGGCGCTCTGGTCTCCACCACAGTTGCGGCGTTGTCTGCGACCGCCGTGCAAGGCCTGACGGCGGAGCAGGCTGGGGCGCTGACCAGCACGCAGTTCAACGCGCTGACGCCGACGAAGATCGCCGCGTTGTCGACGACGTCCGTCGCAGCGCTTTCGACAACCAGCCTTTCGCAGTTGACGACGACGCAGCTCTCCAGCGCGGCGCTGACGTCAACATGGGCGTCCGGCCTGACAACAGATCAGCTCGCGAGTTTCTCGATCACCAGGCTTGCGGCGTTCTCCTCGACGCTGGTTTCGGGTTTCAACGCACAGCAGGTCAGCGCACTACCGCTTGATGCCATCGCGGCATTCTCGGCGACCCAGGTTGGCGCGCTGAGCTCAACCGCCATTGGCGGGCTGTCCACGACAGCGGTGGAGGCGCTGACCATCACGCAGATCGCGGGGCTCAGCGCCTCGCAGGTCGGCGCATTCAGCGGGACCGGCATCGCGCAGTTCTCGACGTCGGAAATCGCAGGCATGACGTCGACGCAGCTGGTCGGGCTGGTGCGCGTACAGCTGCGGGCCCTGAGCACGGCGCAGATCGGCGCGTTCACGCCGACGCAGATTGGTGGGCTTGCCGCTGAGCAGATCGGCAATCTGACGTCTACCGAACTCAACGCGTTCAGCGCAACGCAGTTCGCCGCCATTACCGGGCCGCAGATGGGCGCGCTCACCGCGTCGCAAATCAACAATTTCGCCGATACGCGGATTGGCGCGCTAACGCCGGTCCAGCTCGCCGGGATGACGTCGACCCAGCTGAGTGGTCTGTCGGCAACGTCTATCGTTCCGCTGACAGTAAGCCAGATCGATGCGCTGACGCCGCTGCAGCTCTCAGGCTTCACCTCGACCCAGATCGCCGGCATGACAGCCGAACAGCAGGAAGCGTTGATTCACGCGGTCAGCTAGCGCCTGCCGATAGGCCGCGTACGGACGTTGCGTTATACTGTTCCAGTTCGGCTCGCGAGATGTTGAGGCATCTTGCCAGACACCTTCTGCGGGAATGAACCTGCCATTCACGGCTGTATGTGATAGACGCAGCGCATGATCGGCAAATTGCGCACGCGAGCAGGAAGGTTGGGAGCCATCATGGCCTTCCTCGCCGTGCTGTTCGCTTTCTCGCCGATGCTTGAGGCGGTGGCCTGTTCGGCGCAGGGTTGCGGCGTTACCTGTGCAGAGCAATTGGCCGCTAGCGGCGACGCGCAGGAGCCCGGTCAGTGCAGCGAGCGTCACTGCATCTGCATCGCGGGCCATTGCAGCCATGTCGGCGTGTGGCCGGCTGAGCCTTCCATGATCACCTTTGTGGCGCGCCCGTCGGCAGCCGCCATCATCGTTGCGGAGCATCCTGTCTCCGCCCCCTCCCAGACACCTGAACGTCCTCCGCGCGCCTGACGGACTCGCCGCAAACGCGGCTCAACCGTTGGCTTTTCCGGAGACGTCTCATGTCTATCAAGGGCGCCCGTGTGCGCATTATCGCCGCCGTGCTTCTGGCGACGACCGCAGGTTTCATCATCGCGCGCGTGTTCGACCCGCATGGCGCCGAGCCGCTGCAGGCGGTGGAGGAGGAGCACGCTGGGGAGGCGGAGCACGTGGAGGGGTTTGTCGTCCTGAGCGCTGCGGATGCGCCGGGGGCTGGCGTGGAGCTTGTTGCCATTGAACGCGGGGGAGGAGTGGACCTTCTGCTCCCCGGGCGTGTCGCCCCGGTGACGGGTGCGACCAGCGTGGTGGCCGCGCCCCTGGATGGCACGATTGTTCAGCTGCTGGTCGCGACGGGATCGCGCGTCAGTCGCGGTACGCCGGTCGCGTCGATCCGCAGCCCGGAGGGTGGAGCTATTCGCGCGCAGGTGGATGCGGCGAATGCGGCGCAGGTCGCGGCCGAGGCGCTGGACGCACGCAACAAAGGTCTTTTCGAGCAGGGCGCGATCTCGCGCCAGGAGTGGGAGGCTACGCACGCCGCAACCCTAACTGCGCAGGCAAATGTACGCGCCGCGCAGTCGCAGGCAGCGGCGATGGGCTCACCGGACCTTTCCGGCGTGGCGGTGATCCGCAGTCCAATCGCGGGCGTGGTGACGCGGATTGCCGTGACGCCGGGCGCCGTGCTGGACGACGGCATGGAGATCGTCACGGTCTCGGATCAGGCGCGCATGGAGCTCGTCTTCGACGCGCCACCGGCATCGACGCCGCAGATTGCACGCGGCCAGAAGATCGCCGTGCAATGGACCGGCGGGCAGCCAATCGAAGCAGAGGTCGAAGGTGTCGCGCCCAGCGTCAACGGCGCCTGGGCCAGCGTGCGGGCGCGCGTAAGCAGCGGTATGCCGCCGATGGGAACAGTTGTTTCCGGCCGGCTGATTGGAGGTGGGGCTGATGCTTCAAGCGGGGATGGAGCGATGACCGTTCCCAGCGATGCGGTCCAGCGCATCGATGGTGTGACCAGCGTGTTCGTTGCGGTCGACGGAGGCTTTCGCGCCGCCGCAGTAACGGTCGGTCGCACCAGCAACAGCCGCACCGAGATCGTCGCCGGGTTGTCGGGCGACGAACGCATCGCGGGCATGGGCGCATTCCTGCTCAAGGCCGAACTCGGTAAGGGCGAAGCGGAGCATGACCACTGATGCTTGGCCGTGTGATCGACCTCTCTGTGCGTGGGCGGTGGCTGGTGCTGCTGCTCGTTCTCCTGTTCGCCGGTTTTGGTGCGCGCGAATTGTTGCGCCTGCCGATCGACGCCGTACCCGACATCACCAACCGGCAGGTGCAGATCAACACGATCGCGCCGGCGCTGGGGCCTGAAGAAGTCGAGCGCCAGGTGACGTTCCCGCTGGAGACCGCGCTGGCGGGACTGCCGGGCCTCACCGAAACGCGCTCGCTGTCGCGTCACGGATTCTCGCAGATCACGGCGGTGTTCACGGACGCAACAGACATTTATTTCGCGCGCAGCCTCGTGAACGAGCGCTTGCAGGCGGCGCGGCAGGACCTGCCGCCGGGCCTTGCGCCGACGACCGGACCTGTCGTGACGGGGCTGGGCGAGGTCTTCATCTGGACCGTGGAGTTCAAGCCGGAGATCGCGAAGGATGGCGCCATTTACACAACGCCCGAGGGCGAGCGGCTGGTCACGACGATCGACAAGGCAACCTACCTGCGCACAGTGCAGGACTGGATCATCGCGCCGCAACTGCGCTCGGTAAGAGGCGTTGCCGGCGTTGATGTGCTGGGCGGCTACGTCAAGGAGTATGGCGTCCATCCTGACCCGGTAAAACTCGCGGCTTATGGCGTCGGACTGGTGCAGTTGGTCGATGCGCTGGAGCACGCCAACCGTATCGCCGGGGCCGGCTATATCAGCCGAGCGGGCGAGGCCTATGTCGTGCGCGCCGATGCTCGCCTGCGGACGATGGAGGAACTGGCCCAGACGCCGGTGCTGACGCGTAATGGCCAGATCGTGCGCGTCATGGACGTCGCCGTCGTGGAGCCAGGCAGGGCGCCACGCCTCGGGTCGGCCAGCGCCAATGGCCGCGAAGTGGTGATCGGCACGGCGGTGATGCTGCAGGGCGAGAACAGCCGCGAGGTTGCGCAGCGCGTCGGCCAGAAGCTGGAACAGATGGCGCCAAGCCTGCCGGACGGCGTGATGATCCGGCCCGTGCTCGACAGGACGCTTCTGGTCGAGGCGACAATCGCGACGGTCGAGCACAATCTTATGTTCGGCGCGTTGCTGGTGATCGCCGTGCTGTTTGTGGCGCTGGGCAATATTCGGGCGGCGATCATCACGGCGCTTGTTATTCCGCTGTCGTTCCTGTTCGCGGCTTCGGCCATGAACCAGTTTCACATCAGCGCAAACCTGATGAGCCTCGGCGCGCTAGATTTCGGCCTGATCGTCGATGGCGCCGTGGTCGTGGTCGAAAACACGCTGCGGCGGCTTGCCGAGGCGCGGGGACAGTCGGCCAGCAGGCTCACGCCTGCCGAACGCCTGCGCATCGCCGCCAGTGCGGCGCGCGAGATGGTGCGTCCGGCGGCATTCGGCCAGGCCATTATCCTGCTGGTCTATGCGCCCTTGCTGGCCTTCGAAGGCGTCGAGGGCAAGATGTTCGCGCCCATGGCGGCAACCGTGATGCTGGCGCTGCTTGGTGCCTTCATTCTCTCCTTCACTTTTGTACCGGCGATGACGGCGTTGCTGGTGCGCGAGCCGAAGGGTCATGGCGAAACTCGTTCCGAGCGGACGGCGCGCGGAATCTATGAGCCGCTGCTGCGCTGGTCAGTCGGGCGTCCGATCACGATCGGCGCAAGCGCTGTCGCAGCGCTCGTCGCGGGTGCGCTGGCGTTCGCATCACTGGGGCGGGAGTTCATCCCGACGCTGGATGAGGGCGACGTGCTGGTGCAAGCCTTGCGCATTCCATCGACCTCACTTGAACAGAGTCAGGCGATGCAGCTGCGCGTCGAGACCACACTGAAAGCGATTCCGGAAGTGGCCGACGTGTTCACGCGCACCGGCACGGCGGAAATTGCGTCCGACCCGATGCCGCCGAACATTTCCGATACATTCGTGATGCTGAAGCCGCGTGAGACATGGCCGGATCCCGGCCTGCCTAAGGCGGAACTCGTGGAGCGAATGGAGGCCGCGCTCTCAGGTCTGCTGGGCAACAGCTATGAGTTCACCCAGCCGATCCAGATGCGCTTCAACGAACTGATCGCGGGCGTTCGCTCCGACGTTGCAGTCAAGGTCTATGGCGATGAGTTCCACGACATGCAGGCCGTTGGCGAGCGTGTGGCATCCGTGCTGCGCTCCATTCCGGGCGCGGCTGACGTCCGCGTCGAGCAGGCATCAGGCCAGCCAACGATCACGGCGATGGTCGACCGGACAGCCGCCGCCGCGCAGGGCGTTCACGCAAGCGATGCAGCCGATGCGCTGGCCATCGCGCTGGGCGGCCGCGAAGCGGGGCTGGTGTTCGAGGGCGACCGGCGGTTCGATGTCGTCGTGCGCCTTGCCGACGATCTGCGCAACGATCCAGCCGCCATGCAGCAATTGCCGGTGACGCGCGATGAAGTCGAGGCAGGCGGCATGACCGTGCCCCTTTTATCTGTCGCACGTTTCGAGACGGCTGACGGCCCCAACCAGATCAGTCGCGAAAACGGAAAGCGTCGTGTTGTCGTGCAAGCCAACGTCCGCGGTCGCGATCTCGGCGGGTTTGTCACGGAAGCACAGGCGCGGGTGATAGCTGAGATCAAACCACCGCCGGGCGGCTGGCTGGCGTGGGGCGGACAGTTCGAAAACCTCGAACGCGCGAGCCTGCGTCTGGCGCTGATCGTGCCGCTGGTCTTTGTGTTGATGGCCGTGCTGCTGGTCCTCGCGCTGGGGTCTGCGACCGAAGCGGCGCTGGTGTTCGCAGGCGTGCCGCTGGCGCTGGTCGGCGGCGCGTTTGCTCTTCTGATGCGCGGAATGCCGTTCTCGATTTCGGCTGCGGTCGGCTTCATCGCCGTCTCTGGCGTTGCGACGTTGAACGGACTCGTCCTGATGCAGGCGATCCAGCAGCGGCGGGCCGACGGCCTGTCCCCGCAACACGCCGCGATCGAAGGGGCAACCAGTCGTCTCCGTGCGGTGCTGACCACGGCGCTGGTCGCTGTGCTCGGCTTTATACCTATGGCGTTTGGGATGGGGGCGGGGGCGGAGGTGCAGAAGCCGCTGGCGACGGTGGTGATTGGGGGGCTGACGACCGCCACCCTGTTGACCTTGCTGGTGCTGCCTTGCCTGGCGGCGCGGTTTGGGCGGAACAAAGCACAGTGATTACAGCGACATAAGTTTTCCAGGCGCGCTGGTCACGCGCAAATTACCTGCGGCTTCCTGCAAATGCGAACTGATCGCAAGATTCTGCTTGCACGTAACGTCACCTGATCATACGAACGCGACGCATTCTCAAAAAGGGACGACGTATGGACCGGTTCACGGGGGACAAAGCAGCGGCAGGTGTCCGCACTTTTGCCAAGACCATGCTGCGGGCGACGACTTTCGCCAGCGTGACCAGTCTGGCTTTCGCTGCCCTGAATCCGGCCATGGCGCAGACTGGGCCGAGTGAGGACGACCAGAAGAACGACAAGGTCGTCGTCGAAGGCAAGCAGGACCGCGAAGTCCAGACGTCCAAGATCACGGCGCCACTCGCAGACACGCCGAAATCGATCACCGTCATTCCGGCCGAAATCATCGAGGCCACCGGCGCGGTCACGCTGACCGACGCGCTGCGCACCATTCCCGGCATCACGCTGGGATCAGGCGAGGGCGGCACCAGCGCGGGCGACCGTCCGTTCATCCGCGGCGTCGACAGCACCAACGATGTGTTCGTCGATGGCGTGCGCGATGCGGGCGTCACGTCGCGCGAAGTGTTCAACATGGAGCAGGTCGAAGTCTCGCGCGGACCGAGCGGCGCATTTGCGGGCCGCGGCTCGACCGGCGGCAGCATCAACCTGGTCTCCAAGCAACCGCGGCTTGAGAACTTCGCGGCGGCCAGCATTGGCCTGGGCACCGACCAGACGCAGCGCATCACGGCGGACATCAACTACATGCTCGGCGATTCTGCTGCGTTCCGCATCAACGCCATGCATCACGACGCCAACGTCGCCGGGCGCGACGAAGTCACCGTTAGCCGCTGGGGCGTTGCGCCGTCGATCGCGTTCGGCCTCGGTACGCGCCTGCGCTCGACTGTCAGCTATTATCACCTCGAGTCGGACGACATGCCGGACTACGGCGTGCCCTATCTGCGCCAGCCGGCGGTGATCGATCCGGTCTATGGCAGCATCGTGTTCGCAACGCCGCTCACGGGCCATGACGACGACTTCTATGGCCTGCTCAACCGCGACTTCCGCCGCGCGAAATCCGACATCGGCACTGTGCGCGTCGAGTATGACCTCGCGCCGGGCCTCACTCTGTCGAACGTCACCCGCTATGGCCGTGGCGGCACCCAGCAGGTCGTGACCAACCCGGACGATAGCCGCGGCAACGTCGTCAACGGCTTCCTGTTGCGCTCGAGCAAGAACCGCGGCGTGGACCTCACGACGATCGCCAACATCTCCGACCTGCGCGGCGAACAGAACCTGTTCGGCATGACGCACGCCTTCGACCTCGGCATGGAAGTCAGCCGCGAGACGAACCACGTGCAGGGCTTCTACGTGGTGGGCCCGAACCTGCCGGCGACGCCGGGCGCACCTGCTGTCGGCACGAACGTCACCGTCGGCACGGCCTGCTCGCTGCCAGGCAACCAGGGCGCGCTGGGTTCCTACAACTGCACCACGCTCGACAACCCGAACCCGCACGATCCTTGGGTTGGGTCGATTGCGCGGGCGTTGGGGTACACGGACACCACGACGGAGGTGTTTGGGCTTTATGCGTTCGACACCATCGCGTTCAATCCGCAATGGTCGCTGAATGTGGGGCTGCGGTATGACGACTATTCGACCAAGCAGAAAGGCCTGACGGCGACGGCGTCTGCCACCGCACCGTTCTACACGCTAGCGATCCCGGCGCCGCTGGCGCGGCAGGACGAGTTCCTCAACTACCAGCTCGGCCTCGTCTACAAGCCGGTGGAGGAGGGCACGTTCTACATCTCGACCGGCACATCGACCAACCCGTCGGGCGAAGGCTCGGGAGAGGCCAGCACGCTTTCTGCAGCGCTCCAGATCCTCGCACCGGAAGAAAACACCAGTTACGAAGCTGGCGTGAAATGGCAGTTGTTCGGACGCGGCCTGCTGGCGACGGCCGCCGTGTTCCGCACCGAGAAAAAGAACGCCCGCGTGACCGATGCGCTCGGCGCCACCAGCTCGATCGGCAACCAGGAAGTCAACGGCATCGAACTGTCGATGTCCGGCCAGATCACACCTGACTGGTTCGTCTTCGGCGGCTACACCCATCTCGAAAGCGAGCTCGTGGACAACGGCTTCCAGATCATCGGCGGCCTGCCTGTTCCCTCGGCCGCCAACGGCAAGGAGTTCCCCAACACGCCGAAGGATTCCTTCAGCGCCTGGTCGAACTACAACATCACGGACGCCCTGACGGTCGGTGGCGGCGCCTCCTACATGTCGGACCGCTTCGCGGACACGACCAACCGGATCTCGATCCCGTCCTACTGGCGCTACGATGCGGTCGTGACCTACGCGTTCAGCGACAATCTGGATGTGCAGCTCAACCTCAACAACCTGAGCGACGAGCGTTACGTCACCAACCCGTTCACCACCCACATGGCGCAGATCGCGGCGGGCCGTTCGGCCCTGCTGACCCTTAACGTCAAGTACTGAACCGTGTAGACCCCGATCAAGTCCCGCCCAGCCATGAGCGGGGCTTGATCCGGGGACCAGCCTCCCCTTGGGAGCCCGCCGATGTTGCTGTCCATTCCCGGTGTCCTGACCAAGGACGCGGTCGCCGCTCTCCGCAGCGAGATCGACGCCGCCGAATGGATTGATGGCAACGCAACTTCCGGCCAGCAATCCGCGCTGGCCAAACGCAATCTGCAACTCCCCGAAGACTCTCCCGCCGCCCGCAAGGCCGGCGGGATCATTCTTGATGCGCTTGAGCGGACGCCCCTGTTCGTGGCGGGCGCCCTGCCGTTGAAAGTCTTCCCACCGCTGTTCAATCGCTATGGCGAGGGCAATAGCTTCGGCATGCATGTGGACAATGCACTGCGCGTGCGCCGCGATGGCGGCTTCCGCATTCGCAGCGACCTGTCCGCAACGCTGTTTCTCTGCGAGCCCGATGACTATGACGGCGGCGAGTTGATGGTCGAAGACAATTATGGGGTCCATGCGGTCAAGCTTGGCGCGGGCGATCTCGTGCTCTATCCGGCGTCAAGCCTGCACCGCGTCGAACCCATCACCCGTGGCGCCCGCGTGGCGAGCTTCTTCTGGATCCAGTCGATGGTGCGTGACGACGCCAAACGCACGCTGCTGTTCGACATGGACATGGCGATCCAGGCGCTCGCAAGCGAGGTTGGGCAAGGCCATGCGCAGCTCGTCGCGCTGACCGGCGCCTATCACAATCTCCTGCGCATGTGGATCGAGGTCTAGGTCGCGATCATCCTCGCGCACTTCCGCCACGGAAAACGCTAACCAGACGATTTGCGTCACGGCACGTGACACGCACGTATTCGTCGCTGATGATGGCTCCCCGCCAGAGGAGCACCGGCCATGACCTACGAAACGATCCGCTACGACGTGAAGGATGGCGTGGCGGTGCTGACGCTTTCGCGACCGGACAAACTCAACGCGTTCACCGGCCGGATGATGCACGAGATGATCGACGCGCTGGACAGGGTCGATGCTGATGATGCCGTGCGTGCTGTGATCGTCACGGGCGATGGCCGGGCGTTCTGCGCCGGGGCCGACCTGTCGTCCGGCGCATCGACCTTCGATTTCGCCAAGCAGGGCGGCAAGGCGATCGACTATTCCGACGATGCGGCGCGCGATGGCGGCGGACGCGTGACGCTGCGCATCTTCAAGCTGCTGAAGCCGATCATCGCCGCGATCAATGGTCCGGCGGTGGGTATTGGCGCGACCATGACGTTGCCGATGGATATCCGGCTCGCCAGCGACAACGCGAAGATCGGCTTCGTGTTTTCGCGGCGCGGCATCGTGCCGGAGGCGGCCTCTTCCTTCTTCCTGCCGCGTATCGTGGGGATTTCGCAGGCGCTGCAATGGTGCTTCAGCGGCAAGGTGTTCGATGCGCAGGAAGCGCTGCGCGGCGGCCTCGTCAGCGCGGTGCATCCGGGCGACCAGCTGATGGGCGCGGCGATGACGATCGCCCGCGAGATCGCGGACAACACCTCGCCCGTCTCGGTGGCGCTCATCCGGCAGATGATGTGGCGCGGCACGGGCATGACCGATCCGATGCAGGCGCACCGTGTCGACAGCCGCGGCATCCTCTCGCGCGGCGCCAGCGCCGACGTGAAGGAAGGCGTCGTCTCCTTCCTCGAGAAGCGCGCGCCGGCATTTCCGAACACCGTTTCTGCGGACATGCCGGACTATTTCCCGTGGTGGGAAGAACAGCTTTACGAGTAGGGGGCGCACGCTTCGGACGCGTGTTAAGCCTTTTACAGCGACATTCTGGCTGATTTTCGGCGCTATGAAATACTATCACATGGACGTAGACTGAGCCCGAGCGGCGCGCGCCGTCTTGATCGAGTCGATGTGATGGACACGACAGCCCGGCACGGTGCGGCCAGAAAGGCGAGCAGCTTTGCCTCTCGCTTGATCGGCGGGCGTTTCAGCGTGGCCTGGCTCTGCGCGTTCGCCATCCTCTGCCAGCTCCTGCTTGTTCAGACGCACGTTCACCCCGCGCCGGTCGATCACTTCGCCAGTGTCGCGCACGGCGCGGCCGTTTCGGGCGACCACGCCGGATCGGCGAAGCACAAGCTGCCGTCGGACGGATCGAAGACCGAGTGTTTCATTTGCCAGCAAATGGCGCTGGCCGGATCGGTCATTCTTCCCGATCTCATCCAACCGGTTCTGATCCGTCGCGAGACGGACGCGCAGCCGGTTTTCTCTGCCGTCGCCGTTGTGCGCCCCCTGGCCTCGCACGACTGGCGCAGCCGCGGACCTCCCACCCGGATCTAGACACACCTGTCGAGCCTTCGCGTGCGCCTACGGGCGACACGCGTTGCGCATTCAAGGCCGCGCCGCGTCTGCCGGCGCCGCCGATCCGAGATGTGGAGACCCATTTTGACGTACACACGATTTGCGCTGAAGGCTCTTGCGGCCTCGGCGCTGACCGGAAGTTTTGGACTGCTGGCGCCCGTCGCGTTCGCGCAGACGCCGCAGGACCTCGCTTCCATCCGCAAGGACATGGCTGACCTTCGCGAAGCTTACGAAGCGAAGATCGGCGACCTCGAAGCGCGCCTCGCCAAGGCCGAAGCCGATGCCACGGCTGCGCGTGAGGCGGCCGAACAGGCGCAGGCGCAAACGCAAGCGCCGGATGCGGGCTATGATCAGCTCGCAGCAAACGATCCGGTTGCCGCGCCCGCAACGCCTTCTGCGCAGAACGCTTTCAATCCGGGTATCGCTGCCGTGCTGAACGGCCTTGCGACGGTTGCCTCGCACGACCCGGCGCCCGGCGCGATCTCCGGCTTCTCCCTTGGAGATGAGGCGGGCGGCCCCGATCGCGGCTTCTCGATGGGCGAATCGGAAGTGTCGTTCACCGCCAACATCGATCCATTGCTGATGGGCTTCCTCGATTTCTCGATCGGGGGCGACAATGAAGTGTCGCTGGAAGAAGCCTATATCCGCACGACGGCGCTGGAAGGCGGCTTCGCGGTGAAGGCGGGGCGGTTCCTGTCGAGCGTGGGCTATCTCAACGAACGTCACGCGCATGACTGGAGTTTTTCGGACGCGCCGCTGCCCTACAAGGCGTTCCTCAACAGCCAGCTCGGCGATGATGGCGTGCAGGTGCGCTGGATCGCGCCGGTCGATCAATATCTGGAATTCGGCGCCGAAGCGCTGCGCGGCGATTCATTCCCGGGCGGTGGCGGCGCCAACAATGGCGCGGGCACATACACGCTGTTCGGCCGGACCGGCAACGACTTCGACGATAGCTCCAGCTGGCTTGCAGGGTTGTCCTACGTGCATGCCAAGGCGGATGGGCGGGAAAGCAATGGCGGCGCTGACCTGTTCAGCGGCAACAGCGATCTCGGTATCGCCAGCTTCGTCTACAAATGGGCGCCGAACGGAAACCCGACCAGCCAGAATCTCGCGCTCACCAGCGAGCTTTTCTACGGCAAGGAAGATGGCCAGTTCAACGGCATCGATGTCTCGCAGACCCATACAGGTTGGTACGCGCAGGGCGTCTACCAGTTCATGCCGAGCTGGAGCGCGGGCCTCAGACTCGCAGGGTTGAACTCAAGCAGTCCCGGCGCGCTGCTTGCCGGAACAGCACTCGATGATCTTGGCCATTCGCCATTCGCGGCGACGGCCTTGCTTGAATACGACACCAGCGAATTCGGGCGTCTGCGCCTGCAATACACGCGCGATGAAGCGGGCGATCAGCCCAACGACGTGCTGTCGCTGCAATACACCGTCATTTACGGGCCCCACGGCGCCCACCGCTATTGAGAGGATCAATCATGAGAATCCGGATTATCAGTTTAGCTCTTGCGGCAGCAGCATTGGCTGCGCCCGCCTGGGCCAATCCCGTCAACGTCTTTGCGTGCGAGCCGGAATGGGCCGCGCTGACCACGGAAATAGGCGGCGACAAAGTCGTGGTCTATTCCGCGACCACCGGCGCGCAGGACCCTCACCAGGTTCAGGCGCGGCCGAGCCTGATCGCCAAGGCGCGCAGCGCGAACCTCGCTGTGTGCACCGGCGCCGAACTCGAGATCGCCTGGCTGCCAATGCTCGCGCAGCAGTCCGGCAACAACAACATCAAGGCGGGCGGAACGGGCCTGTTCGAAGCAACCACCGCCGTTCACCTGCTTGAAGCGCCGGCGCGGCTCGACCGGGCGGATGGCGACGTTCATGCTGGCGGCAATCCGCACATCCAGACTGATCCGCGCATGATGATCCCGGTCTCGCGCGCACTGGCGCAGAAGCTGGCGGCCATCGATCCCGCCAATGCCGCGACCTACACGGCGCGTCAGGCGGATTTCGAAAAGCGCTGGACTGTTGCACTGGCCGGCTGGACGACGAAAGCGGCGCCGCTCAAGGGCGTCTCGATCGCCGTGCAGCACCATTCGTGGACCTATCTGGAAAACTGGCTCGGCCTCATCGAGGTGACGCCGCTTGAGCCCAAGCCGGGCGTGCCGCCTTCAAGCGGTTATCTCGCGCAGGTGCTGCAGAAGATGCAGACCAAGCCGGTGAAGATGGTGGTTCGCGCCGCCTACGAGGACGACCGTCCTTCGGCCTTCATTGCCGAACGGGCGAAGATCCCGGCTGTCACGCTGCCGTTCACCGTCGGCGGCACCGATCAGGCCAAGGATCTGTTCAGCCTCTATGACGACACCATCAACCGTCTGCTCGCCGGGCTGAAATAATGAATATCGAAAATCTGGAGCTGGGGATTCTGTTTCCGGCATTCATCGCCGGGCTTCTTGTCTTGTCCACCCACGTGCCACTCGGGCAGCACGTGCTCAGTCGCGGGATCGTCTTTATCGACCTTGCGATTGCGCAGGTTGCCGGGCTGGGCGTCACGGCGGCAAGCGCGTTTGGCTTCGAGGCCGAGGGCTGGAGCATCCAGGTCGCGGCCATCGCCGCAGCCTTGCTCGGAGCGCTATTGCTGACGCTGACAGAGAAAATCTGGCCAGAAGTGCAGGAGGCGCTGATCGGCGTGCTGTTCGTCGTCGCGGCGTGCATCGAACTGCTGCTTCTTTCCGGCAATCCACATGGGGGAGAGCGGCTGAAGGACCTGCTCGTCGGTCAGATCCTGTTTGTCTCGCTGGACAGCTTGATCCCCGTCGCCGTCATATCGGTGCTGGTGCTCGCTGCGTGGTTCACCGTGCGCCAGCGCCTCGGGCAGATCGGCTTCTACGTGATGTTTGCGCTGGTCGTGACGCAATCGGTTCAGCTGGTCGGCATCTATCTGGTTTTCGCCAGCCTGATCCTGCCCGCGCTCGCCGCCAAGCGCTTCGCACCAAAGCTCGCCTTGCCGGTTGGCTACGGGATGGGGCTGCTCGGATATATAACCGGATTGGTCGCATCCTCGATGTTCGATCTTCCGACCGGCGCCGTGATCGTCGTGGCGCTGCTCGTCATGCTGATTATCGCGGGCATCATTTCCGTGCTCGTCCCGCAGTCCATGCGCGCGCCCAAGCCGGCCTGATCTATTTCGCGATATGTCCGGCACAAAAAAATCGGACCGGCGTGTGATACGCCGGTCCGAGTTGTTTCGGGGTTGTCGTAAGGTTGCGCGCTAGAAGATTTTTATCACGCGAATGCCGTACTGCGCCGGCGGGCCGGCAAAGCGGAGGCCGGAGTTGATCGCGCCGACATAGCGCTGGTCGGTGATGTTGGAGCCCCAGAGGGTCGTGATCAGGTCGCCATGTCGCCAGGCGAGCTGGGCGTTGAAGATGTCGCGCTGAGCGATCCGGTCGCCACGTGACGTGTCCTGGAACAGTGTCGCCCATTGTTCGGAGACGTGGCCGTAGTTGATGCGCGGCGTCAACGTGTCTCCGCCTGACAGTTCGAACTCGTACTGCGCGCCGATGTTGAACGTGAAGTTCGGCGCATAGGTCTGGTCGCGCCCACCGAGGTTGACGCAGTAAGGCGTGACAACCGGCGCAAGCGCCGCGAAGGCCGGCGGCACGGCAATGCCGGTGGCCGTATTGCAGCCGCCGAAGAAGTTGATGAGTCCTGCCACACTCGTTCCAAAAGCGGGAACAAATACGTTCGGCGCGGGATTGCGCGGGTCGGAGGCGTAGAAATCGCCGAGCTCGCTCTGCATCACGCCGAGGCCGGCATCGATCGTCAGCCCGTCGAAGTCAGCTTCGAGCTGCGCTTCCAGGCCCTTGATCTTGGTCGTGTTCGGGACGTTGAGTTCGAACCCGAAAGTCGGGAAGAGCGGATAGCCCACGATGACCTGGAAATTGTCGTAGTCATTGTAGTACGCGTCCAGCTGTGTCCGCACTTGGCCATCGAGGAAACCGGCCTTCCAGCCGACTTCGTAGTTCTTGACGATCTCTTCGTCGAACGGCGCGGGCAGGCCAAGACCAACCGGCACGTTGAGACCGCCTGGACGGAAGCCGCGCGCGGCGAAGGCGTAGACGAAGTTGTGGTCGTCGATCGTCCAGTTCAGCGCGACCTTGCCCGACAGGTCCGTCCATTTGGCCGATTGCTGCTGCGTGAGCGGCAGCCCGAACTGGTTCACCGAAATGTCGTTGCTGGTGCGCGCATCCGTATAGCGCAGGCCTGCCTGCACTTCGAAGCCGGCGGGCAGTTCATACGTGGCCTGCCCGAACACGGCCGCAGTCTCTTTCGGGTTTGTGCCCTGAAGCGTGTACTCGACGACCCCCGGCGGCACGCCGATGACGAACTCACCCGGCAGGAAATCGTATTCATCGTGCTGGTAGTAAGCGCCGAGCACGTAAGTGAAAGGGCCCGTGTCCGGCGAGATGATGTTGAATTCCTGCGAATATATCTCTTCGTTCACCGAGTCGCGGAATGTGTTGTTGCCGGAGCTCGTGCCGTCGAGGTCAGCGCGGTATTGCGTGTTGCCCTTCTGGTATCCCGTCACCGAACGCAGCAGCGTGCCGTCGCCAAGCTCGTAGTTGACGCTCAGGACCGAACGAATGAACTTGTCGCGCGCCATGATGTCGGCGTTTGCGGTGACGTCGAACATGTCGTTCGTCGCGTTGACCGGATCAGACGGATATCCGCTGAGGTCGAGATAGTTGATGTCGGTTTTGAGCAGGACCTTGAGATTGTCCGCTGGCTGCCACAGCAGGCTGAAGCGTCCGCTGAGCGTCTCGATGCCATCGTCACCCGTGTGGTTGCCGCTGATGTCGTAAAAGCTGTCGCGCGTGTCGAAGTTCAGGGCGACGCGTGCGGCGAGCGTGTCGTTGATCGGAACGTTGAAGGCGCCTTGGGCGCCGAGCGTAAAGTAATTGCCGAACTGCGCCTGGGCGTAGCCGTGATAGCCCCCGTCGATGACCGGGTCGTTCGACGTCACGAACACTGCGCCGCCCGTGGCGTTCTGGCCGACGAACGTGCCCTGCGGTCCACGCAGGACCTCGACGCGCGCGATGTCGTAATACGGCTCGGCGGTGAAGTAGCCGGGGAAGGTGGCAACACCGTCCCGGTAGGTGATCACACCCGTGGTTGTCTGCGTGTTGTGCTCGGCCTTGCCGATGCCGCGGATGTTGAAGTCGATGCCCTGGCCGAAATTGTTGACGACGGCGGCGGGGGTCGCGAACTGCAGCTGGTCGACCGAGGTAATGCCGCGATTGGCGAGGTCGTCGCCCGTCATCACCGAGGCCGCGATCGGCGTCGTCTGCAGGTTTTCGGACCGGCGTTCGGCCGTAATGACGACGACGTCGCGGTCCTTATCGGTTTCAGATTTGGCCTCAGGATCAGGCGGTGTCTGCGCGTGAGCCGCACCGCACCAGGCAAGCGTCAGCACAGAGGCGCTGAGCCAAACAGCATTGATTTTCATGTTCCGTCCCCTTTCCCGGATGCGGAATCCGCAGCCAGTGGTGTTTGACCAGAGCCTGCCTAGGGCCAAAACCGATGTCAATATTCATTCTTGTGAGAGCGAACATCTTTTGATTGAATTGCGGCGGTGCGAAGTTGCGGCCGCCAGGAAGAGGCAATGCGGATCATGGCGGACGACGCAGCAAGACAGGGCCGGCGCCAGTTTTGGAATCACGGATGCATGGCGGATCAACAGATACGGAACGCGAATGTTTGCGAGCGCGTCGCCGCAGGCTGTCAGGATTGACAAGGACTGGCCGCGCAAGGACTACCCAACCCGCGGGGCGTGGTCGCGCTGCCGTCCAATGATGACAGGAAAAGCGTGACCCAATCTACCCGAATGCCGGAGGATGACTCGATGTCAGCACAAGCAGACGCGAAACCTCGCAAGCGCACCAAGGCTGAGCAGAGAGCGGAAAGTCTCGAGCAGATCCTCGACGCCGCCGAATACCTGTTCGCCCGGAGTGGTTTACATGGCGTCACATTGCGCGATGTCGCGTTGCGCGTTGGAATCCACACGACCCTGCTGAATTACTACTTCAAGGACAAGGCGGAGCTTTACGAGACCGTCTTCGCGCGGCGTGCGGGCGTGACGAGCAGCCGGCGCATGGCGGCGCTGGAAGCGTACGAGCAGGAAGTGGCGGGCAAGCCGACCGTCGAAGGCGCGCTGCACGCATTCCTGGATACCGACCTCGACCTCTACTTTGAAGGCGGCGAACTCTGGATGAACTGGGCGGCTTTCTGCGCGCGCGTCAGCCCGACGCCGGAAGGCACGGCGCTGATGGACAACCACTTCGATCCCGTCGTGTTGAAGCTGGTTGGCATCCTCAAGAAGGCGCTGCCGACCTATTCCGACGAGGATATCTTCTGGGGCTATCACTTCGTGACAGGCGCCCTGATGAACACGCTGGCGCAAACGGGGCGGATTGATCGCCTGTCCAGCGGCCTCTGCAGCTCGACGGACTTTCCAGCCGTCAAGAAGCGGATGGCCAAGTTCATGGCCGCAGGGTTTCTCGCCCTGAAGACCTGACGCAGATCAGGGACAAGCCGCGCTTGAGTTCCCTAGTGGCGGGGATGCGAGACCCACATTCCAGTTCCAGGCAAGATTGCCGGCCGCCTTGCGCCTGCACATCGCTGCCTCATGCAGGACGTACATGCCCGGGAACACACGCGCTGATGGATGCGGCGCGTCGCCGAAAAACATGTAGCCGCTGGTGGCGCCGTAGGCCGGCCATGCCGGTGCGCCTACGGCTGCGGGCTGGCCTGTCTTCGCGAAGCTGGCCCAGTAGCCAACCATCGCGTCGGCGAAATTGCTCTCTTCCTGCGTCGCAGGGATTTTCGGCCAGTAGGGCGGCGTCCGGCCTGTATTGCCGAACATGTAAGGCAGCTCACTTGCGTGGAAAGCATGGAGCCCGGCTTTGTCGGCGGCCGGATAGCCGTGGTCGAACAGGTAGAGGAAGGCGGGCGCGCCAGCCGCAGCCTGCTTTTTTGCCAGCCGTTCTGCTGTCCATCCGTAAAGCGCATCGCGGGTCGTCGCGTAGATGCTCTCCTGCAGCGTTGCGCTCGGATAGAGCCGCAGGAATCCATCAGCGAGATCGCCATAGCGTTCGCGGATGATGCGTTCGTATTCGGCGGCGTTCGCAGGCTTCGGCGGGGCCAGGACGGTAAGCGAGCGGATTTCACCGCTGTTGAAACCTGCGAGCAATGGCACGCGCGCCTGTTCGCCCTTGTCGAAGATATCGACCAGCTGGCCAGGCAGGACCTTGCCATCCACATTGCCGAACGGTGCAAATCCGCTGGCGCCAGATGCATCGCTCAGCGCGCGGGCATCCATCGCGCGCAGGCCGGCAATCCCCGTCGCCTTCAGCTTGGCGGCAAGTGCGACGCCCGATTCCTCCGCCGATAGTGCGCCAAATTTGCGTTCTTTCAGCGCGGGCGTGGAGACCATGTAGGCGCTTTGCGCGATGGCCTTGGCGAACAGGCCGCGCGCGGACGGCGCTGCCATCAGATACATGACGCTGAGGCCGCCGGCGGACTCGCCCGCGATCGTGACGTTCTCGGGATTGCCGCCAAATGCGCCGATGTTCTTCTGAACCCACCGCAGCGCCTCGATCTGATCAAGCAATCCGTAGTTGCCGGATACGCCAAGCGGGGATTCCGAGCTGAGTTCGGGGTGCGCCAGATAGCCAAAAACGCCAAGACGGTAGTTGATCGACACGACGACAACACCCTGCTGCGCAAGGCGGGCGCCGTCGTAGAGCTTCTCCTTGCTCGAGCCTGTGTTCAGCGCGCCGCCGTGAATCCAGACAAGGACGGGGGTCTTGGCGGCGTCAGCGGGCGCCCAGATGTTCAGCGTCAGGCAGTCCTCGCTCATGGCCCCGAGATCCTGAGTGTAAACGCTTACGCCGAGCGCTGCCGGTTGCATGCAGGCGGGCCCAAACTGGTTCGCAGCTTTTGCGTCCGCCCAGCGCGGCAATGGCGCCGGCGCCTTCCAGCGATCGGGTCCGACCGGAGGACGCGCATAGGGTATGCCCTTGAAGATGCGCAAACCGCCCGCAGTCTGACCCGTCACGACGCCGGCGTCGCTGTCCACGCTCGCCATCGGTCCCGCATCAGATCGTTCGCCGCCCGCCGCGCATGCCGCAAGCGCTGTTGCGAAACACGCAGACACACACCACGCCAAGATGCTTCGCAACTGGATCATTGCCCTGTCTCCCAACGTTTGGCGCGCGTGCCAGCTCACTAGAATTAAGCCCGGACTACTTCGGGTGGCGGATCAGACGCATTTTGCGCGCGCATACAGCGACGTTGCCGACAGGTCTGTCAACGTCTCGCGATAAGGGCGAGTTCACAATTCAACCGCTTGCGTGGCCGTGGCGTGATCGCCGGAATTTGGCGTGCCGTTGGGGTCAATGAGGATCAGCTTGACCTCGCCGCGTCGTGCCGCGGGGCGATGCTCAACACCCCGTGGCACGACAAGAATTTCGCCGGGACCCACCGTTACAGTACGATCGCGGAAGTCCATGTCGAACTCACCTTCGAGTATGATGAAGAGTTCGTCGGTCTCGTCGTGCTTGTGCCAGACCCACTCGCCCAGAGTTTTTACCAGCCGCACTTCGTTGTCATTGTAGCGGGCGACAATCTTGGGCGCCCAATGCTCGGAGAACACGGCAAGCCTCTGGGCGATGTTGACGACGCTTGGCTCTCTGCTCATCACCGAACCTCTTTTTTCCTGTCGTGTGCCGAGCCGACTACAGGTCGCCGCGATCGCGCGCGTTGAGATAGATGAACTCGGGCGCATGCGCGCCGGCTTCACGGCGGATCTTGATCAACTCGGCAGACTCGAAGAACCGTCGTGCGTCTTCGAGGCTCCGCCAGCGCGAAAAGTGGACGACCTTGTTTGCGTCGGTCTCCGATGAGAGCACTTGAAAGCTGATCTCGCCGGCAGTTTTCCGTATATTGGCCGCGCCATCAAAGACGGCTTTCCAGCAATCAAAATCATCGACTTGATGTACAATCAGAACAAACGGCATGGCGATATCAGCGGCGAAGGCGATGCGCGAAGAAGGACAGAATCTCGTCGCGGGCGGCGATGGTGGGCTCGCCCGCCGCATCGATCAGGTGAGCCGTTACGACACTGTGGGGAAAAGCGACGTGGCGCTGAAAGAATGAGGGAGGGTCGCGATGGGCGGCGCTGTCGGGTAACACACGCCCGACGAAGCGATCGCCGAGCGCCTGCGAGAGGGCTGCGAACCGTTCCGCCCGGCAGACCTGATCGCCTTCAAAGCGATAGGCCATGACTGTCAGGTCGTCGCGGTCCAGGCGCGCTTTGACTGCGGCAAGATCGTCGGGTGCGATGTCGAGGCCGCCGGGAACATCCAACGGCAACGAAGGCTGGGAAAGCACCGGCGCCAGGACCGAGGGGTCGAGCGTCATCGTCAGCGCGAAGTTGCCGGTGAAACACATGCCGATCGCGCCTACGCCGGGTCCGCCGCATTCCGCGTGCGCCTGTCTCGCCAATGCTCGCAGCCAGACGGTCACAGGCGCGGTAGCGTTGGCGCCAAAGGCGCGAAATTCTGCACTGACGCAGGCGCGCCGAAACACCGCCGCGCCTTCCTGCGCATCCGGAACGGCGCCGTCGCGCCCGAACAGAGAGGGCATGTAGACCGTAAACCCCGCATCCCGGACCCAGCGGCTGAAGCGCGCGACATGTGGGCTGATGCCTGGCATCTCCGTCATGACGATCACGGCTGGTCCGGTCCCAGCCACGTAGACGATCTTTGAAGCGCCCTCGAACTTGAAGTCGCGGCGATCAAAGTCATCCAGCGGATCGTCTTCAGTCATGCTGCGGTTTGCCATCGGCGTTCCCCAGTTCGCGTTGGATGGGTTTGATCAGGCGACGACGAGATGCTGCAGATGCTTGTAGCCCGCGGCCTTGGCGAGGTCGGGCAGGCGCACGACCCGGCCGCTGGCGCCCCACAATCCGTCCGCGACCTCTGTCATGATAACGGAGGTAGCGACGGGCCTTGAATCGCCCGGTCGCCGCGCCGCCGAGATGACCTCCTGGAACAGTCGGGCCGCCTCCGCTCGTGCGGCATCATCGAGAACGCCGGCCGGATAGTGGAAGAACACGACCACCGGGATCATCTGCTTGAGCGGATCCTTTCCGCCGGCAAAAAAATAGCTCGCCTTGACCTCGTCGATGGCGACCCAGGTCAGTGCAGCTTGCCGGGGATCGTCGCCACCTTGTTCGACGGTTTTCGCAACCGTCGTTGCGGCCTTGGCCAGCTTTTCGCGACGCTCTGCATCGAGCACGCCTTCAGGTACTCTGATCAAGATGTTGGGCAAAAGCTGTTTCCTGTTACCGAAGTGGAGCCGTAGATTTGCGCCGGCCGGCGTAAGACGATAGTGTCGGATACGACATCTTTCGCGGATAATTCGCCAATGACCCGAGTCTTGGTTTTGAAGCTGCCAAACGCAATGGCCTCAAGTCTCGCCATCACGCTTGATGCGCTGGATACTGCGAACCAGGTCAGCATCAGGGGAGGGCGTCGCGCGCCCTTCGACGTGCATACCGTCGCGGTCAGTCGAAACGCGCGCGCAGGATCAATGGCGTTCACGCGGCGCGACCTGTTGATCGTGCCAGGTCTTGGCATCCGGTCCGAAGCCGAGCTCGTGGCAAGTCTTGCGACGCCAGCTGTAAGACGCGCCGCACGGATCGCAGCAGAGGCCCGCGCGGCCGGAGCGTTCATCGCGGGCTCGTGCGCGGGTACTTTCATTCTGGCGCAGGCAGGCGTGCTCTCCGGTCGACGCGCGACGACCACTTGGTGGCTGGCGCCAACTTTCCGGCGCCTTCATCCCGACGTTGATCTGGTCGTCGACCAGATCGTCGTTCCCGACTGGCCGATCGCAACAGCCGGCGCGGCCATGGCGCAGATGGACATGATGCTCGCGGTGATAGCCAAATTTGCAAGTTCCGGTTTGTCGGACGCTTGCGCGCGCTATCTCCTGCTCGATCACAGGAAATCGCAGGCGCCATACATGGCGGTCGGTTTCCTGGCCGGACGTGATGACCAGATCGCCCGAGCCGAGGCTTGGGCGAGGAAACACATCGGCCGCGACTTCAGTATGGACGAACTCGCGGCCGCGGCAGGTCTTACCTCACGCACCTTTGCCCGCCGTCTGGCGACGGTGTGTGGCCTGTCGCCGATCAAGTTCGCCCAGCGAATCCGGGTAGAGGCAGCGGAGCGTCTGCTCGAAACCACGCGCCTGTCGGTCGATGAAGTGGCGCGCCGCGTCGGCTATGCCGAGCCCTCAACCCTGCGCCGGCTTATCCGCCGTGAGGCCAGACCATCGCCAGCGGAGCTGAGGCGCCGCAGCTAACGCAGCACCGTTACAGCGTTGCGCCGATAAGCGTCAGCGCACTGGCTCCATACTCAATTGATCTTGCCGAGTTGAGCGACGCTTGATTCCTTTAATCCGGGAAGATTTCCGGATGGCGAAGAAGCGTGAGGTCTATTGGTTGTCGGATGCAGAGTGGCGAGCCCCACTTATCGGCGTTGCATTGCCGCCCGACCGCTCATACGCTCGACTCTCATTCGGGGGGGACGTGCATGGTCGGACAGGTGGAATTTGCGCAGCTCGATATCGGGCGCGTCGTCTCCAGAACGTTCTCCACGCTAGGCGGGAACTTCTTCAGCTTCTTCCTCCTCGGCATCCTGTTCGGCGGTCTTCCCACCGTGGCTGTGCAGTTCGCGGTCCAGAGATTCATAACGCCCGAGCTGGTCGGCTCCCTCGATCCTGCCTTGTTGAACGTGCTGCCGGCGATACTGGGTCTCGGCACATTCATGATTCTGTTGCTGCCCGCCTACATTCTGGTGGGCGCTATCACGCACGGCGCCATCGTTTACCTGAATGGAAAGCGCGCGAGCATCGGCGAATGTCTCGGTACCGGCTTCTCGCGGATGTTGCCGCTGATCGGTCTCGGCCTGCTGTCCACGCTTGGTATCTTCCTGGGCATCCTGTTCTTCGTCATTCCCGGCATCATGATCGCCACGCGTTGGGCCGTTGCAGCACCCGCGCTGGTTGCAGAACGTACGGGCGTCATGGATGCGCTGGGGCGGTCAGCGGAACTGGCGCGCAACAATCGCTGGCGCATCTTCTGGCTGCTCATCATCTGGTCCATTCTGAACTTCATTCTTGATTTCGCATTTGGCAACATCACGACCCTGCTCACGGGCGCACTGGTCCAGTTCGGCGACAACGCGATCTGGGCCTACATGGCTCTCTTCTCCATGTACTCCGCTGTTGGCGCGATGATCCCGGCTGCGGGCTCGGCTGCGCTCTACACAGAACTGCGGACGATCAAGGAAGGCGCCTCGACCGAAGATCTGGCCAAGTTCTTCGACTGACGCCGCTACGCTGCTTAGGAGGGGCGCGAAGCAGTGTCGTGTTTGTCCGCACGCCGTTTGCCCATCAGCAGGCCCGATTCCAGATACCGTCTCAGCTCTGCATAGTAAGCGTTGAGAAATTCACGATCGACTTCGTTGGATGATTTCGTCCACCCGATCTTGGTCCGGATGCGATCCGCCACCAGCGCAACGGCCTCACGCTGGCTGGCGCGCAACACGTCCTCCAGCACCTGCAACTCCTTGATGCCATAGACGCCCAATTGCGCTGGCGTGAATTGCCGCGCAGGCAGGCGTCGCTCCAGCGTCGGCATCGCCAGATCGGCCACCAGACTGCGGCGCGGCGCCTGGACGACCCATGTGCCCGCGATCACATCGCCCGCGCGAAGCCGGTCCCTGTTGAATAGCGGGAAGAAAACGAAAATTCCCGTCCACACCAGGCCAAGCAGCGTTACCACGGCGTCTATTGATGCTCCCGTGGAGATCATCAGGCTCAACGGCAGGAAAAGTTCGAGCTCACGCATGGCATTGCGTGCGAAAATTGCATCAGCCCGCAGCGCGCCGCCGGTCCGGTTGGCGACGCGTATGCGCAAAAGGCGCTTGCCCGGTGTGGCCCCGCGCGCGCCAAGCTCGAAAATCAGGAAGTAGAAGTTGCGGATCACGAAAAAGCCGATCAGCCATACGATCGAAATGACGTCGGTCGATCGTGCGTTCTGTCCGGCAGAGGCCGCCGCGATCGTCAGGCCGATCATCACAACCACGATGATCAGTGTATCGACAATGAAGGCGCTGGCGCGTTCGCCTGCGGAGGCAAGCCGCACGCCAATATCGATCCCTTCTGGGGTCACCAGCGAGCGGGCGAACCGCGTCGAATCGTCGATGTTGCGTGCTGCCTTAGGCATCGGGGCGTGTCCGGCGCGGAATGAACAGATAAGTCACCCAAAGCACGGCCGTTGCGCCGGCGATGGCGAAACGGATGTTTGTGTCGTTGATGGTCTGACGGCCGACGCCTTCAAGCACGCCCGCCAGCAGCAACATGATGATGACGCCGCCCATCGCCTGGGCTGCAAAACGGCCGGCAATGGCTGCAGCTTCAAGCCGTGTCCTGTTGCCGGGGAAAATCATGGCGCGGCCGATGTGCAGGCCCGCGCCGCCCGCAATGGCGATGGCCAGCAGTTCCGTGACGCCGTGGATCAGCAACCAGCCAGCAAATTCGACGCCGAGGCCATGCGCGACGAACACCGCGATGAACGCGCCGAGCGTGCAACCATTGTAAGCCATCAGCAGCAGGCTGGGCAGGCCAAACGCAAATCCCACGGCGAAGGCCAGCAGGGAGACACCCGCATTGTGGGTGAACAGGTAGGTCGCAAACACAGAGAGATCATTGCTGAATTCGCCGCCGAACAACGTTGATCGCAGCTGCTCTGTGGTCGCGGACGGATCGCGCCCACCGGCCAGATCAGCAGGGATCATCGAGTGGAACCAGTCGGGATCACCACTCACCAGGAAATAGGCCGCGACGGCCGCCAGCAGCATGACCACCATCGCTATCGCGATGTCCGGTATCATCCGCTGCACAGCGTTGGGCCAGCCGCCCCCAAAGAACTGGGAGACCTGCCTCAGCCGGCTGGAGCGCGTGCCGTAGACAAAGAAATAAGCGCGCCCCGCCAGATCCTCGAGATAGGCTGTCAACGCGCGATCGAGCGTGATGGCGCGCGCAACCGATAGCGAGGCGAGAGCGGACCGATAAAGACCCGGCAGCGCCAGCAACTCGGCGTCGCTCAGGTCGGAAGGACCGCGGGCCTCCACACGGTCGAGCAGCATTTCCAGCTTTCGCCAGTCCGCCTGCCGTTCAGCGCGGAAGCGGCCGCTCCGCAGGACAAGTTCGCCATCATTTATCACAGGCGGCTCGTGTGTTTGATGTCGAGGTAGCGGTTCAGAAGGTCTGACCCAAGCGACGCGACAGGCGCGTCGATTAGATCCACGCCGAGGCGCTGCAGGCGTGCGAGAACAACGTCCCGCTCCTGCATCAGCGCATGCGCGATGACCGAGCGTGTGCCGTCAAGCATGCTCTTCGGCTCGGCGGTGGTCAGATCGTCCAGCTCCTGATCGCGAATGGCGACGAACAGCACCAGGTGTTTGCTGGCCAGCCTGCCGATGTTCTCGATCATGAGCTCTGCGCTGGTGGGGTCGGCAAAGTCGGTGAACACCACAATCAGCGACCGTCGGCGCACGTCAGCGGACAGTTTCGACAGTCCGAGCGTGAAGTTCGTCTCTTCCGTAGAGTAGTCGAGTTGCGAGGCGTGGCGCTGGAGGGCGGGGAAGGCGCCGACCCCGGAAGAGGGCGCGGACGACAGCCGGGGCCGCGAGTCAAAAGCGAACATGCCAACCCGGTCACCAATCTTGAGACCGGCATAGGACAGCAACATCGCGGCGCCGATTGCATGGTCGATCTTCGGCATGCCGGCGACAGGTTCGCACATCAGCCTGCCGGTATCGATCGCGAGGATGATCGTCTGGTCCTGTTCGGCGCGAAACTCGCGCGCGAGAAGCTTGGTGTGCCGTGCCGACTGCTTCCAGTCGATCATGCGGCGGTCCATGCCGGGCAGGAAGTCGCGCAGCGCCTCGAATTCCGACCCCTGGCCCTTCAGCATGAAGTCCCGCGATCCGGCGGTCGTGTGACGCGCGAAAATCCGCAGCGCCTCGGTCTTCAGCGATTTCAGGTTCGGCGCGATCGTGATGGCGCGCTGCACGTTGAGCACACGCCGCTTCGTCACCAGCCCCAGCGGGCCGCGCCATTCCAGCCAGACACGCTGAACTTCTCCCACGCCCCGGCGCAACGCATCCAGCTGCGCCACCAGCAGGATCTGGTTGCCCGCCCGGTGCGATCGCCACACCCAGAATTTTGGCCGCAACAGCGCATTGGTCTCCAGCCGCGCCTCCGCCCACGCCGGCGCCGCTCCCCGCCGAAACACCAGGCTGATCTCAGCCTCCACCGCCTCCCCCACCTCCACCGCCGCAGGCGTGGTCAGTTGCCAGTCGAGCGCGCGGCGATCCGCTCCAAGGATCGCGTCCGCGAGCAGCAACGCGGCAAGAACGACAATCCATGCGAGCCCCAGCGGCCAGGCTTGCGGCGCCAGCGTCGCCAGCAGCAGCGCCACAGGCGCTCCTGCGACGGCGGCAAAGATCGCGCGAGCCGTCGGAAAAATCACCGCGGCGCCTCGATGCGTTCGAGAACGGCCGAAAGCGCCTGCTCAATCGTACGGCCATCGATTTCCGCGGCCGGCGACAGGACGCAGCGATGGCGCAAGGCCGGAAGCGCTAGTGCCTTGATGTCGTCCGGAATGACGAAGTCACGCCCATCAAGGCATGCGCGAGCGCGCGAAGCCGCGGCGAGCATGGCGCTGGCGCGCGGGCTGGCGCCTGTTGCGATGTCCGGGCTGGTCCGCGTTTCCCGGACGATCCGCACGACATAGCTGATGATCTCGTCGGTCATCCGGATCCCCGCGACGCAAGCGGCGGCGGCATCCAGCGTCGCGCCATCCGCAACGCTTTGCACGCCGGCGTCTTCAACCGACACCGAGCCTGAGCGCGCGCCATGGCTGGCGACGATCCGCAGCTCTTCAGCCTCGCTCGGGTAATCAAGAACGTGCTTGAACAGGAAACGGTCGAGCTGCGCTTCCGGCAGGGCGTATGTGCCCTGATGCTCGATAGGGTTCTGCGTCGCGACGACCATGAACCACGGGTTAAGCGTGTGACGGACGCCATCGATCGTAATGGCCCGCTCTTGCATTGCTTCAAGCAGGGCCGCCTGGGTTTTCGGCGGCGTCCTGTTGATCTCGTCCGCCAGAACCAGATCGTTGAACAGCGGCCCTTTCACAAGACTGAAGGTGTTGGAGCGGAAGTCGAACAGGTTGGCGCCGATGATGTCGCCGGGCAGCAAATCTGGCGTGAACTGGATACGCCCTGCGCCAAGACCAACCGCTTTTGCAAAGGCACGCGCCAGCAGCGTCTTCGCAACGCCCGGCACGCCTTCAAGCAGCACATGCCCACGCGCGAACAGCGCGCAGAGCAGGGCGGAGACGGCAGCATCCTGGCCCACCACGACCTTGGACACTTCGCCGTGGATGCGACCCGCCAGCTCCTTAACGTCGGTTACGTTCACGGCCCAACTCCTGCTTCCATGTATAGATACGTTTCATTGCCTGCAGCATCGCAGCCGCACGCGTCGCCTTCGCGACATTGCCGGCAAGCTCTGAATATCGCGATGCGCCTGCCTTGCTCTCGGTACGGTGTAGCGCGTCCAGCGTCGCGGCCTGCTGCGCCTCGGTAGCCGTCGCCGGTAGGCCAAGCGCCCGGATCGCCTGCCGGCGTATCATCGCCACATACCGCTGAGCCACGCCTGCGTTGCGACCCGCCTGCGCGACGAGCTTCGCCGTATTGTCCACCAGCGTCGTCTTGCCAAACGGAATCTCCCGCCCGCCGGTCGTCCGCGGATTGCCGGCCAGTGCGACCATGGCGATCAGCACGGCCGCAAAGACAAAGCACAGCACGGCCGGCAGGAAGGGCGGCGTCAGCGCGAGCTGCAGCATATTACGTGATCGGGACAGTCCATGCAGCGTGAGATCAAACGCAATCGGCGAGTCATCATACTTGAGTGTATCGAAAATGCGCAGAGCCACGCGCGCCGTGAGCGGCGACCTCAGTCCGTGCGTATCAAGCAGGTCCGGATCAGAGAGAACATAGGCAACGGCCTCGTCCTCCTCATCCAACAGAGTCGCGAGAATGATGTTGCCAGCGGCGTCCGTAATGATCGGCTCGAGGTTTTCGCCGCTTATCGTCTGCAGACGATCGACCTGTCCGATCGGAAGCCTTTCGCCGGCCTCGACATCCAGAAGATCGCCCTGGGTTGTCCCGGCCAACCGGCTGATCTTCACGTCCTCTGTCAGTTGCCTGATCGCCGCTTCAACCACCTCCGAGGGAACAAGGCCGATCTTGTCGACCCATAGCGGTTTGTTCGCTTGCGGCCGGGTATCCCACTTCGGCAGCACGACGAGGTTGCTGCCATAGACAGTGTTCACGGCCTCCCACGTCAGTTCATGGCCCGCCGGCGGCGTCAGCACCACGAAGGAGCCATCTCGCGCCGCTTCCTCAAGCGTGCCTCGGCTTACACGCACGGTCTCCCCGGTGTCGGCAAGTAGAGCCGCAATGCCGGCAAAACCGACAGCTGATTGCGACAAGGCATGCTCGCGTCCGTCATTCGGATTGCGAAGGTCGTCCGCGAAAGCGAGCAGCACGAGGAATGCCGAGAAGGCCACAACGCCGACCACGATCATGGCGAGCACGGCGGTGACGGAAAACGCACCAGGCCCCTGTGGCTGACGCGCGCTCATTTCCACGCCTCGGGCAACGCAAAATCCGCATACGCCTTGCGGCAGGCGTTGTAGTCGTTCTCATCCAGGCGGGTGCTGCCGAACCACGAACGTTCGACGGCACGAACAAGCGGTGCAAAGGCTTCGCCCGCAGCGGCAGAAAGAACAGGAAGCTCCGCAATCTCGCGTCCCGTCTGCGCCCTCCGCACCGACCGGGGAGACCGCTTCTCGATGTCATCGATCGACCGGTGAAGCAGCGCGCGCACGGCATCGTCAAAGCGGCCTTCCGCGGCCAGCGCGTCCGCATCATGGAGCAGCGCCCGCGCGCGTTCAGGCTCGGGGCGATACGTGCTCTCCTGGACAGGCGACTTCTCCGGCGCCTTCTCCCGGCTGTAGCGCCCCTGCACGACTTCGCGCCCGATAAAGAACAGGATCGCCAGAATGACGGCAGCAAGCCCGCCCCAGAAGATCACCGTAAAGACAGGCTCAAGAAAGCGCAGGAACTCCAGCACCCCGGAATTGGTCTGCGGCGGAGGCTGTTCAGCCGGAGGCGCAAACGTGAATTGCAGGTCTTGCTGCTGCAGGAGGCGGCGATGCGCATCATCCAGCTTATCGGCATAGGCGGCGGGCGCGAACACACCTCCAGCGATGAAAGCCGCAACCCGCAAAAAATCCCCCCGCTTGCCCGCATGCCAATGCGAGAAATCGCAAGTGAAATAGGACAGACCGACTCACCTTTTGCAAGGACCGAATATCCAAATCGAGCGCGGCCAGCAGTCATGAGGGCGACAGCACAACCGTCCGGCGAGGTCGTTCTGGAGGTTAGCGGCGGTGCTGGAAGATCGGCCAAAAGCCGACTATTCGCTTCGATTCAGGAGCTGCTCGGGAGACTTCGCCCCCTGGCGGTGCTCGTAGACCCACGCGGACTGGTCTTTGGCCCTTAAGTCGAAAGTCTCTCCATCGAGGCGCAGGCGCGCTAGATACTCATCGACCAGAGGACCCAAGCTGGCATCATCTCAAGGAGCAAGCCGCGTTGACGTGCCCCATATACGGGGGGCCTACAGAAGAAGCTCGCCAAGGCAGAAGCTTCAGATTGCTTTGCCTCAAAACGAACGCCGTGATCCGGTGATTTGTCATTCGGCAAGTCGGGCACAATCATGGGAGGCGCGTGTGACCTTTGTTCAAACCTTCTTACTTGCCTCATGCGTGGCGTTGACCGCGTGCGCAACTCCGAATGGCGCGGGGGGTAGCGGAGACGTCGATGAAGGCGTCGTGCCTGCGGCCGATGACCTTGTGAGCTCTGGCCACGAGGTCGCGGCGACGCACTGCGCGAATTGCCACGCAATAGATGCAGGCCGAGAAAGCCCGCTGCGCGAGGCGCCGTCATTCCACGGCATTCTCGCGCGTTACGCATCCGACAGATTGGCGGATGACCTTATCGAAGGCGTCCGCGTGGGGCATGACCAGATGCCCGTCTTCGACCTGGATGTGCAATCGGCGGATGCGCTGATCGCTTATCTGGAATGGCTCGATAGATCAGCGCCCGCGCATCCGCCGCAGTAGTGGAAAATGCGCGGGACGGCCGACCCCTACGCAGCAAGCCCCGCTGTGGTGGAGCGGGCGCCCGACGGGATTGGCGCCAGCATCGCGTCTTCACTGTCGCCGCCTTCGGCCAGTTCCTGAAGCATGTGACGGCGTGCGATGCGGCAGTGATAGAGCGACGTCATCTGGATCCAGCCGCGACGTTGAAATTCCGTCATCTTGCGCGAGACGGTCTCGAGACGCAGGCCAAGAAATTCTGCCATGTCGCCGCGACGCATCGGAAGATCGAACTCGCCGCCATGTGTTGCTTCACAAAGGTCGGCAACCGACAAAAGGAAGGTCGCAAGCTTCTGCTCTGCGGACTGTGCGCCGACTGCGGCCAGTTGGGTCTGTGCTGCGCCGAGCTGGCGGCCAACTTGGCGGAGCAGTTGCTCGGCCAGTTGCGGTTCGCGCTGGCAGATAGCCCGTAGCGATTTGCCGGAAATGGACCGCACGGTTACCGGGGTGATCGTCTCGCAGCCATTAGCGTGCGTCTCATCACATTCGAGACCGAGGATTGAGCCGGCGTTTGCAAATCCTACGACTTGCCGCTGTCCATCGATCAGGGTGCGATAGAGCTTCACCCACCCACTTTCCACGACATAGATGCAGGTCCGGTCATCGCCCTCGTAGAAGAGGTGCTCGTGTGCACCGACCTGCTTCATCTGCGTTGTCCGCGGGTCTTCGATTTTTCCAAGGGAAGTCTGAGCGCGCGAGTCGATCCGTCCGCCTGCGATGCACATTGAGATGGTCCTTGTCCGGTTCCAATGCGTGAACCGTGACTGGTCAAACTTGCGCGCGTTTGTCGGAGTGTGTCTGGCTGTGTGACGAAACGTGACAGGCGGGAGCAAAACCCGACTTTTCAGGCATTTCGCATTGTGATGCGCATGTGTCGCAGGATGTTCTCCGGCGTGGAAGCGATCAGATGGCTAGGCTGTGCGTGCCTGGCTTGGCGGAATACCCCGGATCGAAGCAGGCGGCGACGTTACGGACATAGGGCTTGCCGCGCGCAGTGACCGTGAGTTGGCTACCCTGCAACTGGACAATGCCAGCGCGGATCAAAGGCGCCAGTCTCGCACTGGCCGCGATCTGCATGCTCGCATCGAGGCTGACCTCGAAATCGCAGAGAATGCGTTCGATCAGGCGGCCGACGGCCATGTCGCTTTGTGTCGGCTTCAAGCCGCGGACGACGGGAGACTTGTTGCTGGCAAGAGCGGCCCGGTAGGCGACTGAGTCCGAGGTGTTCTGATAAAACAGATCCGGCAGTGACGATATGGCCGACGCGCCGAGGCCGATCAACGCGTCGCAGTCGTCGTCTGTATAGCCCTGGAAGTTGCGATGCAGCCGGCCTTGCCGCTCCGCCGTCGACAGCGAATCGCCAGGCGCAGCAAAATGGTCGAAGCCGACCGGTAGATAGCCCGCGGACATCAACGTGCGGGACGCAGCTTCGGCCTGACGAAAGCGCGCCTCGCCTGAGGGAAGATCGTTGGTGGAGAACGCCCTCTGGTGCTTCTTCATCCACGGGACATGCGCGTAACCAAAGACGGCGACCCGATCCACGTCCTGTATCGACGCGAAGAGAGCCGTCTCCACGACATTTTCGAGCTTCTGCCCAGGCAGCCCGTACATCATGTCGATGTTGATGCTGTCGACACTGGCACGACGCAACAGGCGGATTGCGTTCTCGATATCGCCCTTGGGCTGCAGGCGATTTATGCGTTGCTGAACTTCGGCATTCAGCACCTGAACACCAAGGCTCGCACGGGTGATGCCTGCGTTCGCAAAGGCCTGAACCAGGTCCGCAGAAATGCCGCGAGGGTCGAGCTCAACGGCAATATCGGCAAGAGGAGAGACGTCGAAGTGTGCTCGGATGGTGGCGAACAGAATCTTGACCTGACTGGGCAGCAGAATATCCGGCGACCCGCCCCCGAAGTGTATCCGCGTAACGTGAGCGTCGGCAGGCAGGTCTCGCGCGACCCGTGAGATTTCCGTCTTCATTGCATCGATATAGGTGTCTACTGGATCTGCAATCGTCGGGACGCTGGTGTGACATCCGCAATACCAGCAGAGTTTCTGGCAAAACGGGATGTGCAAATAGAGTGAAATGGCGGCGCCGGGCTGCAACCGCGCACGGGCAGCTTTCGCGGCATCATCATCGATCTCGTCTGAAAAGCGGTTCGCTGGCGGATAGCTGGTATAACGGGGCAATTGTTCGGATGCGAAGTCGGGGAGGTAGTCCCAGACATCGTCCTGACTGCGCGAGCGATAAGCAAGCTCGTTCACCGCCGCACCTGCACATCTGCACGTTTCACGTTGCGCTGTATGAACAGACTGGCAGTCGCAAGGCCCATCGCCACAAGTCCGAACAGGGCAACCCCGCAACCCGCGCAGTGTGCATGCGATGCGAGATTGGTGACGCTTGGTGGCGCTTTGCCACACCACGCACTCGCCAGATCAAATTCCACGCCTGAATTGCAGGTGCGGATGACGACGCCTGTGAGCGTGGCTGCAAGGCCGGACAGGAACACAGCCGTTCGCTTCACAGGCGCCTCCACCTTTCGGTCGCGAGGGGGGACGGTGCGACCGTGAAGTCTGTGTATGCCCGTTCCACGATCGCCCGTTTGCGATGGATCAAGCATCGCTTGCTGCCGCTGTGTCAAAGCCCGCTCGCTGCGCCTCCATACGGGAGAGCGCACCGCTTGAGAGGACTGGTTCATGGCGGCCGCATTTTCACGCGAGCGAGTCGACGGCAGCGCGATAGCTGTCGGGATGGTGATGCTCATCGTGCTGGTCCTTGCGCTGGCTGGAGCTGCAAACGCGGTCGACAACGCGTTCCGGATCCACTCCTTCATGTTCGCTATCGCCGCCGTGATCGGACTGGGAGGCCTTCTCTCGTGGCATGAGCTCTCGGAGCAGCAGCCACGCTTCGACCGGACCTATTACGAGGAGGGCATCGTCAAGGCGGGTATCATCGCGACGATGTTCTGGGGCATCGCCGGCTTCCTGGTTGGCCTGATCATCGCTCTGCAGCTGACCTTCCCGAATCTTTTCTACTTTCCGGAATTCGGCTGGACCAATTTCGGGCGCCTGCGTCCGCTGCATACTTCGGCGGTAATATTCGCGTTTGGCGGCAACGCCCTGATCGCGACGTCGTTCTACGTCGTGCAGCGTACCTGCCGTACACGCCTCGTCGGGGGTATGTGGCCGTGGTTCGTCTTCTGGGGCTACAACCTCTTCATCGTGATCGCCGCCACCGGCTATCTGATGGGCGTTACGCAATCCAAGGAATACGCAGAGCCGGAATGGTATGCTGATATCTGGCTCACCATCGTCTGGGTCACATATCTTGCCGTTTTTGTCGGCACGATCCTGCGTCGTAAGGAGCCGCACATCTACGTGGCGAACTGGTTCTATCTCGCCTTCATCGTCACCATCGCGCTACTGCACCTGGTCAACAACCTGTCCATCCCGGCCAGCTTTGCGGGATCGAAGTCGATCTCGGTTTTCAGCGGCGTCCAGAGCGCGCTGATCCAGTGGTGGTATGGCCACAACGCAGTCGGCTTCTTCCTGACCGCCGGCTTCCTCGCGATCATGTACTACTTCATTCCGAAGCGCATCGAACGCCCGGTCTGGTCGTACCGTCTCTCGATCGTCCATTTCTGGTCGTTGATCTTCATCTACATCTGGGCGGGTCCGCACCATCTGCACTACACAGCGCTGCCGCAGTGGGCGCAGACGCTGGGCATGACGTTCTCGATCATGCTCTGGATGCCCAGCTGGGGCGGCATGATCAATGGCTTGATGACGCTATCCGGCGCTTGGGATAAGCTGCGCACGGATCCTGTTGTCCGCATGCTGGTCGTATCTGTCGCCTTCTACGGCATGGCGACCTTCGAAGGCCCGGTCATGTCGGTGCGCGAGGTGAACGCTCTCTCGCACTACACCGACTGGGGTATCGGCCACGTTCACTCCGGCGCGCTCGGATGGGTAGGTTTCGTCACCTTCGGCGCGCTCTACTGCATGACGCAGTGGGTGTGGAAGCGTGACCGGCTCTATTCCAACGCCTTGGTCGAGTGGCACTTCTGGATCGCGACCATCGGTATCGTGCTCTACATCACCTCCATGTGGGTGTCGGGCATCATGGAAGGCCTGATGTGGCGTGCCTACAATCAGTTCGGTTTCCTCGAATACTCCTTCGTCGAAACCGTAAGCGCGAAGCACATCTCCTACATCATCCGCGCGCTCGGCGGTGGGCTCTACCTCACCGGTGCGCTGATCATGGTCTACAACCTCGTGCGTACCGCGCGTGGCGACGTTCCCGCTGAAGAGCGGCGGAAGTTGCGCGCCGCGCCCGCCATTCAACCTGCCGAGTAGGAGGCACACATGGCGACGCGCCATAGCAAGCTATTCAACCGGCATAAAATTTTCGAGAAACACACATTCTTACTGCTACTGGGCATTCTGGTCGTCGTTGCGATCGGCGGACTGATCGAGATCGTTCCGTTGTTCTATCTCAAGAACACGATCGAGAAGGTCGAAGGTATGCGGCCCTACACGCCGCTCGAACTTGCTGGACAGAACATCTACATCCGCGAAGGCTGCAACGTCTGTCACTCACAGATGATTCGGCCGCTGCGCGACGAAGTCGAACGCTACGGCCATTACTCGCTCGCAGCCGAGAGCATGTACGACCATCCCTTTCAGTGGGGCTCGAAGCGAACGGGCCCGGATCTCGCACGTGTTGGCGGCAAGTATTCCGACGACTGGCACAAGGATCACTTGATCAATCCCCGCGCGCTCGTACCGGAATCGATCATGCCTCCTTATGCCTTCCTGGCGGGCCGGGCCGCTGACCTCTCGACGATCCAAGATCAGATGCGAACGCTGAAATTCGAAGGCGTCCCCTACACGACGCCGATGATCGACAGCGCGCTCGACGACGCGGCAGCTCAGGCGGGCGGCGACTACGACCTCGACGCAATGCGCAAGCCATACGACGCCGCTGCGGGCCGGGAAGGGACCGTCCCGATCCGCAACTTCGATGGTGAGACGGGCGATCCGACGGAACTCGATGCGTTGATCGCTTACCTGCAGATGCTTGGCACGCTGGTCGATTTCAAGACCTACGAAGCCGGCGATCTCTCGAACCAGAGGTAGCGCGCATGACCTACGAAGGCTGGTCTTCATTCGCGCAGACCTGGGGCACGCTGTACTTCGCGGCGATCTTCATCTGCGCACTTGTCTACGCACTTTGGCCGCGAAACGGTCAGGGATTCCGCCGCGCCGCGCAGCTCCCCATCACCGAAAAGGACAACGGCGATGACCGACCACTCGCCTGAAATCGACCCGCATTCCAAGGTTGAGACGACCGGCCATGAATGGGACGGCATCAAGGAACTGAACAATCCGCTGCCGCGCTGGTGGCTGTTCATTTTCTGGGGCTCGATCGTAATCGCGGTCGTTTACTGGGTGTTGATGCCGGCCTGGCCAGCGCCTCCCGGCCTGCAGGGCAACACGCGCGGCATTTGGGGACAGTCAGACCGCGCAACCGTTGCGGCAGACGTATCGGAAACCGCGAAGCAGCGCGCCGCACTCGCCAGCCGGCTGTCGGCGGTCGATGCCAGCGTCATCCTGCAGGACCATGAACTCAGCCAGCTAGCGCTTGGGCTTGGCGAAAGCGCCTTTGGCGATAACTGTGCAACATGTCACGGTAGCGGCGGCCGCGGCGCCAAGGGCTACCCGCGTCTCGCCGACGACCTCTGGCTTTGGGGCGGCACGCTTGCGGACATCGAAACCACCATCCGTCACGGCATTCGCTCGGGCGATCCGGCCGCGCGGACCAAGGACATGCCCGCCTTTGGTCGCGATGGCTTCCTGACGCCCGCGCAGATCAACGACATGGTGGAATTCATCACGGCGATCTCCGGCCGCAAGGCTGATCCTGCCGCGGTGGATCGTGCGCGGCCAGTCTTTCAGGCCAATTGCGCCAGCTGCCATGGTGTCGATGCACATGGCGATCGCACGCAGGGCGCGCCGAATCTGACCGACGCCGAATGGCTATATGGCGGTGATCGCGACACGCTTCAGCGCACCATCTTCGGCGCGCGCCGGGGCGTAATGCCGGCTTGGGCTGCCCGCCTCGATCCGGCAACCATCCGCGCGCTTGCCGTTTACGTTCACTCGCTCGGAGGCGGCGAGTAATATGGGAAAGGCCACGCTCATCGACCTTCGTGCCGAGCGTGGTGCACGTGGCGGCCCACGGCCGCCACGCCCTCCCGGGGGCGAGGAGCCGCCTATCCTTTATGCGAAGCGGCGACAGATCTATCCGAAGCTGGCGTTCGGGCGCGTGCGCTCTATCAAATGGCTGCTGCTGGTTGCGACACTCACGCTCTATTACATCCTGCCATGGATCCGCTGGGATCGCGGACTCGGCGCACCAGACCAGGCCGTGCTGGCGGATTTCGCAGCCGGGCGGTTCTATCTCTTCGGTCTCGAGATCTGGCCGCAGGAAGTTTACTACATCACCGGCCTTCTCATCCTGGCTGCCGTCGGGCTTTTCCTCGCAACAGCGCTCTTCGGCCGTGTATGGTGCGGCTACTTCTGCCCTCAGACGGTCTGGACTGACCTTTTCCTCGTTGTGGAACGCTTCTTCGAGGGCGACCGCAATGCGCGCATGAAGCTCGACAAGGCGCCGCTCTCCGCCAACAAGGCCGCGCGCAAGGTAGCCAAGCACGTCGTCTGGTTGCTGGTGTCGTTCGCAACAGGCGGAGCGTTCATTCTCTACTGGCATGATGCGCCGTCGCTGGCACAGACTTTCTTCGCCGGCCAAGCGCCCATGACCGCCTATGTGTTCGCCGGCCTGCTCACGCTCACGACCTACGCATTGGCCGGGACGATGCGCGAGCAGGTCTGCACCTACATGTGCCCATGGCCGCGTATTCAAGGCGCCCTCGTCGACAAGGATACGCTGTCCATCACCTACCGCTATGAGCGTGGCGAGCCTCGCGCTCCGCACAAGAAGGGTGACACGTGGGAGGGGCGGGGCGATTGCATCGATTGCCAGCAATGCGTGGTCGTCTGTCCGATGGGCATCGATATCCGCGACGGCGCGCAACTGGAGTGTATCCAGTGTGGTCTCTGCATCGACGCGTGCAACGGTGTCATGAAGAAGGTGGGTCGACCGGCCAACCTTGTTGCCTACGATACGGACGAGAATGTCGCGCTCCGCTGCGACAAGAAGCAGTCCAAGCCGTTCCGGCCGCTGCGCGCACGCACTGTTCTTTATGTCATCGTGTTTGCCCTTGCCGGATCAATCATGCTGTTCGGCCTGGCGACGCGTTCCGACATCGACATCTCGGTGCTCAAGGACCGCAGTGTGCCGTTCGTGAAGCTTGTCTCGGGCGATATTCGCAACACCTACACGCTCAAGGTTTCGAACAAGCAGCGCAGCGTGCGCACGCTCGGTCTTGTCGTGGAGGGTCTTCCCGGCGCCAGGATCGAGATTATTGGAGAGGGCGCCGGATCAGGCGCCGCTCATGTGACAGCCGAGCCGGACAGCGTCGATCGCTACCGCATTCTCGTCACAGCGCCTGCAGCTGCTGTTGCGTCGAGCCAGGCAATGGTTCGTTTCGTGTTGTCCGACACTGGCGGCACGTCCAGTGTGACGGCCCCGTTCGATGGTCCGGAGACCTGAAATGGCAACCAAACCCATTCGCGGGATTCATGTCTTCTGGTGGATCGCAAGCTTTTTTGCCGTGGTCATCGCAGCAGACACCTTCTTCATTGTGCGCGCGGTCGGCACGTTTCCTGGCGAGCAGGTCAAGAATTCATACGTGCTTGGACTCGATTACAATCACGAACTGGAAAGACGCCAGGCTCAGCTGAAGCGCGGCTGGACTGCTGAAGCGGGGTTTGTCGGCGGCGGGGAACCGATCTTGCTTGTGCGGTTGGGATCCGGATCCGGGCCGGTGACCGGCCTGAAAGTCCAGGTTGAAATGATCCTGCCGGGTAGGGGAGCCCAGACGCTAACTTTGGCGGAGCGCGCGCCTGGCGAATACGCGAGCGGGGTGGTGCTGCATGGCGCCAGCCGCGCCGAACTCGAAATCAGCGCTGCAGAGTCGGACGGGACCAGTCCGGTGTTTGAGGCCAGCAAGGTGCTGCAGGTGAAATCATGACGGCACTCGCCCCAGGCTGCCCCGGTGGTCTGGCGCCCGCATTCTCCGGCGCGGTTACGCAGGACCCTTCCGCTTTCGTAACAGAGACGAAGGGTACGCGCGCCCTTGATCTCATGGTCCGTGGTGCGAGCTGCGCGGGGTGTCTTTCGAAGATCGAGACTGCGCTCATGCGTTTGCCGGGCGTACAAGTCGCGCGGCTCAATCTCTCGACCGGGCGGATGCGCGTTGAATGGGAGGGAAGCCTCGCAGCAAGACGGATCGTCGAAGCGATCGTGAAGCTCGGCTATGCGGCAGCCGCAGTCGATCCGGGCCAGAGCGATAGCGCGTCCTCGCGTCCCGAGAAGAAGCTTCTCATCGCACTCACCGTAGCGGGCATCGCAACGGCTGGCGTGATGCTGATGTCCGAAGCGCTGTGGTTTGGCACGGATATGCCAGCCCAAACACGCACCCAGCTGCACTGGCTGTCCGCCATGATCTCGATCCCGGCGACCCTGTTTTCAGGTCGCGTATTCTTCGGATCCGCGCTGGCCGCCGTTCGCCGCTGGCGGCTCAACATGGACGTGCCGATCTCGCTCGCGGTCCTGTTGGCGCTGGCGCTCAGTCTACATGCAACCGTTACTAACGGCGCTCACACCTATTTCGACGCCTCCGTGATGCTTCTGCTCTTCCTGCTCACTGGCCGTTACTTCGACGCACGCCTCCGTCGTCAGGCTTATGCGGCTGCCAATGCACTGGCGGCGATGCAGACAACAAGTGCGACCCGTCTTGGCGCCGGGGGGGTGGCGGAGGCAGTACGGGCGTCCGAAATCCGGCCCGGTGACCGTCTGATGATTGCCGCCGGCGAGCGGTTACCGGTGAACGCCCAGGTAATCAATGGTGAGAGCGAGGCTGATCTGCGGCTCGTGACCGGCGAGGTTGAACCCGCGCGTACATTCGCCGGCCAGACGCTTTATGCGGGCGCTATCAACCTTGTTGCGCCGCTCGAAGTGCTTGCTCTCGCTCCAGCCAACCAGTCGCTGATGGCGGACATCGCGCGCCTGCTGGAAGCGGGCGAGCAGAAGAAGTCGTCTTACCGTCGCATTGCCGACAAAGCCGTCGCTGCCTATGTGCCGCAGGTCCACGCCATGGCGGCTCTCGGCTTCGTGGGCTGGCTCATCGCGGGCGCATCTTTGCCGCAGGCGGCCTTCATTGCCGTCACCGTCCTGATTATTACCTGTCCCTGCGCCATCGCCCTAGCTGCCCCGTTAGTGCAGATCGTCGCCGCAGGAAGGCTCTTCAGGGAAGGCGCTTACCTGTCGTCCGGTGACGCTCTGGAACGTATCGCCACGGTCACGCATGTCGTCCTCGACAAAACAGGCACGCTGACGCTCGGTGATCCGATTTTGATCCAGACAGGATTTGCGCCGGAGCAGCTCGCATCGGCCGCGCAACTGGCTCGTGCTAGCCGTCACCCGTTCTCACGCGCGATTGCTCACGCAGCCGGGGCTGGTCCGATTGCAGCGGGCGTCGAAGAGCATGGTGGCAGCGGCGTCACGGGGTTGGTGAATGGACGAGCCGCGATGCTGGGTCGCGCGGAGTTTGTTGGCGCAAATGGCGCCGATGGCTCACAGCTCTGGTTCGCGATCGAGGGCGCAGACCTGGTAATGTTCCAGTTCGAAGACCGTCTGCGGCCCGACGCCAGCAACGCCGTGGATAAACTTCGCGCCATGGGTCTTTCGGTCGAACTCCTGTCCGGCGACAGCTCTGAACGCGTTGAACGCGCCGCTTGCGCCGCAGGCATCACCGAATGGCGCGCATCCGCCACGCCGCAGTTCAAGGCGCAACGCCTTCAGGATCTGGAGCGCTCGGGCGCAAAAGTGCTGATGGTCGGCGACGGTCTCAACGACGCCGCGGCGCTGGCGATGGCCCACGCCTCGCTGGCGCCGGGTGGGGCGGTCGATGTCTCCCGTTTTGCCAGTGACTGCGTCTTCTCCGGCGAAAGTCTCGAATCCGTTCCTCGTATCATCGTCATCGCGCAGAAGGCTCGTCACCGCATCCGCGAGAATTTCGCGTTCGCAACGGTCTATAACCTCATCGCCATACCTATTGCCCTCCTTGGCTGGGCGACGCCTGTGGTTGCTGCGATCGCCATGTCGACTTCTTCGGCGGTCGTGACGCTCAACGCTCTCCGCTTGTCCGGTGGTCCAGGGCACAAGGAGAGGGGATGAGATGGACATCGTCATCTTCATGATTCTGGGTGCCATGGTGCTGGCCATTGTCGGTCTGGCCGCCTTCATCTGGTCGCTCCGCAATGGTCAGTATGACGATCCAGCCGGCGCCGCTGCGCGTGTTCTCCTGGATGATGATCGCCCGGCCTGACTAACTCAAACAGGGGCGAGGTCGCTTGTACGGACGAGTTGACAGCTGCTCCGGACAATGGCCCTTGAGTTGACCAGAGCGGCCCCTGTGAAAGGGCCGCGACGGACGGGAGCACGGTAGGTGGTTGGGACTGTTTCCCAAAGAAATATACTCGTCGTGGACGACGATGTCGGCCTGCGCGAAACCCTTGCCGATTTTCTTTCGCTTGAAGGCTATGTCATCCGCGAGGCCGGAAACGTCACCGAGGCGCGAACGCAGATAGCTATCGCCCACCCCGATCTCATCCTGCTCGACATCAATATGCCGGGTGGCGACGGACTGACCCTTGCCGGCGAACTTCGGCGCTCCACGGAGATCCCGATCATCATCCTGTCGGGAAAAGGAGCAATGATCGACCGGGTCGTCGGCCTCGAAGTGGGCGCCGACGATTACATCGCCAAGCCTTTCGAGCTGAGGGAACTGCTTGCCCGTATCCGCGCAGTCCTTCGCCGCGTGCGTCAGCCTGCTGCCGCAACAGACCTCAATAGGCCCGAACGCCAATGCCGCTTCGACGCGTTTGTACTCACGCCTTCCCGCCGTGAGCTGAGGACGGACGCCGGCGATCACGTCGATCTGACCGGCGCCGAATACAATCTCATCGCTGCTTTCGTTGAACGTCCCAATCGTGTCCTGACGCGCGACGCCATCGCGGATGTGACGCGTAAGGACGACTGGGACGCCTTCGACCGCAGCATCGACACGCTGGTCAGCCGCCTGCGTCGGAAGCTGGCAATCCACACCAACGCCTCGCAAGTGATCCAGACCGTCAGGGGCGAAGGATACGTGCTTGCGAGTGACGTTAAATGGTCCGGCGTCGACCAGGCCTGATCACATCTTCAACTTCAGCGCGCTGTGGATCACCTGCGCCAGTTGTGCGCGTGTCGCCGGCTTGGACAGGAACGGCCGGTCCGTCTGCGTGCCCGCATTCGCCATGCGAGGCGAATAGCCGGATGTCAGAACGACTTTCACATGCGGATGGCGCCGATCGATCTCGTCGGCGAGTGCATGCCCGTCCATCCCGCCCGGCATGACAATGTCCACCAGCGCCAAAGCGATATCTGTGTCGCGCGCCAGCGCGTCCAGCGCGCTTGCGGCGTCCGCCGTAATCCTCACACGATAGCCCAGGCCTTCAAGGCGGGAGACCGTTACAAGCCGTACGTCCGGATCGTCCTCGACAACCAGGATGACTTCCCCATTGCCTGTCTGAAGTGTCTGATCGAAGACAGCACTTCGTGCGATCGGAACGCCCGCCTCGCGCGGGAAGAAGAGGCTCACGCGCGTGCCGCGTCCCACCTCGCTGTAAAGGCGCGCATGTCCGTCCAGCTGCTTCATCAGGCCATAGACCATGCTCAGCCCTAGCCCTGTTCCCGAGCCAACCTCCTTCGTGGTGAAGAAGGGCTCGATGGCGCGTGCGCAAACCTCCGGCGTCATACCCACGCCAGTGTCGGAGACCGAAACGCGCAGGTAGTCTCCCGGCGGCGCCTCTTGCGGCGAGCGCGGATCATCCTCGAAACGCACCCCCTCCGTTTCGATATCGATTGTCCCTCCATCAGGCATCGCATCTCGCGAGTTCACGGCGAGGTTCAGGATCGCGGTTTCGAACTGGTCGATGTCGGTCTCGACGATTCCCGGATCCTCAGAAAGATGCATCCGCAGCCGGATCTGCCCGCCGACCGCGCGCTGCAGCATCTCTTCCATATCAGCGAGCGTCTTGTTGAGGTTGAGCGGTTGGCGCGTCAGCGGCTGTTTGCGTGCAAAGGCGAGCAGGCGCTGCGTGATGCGCGCGGCCCGCCGGGCCGCATCCTCGGCCCTTGCGACTGCCCGCCGCGCTGCCGGTGGCAAGTCAACGGAAGCGATCATCTCGAGATTACCGCCGATCACGCTCAGGATGTTGTTGAAGTCGTGCGCAATGCCTCCGGAAAGCTGCCCGATCGCGTCCATTTTCTGGTGGTGCAGTATGATTTCCTCGGCACGCTTCTTTTCAGTCAGATCGTAGATGATTCCAACGAAAATCGGATCATCACTCGCACGCGCTTCGCCGACGGAAAGATACATCGGGAAAATTGTGCCGTCCGCCTTCAACCCGCGTAGTTCGCGCCCGATGCCAATGATTCGTCTGACCCCTGTTTCCCGATGTCTGGCGAGATATCCGTCGTGCTCCTCTTGAAAAGGAGGGGGCATCAGCATCTTCACGTTCTGACCCAAAAGGTGATCCCGCGAATAGCCGAACAGCCTTACGCAGGCGGGGTTCACATAGTGGATCAGGCCATTGGTATCGATCACGATAAGCCCGTCGACCATCGTTTCCGGCACGACCAGAAACCTATTGTCCGAGATCAGGTCTTTCAACGGCGCACCGGGCAGCGGAAACACATCCAGCAACCTTATCCGGTCGCCAGCATGCGCGCCAGACGACGCGAAGCCCGCATAAGGCGTCTTTGGGGGCGTCGCCAAGCGTTGCTCTCCATTTTGGAAGAGACTGGCCGGGCATGCGCCGGCAAGCCTTGACCTGAATCAGATTGGCGAGGGTGGCGTGATGCTAGCCATGAGCAGCAAAGGAGAGGCTCATGGCAATCTTTCAGACCATTGTCAGGCTGGCCCGGAACCCTGGCTTCCCGGACGGCGACAACAATCAAGGCTACGCGATGATCGTGCCGCTCGACGCAAGCGATCACCTCGATCCCGTCGAGTGGCGCCAGCACCGGGATGCGTGCAAGGTCGTGCGATTCAAACCCGGAGAAGAAGCGGACGCGGACGGATTGCTGACCCACAAGGGCGACAGCTGGTTCTTCCACTATGACGAACCCGGCGAAGGTGATGACGAGTCAGTGTATCGTCTTGGCGATCATCGCCTGGCGATCGGCGACTATCTCACGATCCACGAGCAGGACGGTCAGTCGCTCACCTACAAAGTCACCCAACGCACGTTGATCCATCCGCACAAAGGCGCGGTCGCGCAATCAGGAGCCGAGCAATGAAAACGATCAGGCTTGGGGTCGCGATCATCGCTGCTTCGACGGCTCTTGCCGCGTGCGCCCAGCCGCTGAGCCCGGCCGAGATCACGGCTAAGCTGCGGCAGATGACGCTCAAGGCCACGGGTGCGGCGGCGAGTGAAACGCCGACCGTGACTGACCAGAAACAGACCGGCGCTCGCTGGGTCTGGAAGGCGTCAGTCGGCAGCAAGGCCTACAACTGCGATTCCGATACCTTCTTTGAGTTGCCGGCGTGCGAGCCGGTTGCACAGCCGTGAGCGGATAATCATGAACATCGAAACCCTGGTCGTCCCTGGCGTAATCGCCGTCATGAGCATTTTTGCAATCGTGCTGGGCGGTGTGGCCCTGTATGCCCGTCAGAGTTCTCGTAGCCGATAGATACGCGCAGCCAGCGGGACCGTTGTTGCGGGGTGTGGAGACTTCGGCCGCAAATCGGCCCGATAGCGCCAGCCAGCTCCAGCGAAGAGACGCGGCTTCGGCCGAAGTGTCAGCCAATTGCGGGCTATTCGCTCTGATTTCCAGAACTGCTCTGGAGACCTAGGTCTGCCTGGCGGTGCTGTCAGGCTGACGCTAACCAGTCTCTGCGAAGGCGCCAGTTATTGGCGAGCGGGAGACCCCAATGACGCGACTTTCCAACAAGTGGCGCCGCCTCCCGCCGGCGGCGATTCAACATGCGGTGTGGTGCTATTTTCGCGTCACGCTGAGTCTGCGTGATGTCGAGAAGATGCTCGCCCGAAGCGCGTCGATGATTTTCTAGCCAGCGGCAAGATCCTCAATGCGGATGGGGAAACGTCGGACGCGTACGCCTGTGGCGTGCCAGACGGCATTTGCGATTGCGCCAACTGTCCCCGTTATGCCGATCTCTCCGACACCTTTAACGCCGAGCGGCAGATGGGGGTCGGTTTCAGGGATCAGGATCGCTTCGAGCGAGGGCGCATCCGCATTGACCGGAACATGATACTCCGCGAGGTCGCCGTTCATGATGCGGCCGGTCCGCTTGTCGGTGATCGCCTCTTCCAGCAGCGCGAACGAAATCCCCCAGATCATGCCGCCGTAATACTGGCTGCGGACCAGACGGGGGTTGATGATCCGGCCTGCCGCAAAGGCGCCGACCAGACGCGTTACGCGGACCTGACCGAGATCAGGATCGACTTTGACCTCAGCGAAGACAGCGCCGTGCGAGAAGAGCGCATGCTTTTCCCCAATCGCCGGGTCCCGCATGGCCTTTGCTGTGCCTACGATGTCTGCTCGCCCGGCACGAGCCAGGATGTCGGCGTAGCTTTCGCCGCGCTTGTCGTCGTCGCTGCGATAAAGCCTGCCATCGCGCGCCATTACGCCGATATTGCCGGCGCCGAACAAGGGCGATGAAGGATCGGCGACGGCGATGTCTGTCAACTGTGAAATCGCGTCCTTGCCCGCACTATGGAGCGACATGCCTGCACTGGCGGTGTGGCCGGAGCCGCCTGCGACGCCGCCATCGGGCAGGCTCGACAGACCGATGTTGATTTCAACCTTTGACGGGTCGAGCCCCAACGCTTCTGCGCCGATCTGGGCAAGCGCCGTCCATGCGCCTTGGCCCATGTCGGCGCCGGCCGTCTCGATCAGAGCTGTCCCGTCAGCGCGGAGCGTTGCGCGTGCGGCTGTGGGAAAGTGCGGGCAGTGGAAGACGGCTGTTCCCATGCCCCAGCCGACGAGCAGACCATTGTCGTCGCGCAGCTGACGCGGCTTCAGCGGCCTTGCAGCCCAGCCAAAGCTTTTGGCGCCTTCGGAATAGCAGTCGCGAAGCGCCTTGGAGGAAAACGGACGGCCCGTGCCGGGCTCTGTCTCGGCGTAGTTCTTTAACCGGAACTCGAGCGGGTCCATGCCGCAGGCGTCGGCGGCTTCGTCGATCGCTGCTTCGAGTGCAGCAGAGCCTGACGCTTCGCCTGGGGCCCGCATCGGACCGGGTGTGCCGGTATCGAGGCGAACGCCAGCGTGTTCGGACAAAATCGCGGGGCTGTCATAGAGCGGCAGCGACGCATTTGAGGCCGGCTCCAGGAAGTCGTCGAAGCTTGATGTCGCGGAGGTGGTGCTGTGCTGAAGCGCTGTCAGGCGTCCTTCGTCATCCGTGCCGATCCGCAGCTTTTGCCATGTCTGGCCACGATGCCCGACCGGTCCGTACATCTGGGAGCGTGAGAGGGCGAGTTTGACGGGCCGCTTCATCATGCGGGCGGCAATGATCGCCAGCATCTGAGGGCCGTTGATGATCGCCTTCGACCCGAAGCCGCCGCCGAGGAAGGGCGACCGGATCAGTACGTTCTCGCGCGGGATGCCGAAATAGGCCGCATAGCTGGCGCAGCTCAGCACCAACGCTTGATTGGGCATGTCGAGCGTCAGGTGATCGCCATCCCATTGGGCGACGACCGCGTGCGGCTCCATCGCGTTGTGATACTGGGCGGGCGTGACGTAATCCGCTTCCGTGATTTGCGTGGCGGCGGCGAACCCCGCCTTGATGTCGCCATGCGCCGTGCGCGGCGGACCGCCGACGCCGACAGCACCTGCTGAAAAGTGCTCGCCATTGTTGAGGCCCGTATGGGCGGGTTCTTCGGCGTATTGCGGGTTGAGCAGGGCGGCGCCTTCAATTGCAGCCTCCAGTGTCTCTGCGAGCACCAGCGCGATCGGCTGATTGGCATAGCGCACGGTGTCATTCTGCAGCACTTCGATGCGGAAGCCGAAATACGGCATCTTCACATCAGGGTCGTGCGCCAGCCGTGGACAATTGGCGGGTGTCAGCACTTCGACCACGCCTGCGTGCGCCCTGGCGGCGGCGACATCGAGCGACGTCACGCGTCCGCGCGCGATGCGGCTGACCGCCGTCACGGCATAGAGCATGCCTTCAGGGTGATTATCGGCGGCATAGGTGGCGCGACCGGTGACCTTCAGCACGCCGTCGCGGCGTGTCAGTGGCTGGCCCGCATTGGAGCCGTGCCGAAGCTGGACCGGAGGAGCAGGGTTAAGGTCAGCCGGCATGGGATGCCCCCGGTGTTGCGGAGAAGGGAGATGCGGGCAAAGCCGGCATGTCCTTAGGTGTGCCAGCGAGTGCAAGCGCCAGCGCGCGCGCCACGATGTTGCGCGCCAAGGCAATCTTGAAGACGTTGTCGCCGGATGGGCGTGCATCAATGAGCGCCAGCTCGGCAGCCTTCGCGAAGGCTTCCGGAGTTGGCGCGACATTCCCAAGCGCGGCTTCCGCGGCGCGTGCGCGCCAGGGCTTCGCGGCGACGCCGCCAAGGGCGATACGCGCTGTGCGGATCGTGTCCCCGCTGATCTCAAGCGCTACCGCTGCTGACACGACGGCAAAGGCGTAAGAGGTGCGCTCGCGTAATTTCAGATAGCGCGTGTGGCTAGCGTAGGTGGCGGACTGGGCGGGAAGTCTGACGGCCACGATCAACTCGCCGGGTTGCAGCGTCGTCTCACACTCAGGTGTTGCGCCGGGGAGGGCGTGCAGGGCATCGAGGGCGATGTCTCTCGCACCGTTTGGGCCTTCAACCTCGACCATCGCATCGAGTGCGACCAGCGGCACGCAGAAGTCGGACGGGTGTGTGGCGATGCAATGCTCGCTCCACCCGAGAACGGCGTGCAGCCGGTTTTCGCCGTCGCGCGCATCGCAGCCCGAGCCAGGCTTGCGGCGATTGCAGGCGCTGGCGAGATCCTGGAAGTAGGCGCAGCGCGTGCGCTGCATCAGGTTTCCGCTGACGGTGGCGGCGTTGCGGAGCTGGGCGGATGCGCCGGAGAGCAGAGCTTCGGCAACCGATGGAAATGTCCGGGCGAACCGCGCGTCGTAGGCAAGGTCGGAATTTCGCACCAGGGCGCCGATGCGTACGCCGCCGTCCGGCAGCCAGCTGATCTCATCGAGACCCGGCAGGCGCGAGATGTCGATGATCCGTGCAGGAGATGACACGCCGATTTTCATCAGGTCGAGCAGATTGGTGCCCGCAGCGAGATAAGCCGAACCTGGCGTCGAGGCAGCCGCGACAGCTTCCTTGACGCTTTTCGGCTGGATGTAATCGAAGCGGTTCATGCTGCGTCCTTCCGCTTGCCAGTTTTCTGCGCCTGCTGGGCGTCAAGCACAGCCTCGGTGATGCCCTTGTAGGCGCCGCAGCGGCAGAGGTTGCCGCTCATCAGTTCGCGGATCCGTTCCGGGTCATCGCCGACGTGGCCTTCGGCAATCAGGCCGACAGCGCTCATGATCTGGCCGGGTGTGCAGAAGCCGCATTGAAAACCGTCATGGGCGATAAAGGCCGCCTGCACGGGATGAAGAACGTCGCCGTTGGCGAGGCCCTCGATCGTGGTCACCTCTGATCCATCGAGACTGGCGGCAAGCAGCAGGCAGGAATTGATGCGCCGTCCGTCGACCAGAACGGTGCAGGCCCCGCATTGGCCGCGATCGCAACCTTTTTTCGCGCCGGTCAGCGCCAGTCGTTCGCGCAAGAGATCGAGAAGGGTCACCCGCGGATCGTCGAGATCAATTGCATGCCGTTCGCCATTTATCGTGACGCTGACGGAGAGTGACATATGGCGCCTCACTCGGTTTTCGGGCTTTATGGGTTGGGGCCTGCCAAGCGTGGCTTTGGGCAGGCGACAGCGAAATCGGATTGCCTGAGAGCGAGTTAACTATACGGAGGGCCCCTCCGTTTGTCAATACTTGTGATGGGTAGACTTGAAGAGACATGAAAGCCAAGAGCGCCAAACCCAGCCCAAAGCCTCGCGCGGATTCGATACGGAATCGCGAGCGTCTGCTTGTCGCTGCGACAAAAGTATTTAGTGCGGATACCGGGCAGGCAAGTCTTGAGGCCGTTGCGCGTGAGGCCGGTGTGGGCATCGGCACGCTCTATCGGCATTTTCCGACGCGCGAAGCGCTGTTCGAAGCCGTCTATCGCCATGAGGTCGATCAGCTTTTCGCGCTGGCCGAGAAGCTTTCGCGCAGCGCAGACCCGGTCGAAGGGCTGCGGAAGTGGTTGCACGCCAATATCCGGCTGGTCGCGACCAAGAAGGGGATGGTGGAGGCCCTGCAGCTCGTCGCTCACGGATCGTCGGAACTCAAGACGTATTCCTTCCAGCGGCTAACCGCTGCGATCGCCATGTTGCTCGACCGCGGCGTCGCCGCCGGGGTTTTCCGCTCCGACGTGTCGGCGGAAGAGCTACTTCGTGCGCTGGTTGGAATTTTCTATTCCCAGGGCGGGAAGGGGTGGCAACCCGGCGCGCTGAGATTGGTCAATGTCTTTGTTGATGGCCTCCGCGCCGCACCGAGCGCTAGAACTCCGCGCCGCCAATCGCCGCGGTCAAGCGCGCAGTAAGAAACGACTGAGTTCGGTCCCGCGTATTTCGTCGCATGACTCTCGTACCGAACGCGCACTCCAAATTCTGCTCGGGGCCAAGCGGGTGGGAGCCAAGTGGGGTCGCATGCACCGAAGCAAACGCGAGATCGGATAAATCGTTGAAGGTCATCCAGGAGACATTGGCCAATCAGGTGGATACCGTCCACCATCTACAGGAAGTCTGGACTGCAAATCCAACTCGCATCAATGTGCGCGGCTAACAACCGCGTGAGGTGGCTTCGATGAATTATCCCAACCTACTGGCTGCTGCAGTAGCGTGTTTGTTTGTAGCTGGTTGCGCGACGGCGACCAACGACGCTTCATCCGGAAATCTGATATTCGCTGGCGCACCGTGTTCTCCACCGCCCATCCTTCGCTGCAGCGGCGCGGATTGCGGAGCGGTCGTGACGGAGCAGGGGCCGGTGAAAGGGTCGACCACGGGCCGGAATTACTTCCTCGACTATCCGTGCGATCTCAAAGTTGGCGAGAAGGTGACGGTTGTTGTCAGCCTGCATGGCGGCGGCTCGTTCGGAAACTGGCAACGCCACTACTTTCCACTTGTCGATTACGTCGAGAAATATCGCTTGGTAGTGATCACGCCGAACGCGCCGCCACGTGTTTGGAAGGCCGAAGCCGACGACGCCTATCTCGAAACACTGACGCGGACCGTAGTCGACCAGATCGGCGCCAGGAACGTCAATGCATTCTGGTTGGCGGGTCATAGCCAGGGCGGCATCACGGCCCGCCGTCTCGTCTGCTCGTCATTTTTTAGGGACCGCGCGGACGGGTATCTCTCGATCTCCGCCAGCCGGGTCGGCGGATCGCCGGGCTTTGGACCAACGGGGTTCGGCCCTGCCGTGCAATTGCAAACGCCTTCGCCAGAAGTCGTCAATTCACCTAACAAGCCGACGGTCGCGCCGTTGGCGGACCCGGATTGCGATTTCTCGCACATCGCAGTTTCCGGCGAGCACGAGGTTGCAAAGATTCCCGACACGTCTGCCTGGGCGGACAGGTATGGCTGCACGGAGCGCGTGCAGCGTCCAGATATCGTGGACGTGGAGGGCGGCTATGTCAGCGACACAAGCCGGCAGAATCCGCCGACCTACAGCTGGGGCCGGGCAGCCCGGCCGGGGACGGCTGAGGAGTTCGAGTATGTTGGATGTCGCGATGGCCGGGTCGTTGTGGACATCATGCGACTGGACAAGGGCCATACGGAGGGCTGGGAGCCCAAAGTAACCGAGACCATCGTGCAGCTGATGGTCAAGGCCAAAGGCGGAAAGATCGCTAACAGCACGAGGTAGTTACTGCTGGGGGGCTATTCCTCTCGCGGAGCGCCGCCCACGGGGTATTTGAGCCAGAGCTCACGGAAGGCGCCGCGTGCGTCGCTGTCGACATGGCTGGTCGGGTTGTCGAACACCATCGTCATGCGCCGTGTGGCGTCATACGGCTTCCATTCCGGTAGGTAGGAATTGTTGGGATCTCCGGTGGATGCGAAGGCGACCATCACTGAAGCGAGTTCATCAGAGAGGCGTGCGCTGTTGGCATTCGGACCGTGCAGGGCGCCGCGGACTTCGTGCATGCTGGGCCCGACGTCGGTGGCATGAGTTGCGCCATAGCGGCCGTCCCATGCCGGGCTCGGAGCCTTCCAGAGATAGACATAGGATGGCGCGCCGCCCTGCGCGGCTTTCCGCTCGGCCATCGTGTAGCTGCCGCCGCGGCCCTGATCGCTGATGATGCGGCACTGGATGAGGAAGGGCGAAGCCTCGCGGTCCTCCGCCATGTACATGTTGAGCACTTCGTCCGCCGCATTACCGACGCGCGGGCGCAGGAGGGCTTTTACGCCGTCCCATGTCTGGTCGTAGTTGCGTTGGCGGTAGGTGCGCTCGTCCAGCGTAGTGCTGATGATCATCGGCACGTCCGCGCTGATGGCGGGGGCGTCAGGATCGAACGGATGACGCGGCATCGCGACGCCATCGAGCACGGGCGAAAATGATCCCGGCGCTTCGCCGCGCGAACGTGCATCGGCCTCGAGATCGGCCTGCGCACCGAGGATGTCGTACCACTGGACGCCCTGCAGCTTGCCGATGTCCGAGCCCTTGACGTTGAGCTGCTTCAAAAGGCCGTCGGCCGACAACTTGGCGCGGTCAGGTGTAGCAACACGCAGCATTGCGCCGCTCATCTCGACTGCGCGGTGGAACAGGCCCTTGGCGGATGGCATTGCCATGAGAGCGCTGACCTTCGCGCCGCCCCCAGATTGGCCGAAGATCATGACGCGGCCAGGATCGCCGCCGAAGGTCTCGATATTCTCCTTCACCCAGGCGAGAGCGGCGGAGAGATCCAGCATGCCCGCCATGCCGGATTGCGCGAACGATTTCGGCGCGCCCGAGTCGACGATGTGCATGAAGCCGAATGCGCCGAGACGATGGTTGACCGAGACGACGACGCAGTCGCCGAAGCGCGCGAGCATTTCGCCATCCATTCCGGGCGAGTTGCTTGAGCCGCCATAGAAGCCGCCGCCATGGAATCGCACGAGAACGGGCTTTTTCGCAGTACGCGACAGGGTCGGCGTCCAGATGTTGAGGTTGAGACAATCCTCACCCATGCCGCCGGGCTGGATGTCGAGGAAGATGAGATTTGCATAGTCGCTGCGGCGATCGCCGGGGACTTGCGGGCAGACGTTTGCGTAGTCGAGCGCGTCGCGGACGCCGGACCATTTCTTCACCGGTTGCGGCGAGCGGAAGCGGTTCGCGCCGGCAGTCGAGGCGGCATAGTGTACGCCCTTGAAGACGTTGATGCCGCCGCTGACCAGACCGCGGAGTTTGCCGTTGCTGGTTTCAACGATCGGAAACAGGTCTTCGGTCTTTGCGCTGGCGGCGCCGGCAGTAGCGAGGGTCGCGGCCGCGCCGGCGAGTAAGGTGCGTCGGTTGAGATGCAGCTTTGTCATGGATGTTCTCCGAGGTGTCAGTTTGCAATCAGCTGGGCGAGTTTTCCCGCCGTCTTCATTGTCTCGATTGAGCGGCATGCCTTGATCACGGCCGTGGCGCGGGCGACGCCGAGGCTGGGCGCCATCAGCTCCCGCGCCTTTTCCTCGACCTGTTCGCGGTTCATTGGATGGGACGGATAGCCGTTGACGTGCGGCACGTAGGCCTCGCGGCGCGAGCCATCCGCTTCGATGATGACGACGCGAGCAGACTCGGTGCGCGCCTCGCCAGGGCCGGCCTCCTGCGCAGGATCATGTACGACGTCAACCTTTTGCATCATCGCCATGACGGCGGTGTCTGTCGCCATTCGCTCCAGCGACTGCGCCGAGACGAAATCGAGGCGGCGGTCGATCAGGATGATAGACGACAAATACCTGAGGTTGAGCGCGGGCATCGCGGCGTCCCGAAAAGCTTGCCAGCGGCCGGGCATCTCGATCCGGACGCTAGCAACATTGCCGGCCTTCACTTCCGGCAAAAGTTGAAGCATCGCATGGACGGCCGGTTGGGTCGGCCCGCCAGTCGGATAGCGCTTGTAGCCGACGAGTGGCATTTCCCAGCGCGCGCCGAGGTCCTGGATCAGGTAGTCCCTGTTGAGGTCGCTGTCGCCGCCTGTGAACATTCCCTGATTCATGAAGCCGGTGGGTCGATCGAGATTGTCACGCACGCCTCGGAAACCCTGCTCAACGAACAGGGCCGCCTGCAGGCCAGTGCGCGCGCCCATGCCAGCAAAGACGAAGGACTTCTCGACGTGTTCGACGTCCAGCATCCATTGCCACGAGCCGGAGGCTTGTTGGGAGCAATAGGTCAGCACATCGCTGATCCGGTCCTGCGGCAGACGGATCAGTGCTGCGGCAGCCGCTGCGACGCCAAAGGTTGGGCCAATGCCATGATTGGCGAGACCCGAACGGTTGAGGTTACGATTCCCCAGCGCCTTCGGGAAGCGGCTCGCCATCTCGTAACCGATGATCACGGATTTCAGGACATCGACGCCTGAGAGTCCGCGCAGCTCAGCCAGTCCGATCGCGGCGCTGACGATCGCTGGTCCGGGTTGGACGAAAGCCGATGGAACGAAGTCATTGATCTCGGCGCCATGCGCCGTCATCGCCGAGGCAAACACCGCGTCAATCAGCGCGGCGCGCTTGTGCGTCGCGAGAATTGTCACTGCGCTCTTGCGCGCGTCCCCCGACTGCGCATCGGCAAATTTCCGCGCCAATGTCGATGGTTGAAGATCACGGCAGGCGACAGCCGAGGCGAGGGTGTCGAGAATATGCAGGCGGCCGAGGTCGAGGATGTCCTCCGGGATGGGCGCCGTCAGCCCACCAGCGATAAAGCGGCTGAGCGGCTCAGTGACCAGCGGCGTCGGGTTGGCGCTTGGCTGCTGCGCGGCCGCCTGAGGGGTAGCCAAGATGGCGGGTGCAGCCAGTGCGAGCAGCGAAGCTCCCAAGATCTGGCGGCGGTTTGCCGCCGCAATCAACTTGTCCATGTCGTCCTCCCGATCCACGCTGCCTATTCGCTGCCCGCCGTGGCCCGCACGGGCTGATAGCGATCCATGAACACGCGTTCGGACCTGAACGGATCGTTCACGACGGCCGGAGGCGCATCGAACAGCATCATGGACCTGTTCTGAAGGTTATAGGTCGGCCAGTGCGGTATGCCGCCGTGGTTGGGGTCGCCGTTGCGGGCAAACGCGATCCAGGCGTTCGCCATGCTCTCGGTCATGATCCGTGTTTCGTCGCTTTGCGGCCCCGTGAGGTTCTCCGCTCGCGCGACGTTGTCGAACATGAAGGGCAGATCGAGCGTGTGCTGGCTGATGCGGCGGCCGCCTTCGGCGGGCGACTTCCAGGTCACCTGATACATCCAGGTTGGATTGTCGCCCCCGTTCAACGCGTCGCGTTTCTCCGCCATGATCGTCACGTTTCTGATGTAGGATCGCCATGACGTCATCTTGAAATAGAGTTCCGTAGGCGAGGCATCCGGGTTCGATGCTCTGAAAACGGCGACCGCCTGATCGATGTCTGTTGGCGGATAGAACGTCTCGAGACGCTTTTTCAGCGCCGCTTCGTCAATTGAATAAATGGCCGGGTCACGCCCGAGCTGATTGGAAAGTTCGGTGCGCGTCGTGCCGACCATCATCGGAACTTTCGCGCTCCATTTCGGTGCGTTGGGGATGAACGGGTGCGCATCGAAGTTGATACCGTTCAGGGAGGGCTCGAACCGGTAACCTGCCTTGGCGATTACGCCGCGCTGGACTTCGGACAGTTTGTCCTGGGGTACAAGTTGCAGACCGCGCGCATTTTGGGGTGCGATGTCGAGCGCCTTCAGAAGCGCGAGCGATAGCGCCATGGACTGTTCCGGCGTCTGGACGAGGAGGTGCGATCCGGATTGCACGACTCCCTTGGCAAAGAGACCCTTCGCATCCTTGCCCGCGAAGCAGACGCTGACTTTCCGGCCACCGCCGGACTGGCCGTAGATCATGACGTTACCGGGATCGCCGCCGAAGGCACCGATGTTCGCTTTCACCCAAGTCATCGCTGCAACGAGATCGAGATAGCCGACGTTTCCGGACTGCGCGAAGTCCGCGCCCAGGATGCCGGACAGATCGCAGAAGCCGAATACGTTGAGCCGGTGATTGATCGTGCAGACGACCACATCCCCGCGCCTGGCCATGTTCGCTCCGTCATAGAGTAGACTTGAGCCGCTGCCAGCTTCGAATCCGCCGCCGTGAAACCACAACAGGACAGGACGTTTGCCGCCCCGTTTCGGTTCAGGCGTCCAGACGTTTATGCGCAGGCAGTCTTCACTCATCGCTCCCGGCGCGGCGAGTGCGCCGCGCGCCTGTGGGGCCTGATCCCCATATTCGAAGGCGTCTCGCACGCCGACGAATGTCTCGGCAGGGCGGGGCGGCATGAACCGGCCGGTGCCCGCCGTCGAGGCGCCATATCGCATGCCCTTGAAGACGTAGACGCCATCTAATGCGCGTCCGCGATACGACCCCTCGCGTGTCTCGACGACTGCAGGATCGCTGTTCAGCGAATGCGCGTCGGTGATGCATCCCGCGGATGCTCCCAACAACGCAATTCCCCCGGCGCCAAGCACAGCACGGCGCGATAGCGCTTTTACGTTCATGTCCTAGTCCCCGCTTGTGCTTAATGTGAGCCGCCAGCCGCGACGCGACCGTAAGCCTCTTGCTGCGAACCGAACGCGAGCATGGCCTTACGCTGCTCCGAACGCGGATCGTTCGCCATTCGACTTGTCTCGTTCAGGATCATCGTCGGGCGTGTCGTCGAGTTGTACGGCGTCCAGCTCACAACGCCCGGCGCTGTTGGCACGCCGTTGCGCGCAAAGTTGGCCCACAGGGCCGAGACCTGATTGGCAAGCGCCTGCGCGTCTGGCGTCCACGGACCGGCAATGACGGCGCCATTCACAAGGCTATCGAAAACAAACGGTATCTCCTCTGCGTGCGGTGCGAAGTAGCGCCCATCATCAACCGGGGTCTCGCGGTAGAAATTGTACATGTAAGTCTTGCCTCCGCCGGCATCGGCGCGAAGGCCCGCCTGGATCGTGGAGTCGAGAAAATAACTCCGGTCGGTCGCTGCCATGTAGAAGACTTCCGCGTTCGAACTGCGCGGATAGAGCCGCCGGTACATCGACAGAAGCTGTCCACCCTGTCCGCCCTGTACGCCGTCCAGACGCGTCTTCAGCTGTTCCTCCGTAAGCGTATCCATGGCCGGATCGACCCCCAGAAAGCCGGCCTGCTCGGTGCGGCACGTCCCGATCATCACAGGAACGTCCCGAGACATCGCCGGCGCCCTGCCATCGAAAGGATGGGCCGGAAGGCTGGGCGATCCTGCAACCGGCATCCATTGCGCTCCGGCGCCGGCTGCCCGGGTCTGCACTTTCTGGATGTCGGCAAGCGGGACCTGCTGGAGTTTGTCGACATCAGCCGGCGCAATGTTCAACACTTCAAGCAACCGGCGCGCTTTGGCCTCGCCCGTCTCCGCTGTGTCGACCCGCAGCTGCGACCCGCTCTGAACGACCGCGCTATGATAGAGGCCCTGCGCCGGCGTGGTGGTCAGGATCATAGACGTCTTGCGGCCGCCGCCCGATTGGCCGTGCACCATCACGCGGTCGGGATCGCCGCCGAAACGCGAGATGTTCTCCTTGACCCACTTCAGCGCCGCGATGCAGTCGAGCGTGCCGACGTTCGAACTGTCCGCATACTTCGCGCTAAACGCGCCGAGGTGGCAGTAGCCGAACACGTTGAGCCGGTGGTTGATCGTCACCACGACAACGTCTTGCTTCCGTGCGACGTTGGTACCGTCATACCAAGGCGACGAGCCGGAGCCGGTCGAGAAGCCGCCGCCGTGAATCCAGAACATCACCGGCCGTTTCGTGGTGTCGAGGCCCGGCGTCCACACATTGAGAATCAGGCAGTCTTCGCTCTGCTCCTCGGGTCGCCCGGCATATAGCCGTGTGTACTTGCTCGGTTGTGGCGCTTCCGATGTGCCGTTTCCCTGCGGCGTCTGCGGACCATAGGCAAAGCAGTCCTTCACGCCTGCCCATGGCTTGGGCGGCTGGGGCGGCATGAACCGGTTCGCGCCCGTGGTCGTGTCGCCATATGGGACCGCCTTGAAGACGTGCACGCCATCTTGGCTGACGCCCCGCACCTTGCCGAACGCCGTTTCGACAGTTGGTCCCGTCTGCGCAAATGCAGGGCGCACAAGCAGGAGCGCGCCGCCAGACGCGAGAAGTACCCTACGCGTAAATTCCATGACCAGCCCTCCCTAAGGGTCCACTTTCGGGAGACCAAATCAGCGTGTTCAGCGAAGGTCAATCTACAGTCCAAGCGTACGGTAAATGAATGTGCCCCGATTGCGCGCGCCAAAGCGATCGGGCATCAAGGCCTCGGAGGCGAGGACCCACAGTCCAGACAGTATTGTTCTACGCTCGAGATATTGAACGCCAACTAGAAATGGGTCGTAACCGTCTCTCTTCGGGGGAAACGCACGTGGCATCCGCATACAAGACCACTCTATGTCGGCTTGGCATTGCAGCCTGCGCGGCGGCCATGCTCGTGACCGCGCGCGCGCCTGCATCGGCGCAGACCGTCACGATCACTCTAACCGGCCAGTCCATGCTGCGGTCCGATCTTCGAGAGACGGCGCCGCAGGCAGTGCCGCAGATTCGATCCTTGCTGAGAGGTGACGTGGTCTTCACGAACCTTGAAGCCGCAGTCGCCGAAGAAGGTCAGACAGCGTCCGAAGGACGCGGGTTTCTCACGCCGCCTGGATCAGTCGATGCATTGAAGGCCATGGGTTTCAATCTGTTGTCGCTGGCGAATAACCACGCCTACGACCTGAAAGAGACTGGCATCGACAACATGCTGCGCGCCGTCAAAAGCCGGAACATTTCTCATTCGGGCGCCGGTTATAACCGTGAGGATGCATCGGCTCCCGGTTACCTGCGCACAGGAAATGCAACCATCGCGTTGGTGTCGAGTGCATCAGGAGCGATTGCGGCTGGCGGCGGCGCAGACGTCGATCATCCTGGGGTCAATGAGATCCGCATTCTTGCGGGCGACAAGCTTAATCAGGCGACGGCGGATATGCCCGGCGCGCCGCCCAACAAGCTGCACCCAGAAGACGCACAGCGGATCCTGAAGAGCATCCGCGACGCGAAGAAGAACGCGGACATCGTGATCGTCTACCAACACAACCACGTCTTCGGAAATCACGGCTTCCTGAACCTGTTCAACGAAGGACTGGCGGAACGGTTGGCGCCCAATCCATGGCTTGTGAAATGGGCTCATGACGAGATTGATGCCGGAGCCGACGTCATCGTCATGCACGGCGCGCCTCTCCTGCACGGCGTGGAGATGTATAAGGGCAAACCGATCTTCTACGACCTTGGCAATTTCATATTCAATCTTCCGCCCACCGCCAGCAGCATCAGCGAGCCGATGACCTGGGAAAGCGTTGTCGTGAACCTCGAGTATCAAGGTAAGAAACTTAAATCGATCACGCTTGACCCGATTGTCATGAACTATTTCGGCAACGGCCAACCCGACGTTCGCAATCCGCTTGCGACCAACGAGTTCCTTTACACGCGTGGGTTGCCGTCCGCCGCGACTGGAGCAAAGGCGAATTACATTCTTGAGCGAGTGGCGGAGTATTCAAAACCGTTTGGCACGGAATTCGAAGTTGAAGGTCAGACAGGGCGGGTCAAGCTCGCTAGGTAACATTGGAGCTTGAGCGGCTCGGGCCGTACAGCTTGGCTACGCCGAGTCACACATCAGAGTAGTAGGCCCCCCACTTGAACTCGCGCTAGCCGTATCGGTGTACGGGAAGGCGAAGGCCGCGCGCTCGGACGCTATGTGGAGCAGGGTGGTGGGCGATTGAGTCGACGATCGTACAAGGCCCGCAAAAATCGGTTCCAGGTAGCGATGTACATGTCTCTTGCCTAAATAACACCGTCGGCCGCAAGCGCCTCTATCTCTTCCGCCGAAAACCCATAGTCGGACAAAACACCTATCTTGTCTGCGCCCAGCTCGGGTGCCGCGGAACGTAGGCCCGGTTCGATGCCAGACATCGTCATCGGTTGACCGATCAGGTTTAACTTACCAAGCCGCTCATGAACGACAGTCTGAACGATGCCCGAGTGTAGGACCTGCTCATCCGCAAACACTTCGTCCATGGTGTTGACCGGTCCGCATGGCACACCCGCCAAATTGAGCGTTTCGATCCAGTGAGTGGCGGGATGTTGCCGTGTCACGGACTCAATTTCAGCATTTAGCGCAGCGCGGTTTTGTCGACGTGCACGACCGATGAACTTTGGGTCTTCCAGCAGATGTGTCAGGCCGAGAGCACGGCATAGGGCAGAGAACATTCTGTCTCCCGAAGCCGCAATATTTATAAAGCCGTCCGACGTTTCGAAGAGCCCCATCGGGACAGCCGTGGGGTGATCGTTGCCTGCCTGGGCTGGGACTTCACCTTCAACCAGATAACGCGCAGCCTGAAAGTCGAGCAGTGCGATCTGGGCCTGCAGGAGGGAGGTACGAACCCACCGCCCTTCGCCCGTGACCTCCCGTTCGAGAAGCGCAGTCATTGCGCCCAGCGCCCCATAGAGACCAGCTGATGAGTCCGCCACCGCGATGCCCGCGCGAACGGGACCGTCACCCGGGTGGCCCGTGATCGACATGAGGCCGCCCATGCCTTGTACGATCTGGTCCAGACCGGGGCGTTGGGCATAGGGCCCGTCTTCGCCGAAACCGGAGATGCTGACGTAGACAAGACGAGGATTGATCGGTGTCAGCGATTCATAGTCGATGCCGAGCCGTCGCTTCACGTCGGGTCGGAAATTTTCAAACAGGACATCCGCTTGCGTTGCCAGGCGCAAAAAGACGTTGCGCCCCCTGTCTGACTTCAAGTCGAGCGTGAGGCTTCGCTTGTTGCGGTTCAGGTTCTGGAAGTCGGAGCGATCGCGATTGCCAGCGATGTCGCTGCTGCCCGATCTTGACTCCACCATCACGACATCGGCCCCCCAATCGGCAAACTGCCGCACTGCTGTTGGCCCCGACCGCACGCGCGTAAGGTCTAGAACCCGGAAGCGAGACAGTGGTCCTGTGCTTGGCATGCCCGGCTACCGCCTCTGAAAGAGCGGATTCCGCTTGTCGCGAAATGCAGCAACAGCTTCGCGATGGTCCTCGCTCTCGCGCAGACGCGTCACGACCGACTTCTGGATCGCGCCGGCCTCTTCCCGAGAGAGATCGCTGGCGCGTCCGGCTAGAGATTTGGTTGCCTCCACGGACAGTGGTGCACGCGACGCGATACGTTGGGCAAGTCGAAGTGCGGAGGGTAAGAGCTCGTTCGCTGTATGGACTGCGGTGACGAGCCCGTACTGCTCAGCCATTGTTGCGGTAACCGGAAGGCCGGTCAGCAACATCGCCTTGGCGCGTGCTTCTCCGATAAGTCGGGGCAGCCGGTAAGCTGATGCCATCAGGCCCATATTCACGCCAGCGCACACAAACTGGGCCTCGTCCGACGCTACTCGGACGTCACAACAAAGCGCCAGCTCAAACCCGCCGCCAATGCACCAGCCGTTGATTGCGCCAACGATGGGTTGCGGAAGCTGATCGAGTCGCTCCAGCAACTGCCCAAATCCCGCAGCCCCACTACCGGCAATCGAGCCTGATTTGAGATCATCACCCGCACAGAAGGCTTTTCCTTTGCCTGTAATCACCAAGACGCGGAAATCAGAGCTTGTCGCGACCTCATCGAGAACCTCGATGAAGCGCGCGCGCATGCTTTCGCCCAGCGGGTTCATTGGTGGGTTGTCGAGCGTTACGACGACGACGCCCTCGTCGTCAGAGCTGATGTGAATGGTGCCGCTCATCAGAAGCTTCCCGGTCTGGGCGATCGCCGATGCCCTGTCAGTTATGCGCCGGCTCTGTGTAGCTCTGCGTTCCACAGCCTACAATTGTCGTCTTGCCATGACGCTATTCGCGAACACCAGTTCGAGTTAGACGACCTTTCGGGAAACCCACGTCCGGGCATTTGACAGCCGTGCCCGTTTTGCCGCTAGTTCTTGACCGATACGCACGTGCCGGGGGCGCGAGCACCATGATTTGGCTCCATGCCCGATCGTTGCGGAGACTCATATATGAAAGCCCACGTCCTCGCCGATGGAGCGCCAGTGCTTCGCGAAGTGGATCGACCGGCCCCGGGACCGGAGGATGTTCTTGTTCGCGTGCGCGCGTGTGCGCTCAACCGTGCAGACCTGGCGATGGCAAGTGGCGTCAAACATGGCGCTGCAGGCGGTGAAGGGCAGGTGCTTGGACTGGAATGGTCGGGCGAGGTCATCGAAGTCGGCGCTGCTGTTACCGGCTTCGCGCCCGGCGACAGGGTAATGGGTTCGGGCGCCGGCGCTTTTGCGGAGTTCGCCCTGAGCGACCACGGACGCGTCCTGAGAATGCCGCAGTGCGCCACTTTCGAAGAGGCGGCCTGCCTGCCCGTGGCGCTACAGACGATGCACGATGCGGTGGTCACGCATGGCGATCTGAAGCCGGCGCAGGCGATCCTGATCAATGGAGCGAGTTCAGGTGTGGGGCTGATGGGGCTCCAGATTGCGAAGCTGAAGGGCGCGGCCATCGTGATCGGAACATCGACCAACACGGCGCGACGGGATCGCCTGCATGAGTTTTGCGCAGATCTGGCCCTTGATACAAGTGATCCGAACTGGGTGAATGACGTGCGCAGTGCGACCAAGGGGGAGGGTGTTGACGTCGTGGTCGACCAGATCACAGGTGCGCTCGCGAGCCAGACGCTGCATGCCACGCGCATTCTTGGTCGGATCGTCAATGTCGGTCGATTGGGCGGCAATCAGGCCGAGTTCGATTTCGATACGCATGCACGTCGTCGCATTACGCTGGTGGGCGTGACCTTTCGAACGCGCACCAAGGCCGAGGTGCGTGAGGTCAGTCGCAGAATGATGGCCGACATCGGTCCTGCAATTATGGCCCGCGAACTCACCCTGCCAATCTCCGCGACCTATGACTTCGATCAGCTTGGGCAAGCGCTGGCGCAGATGAGAGCCAACCAGCATTTTGGCAAAGTTGTCTTGAGGATTTGAGCAGACCACGGTCCAAAGGAAGCGCAGCTTGCTCGGTGCATAGGGACTTCCGCTGGCCGGTCTCTCGACTGAGGGCGGGGCGGAGGAAGTGGGACCGCAAGGGACGAGTTTTGGTCTGAGCGACATGCAGTGTTCCGCTAAACGGTCTCTGGCGTTCGGGGCGTGGTCCACGAAGCGAGACCGCCAGAGACGAGTTTTGGTCTGATCGACATGCGGCATTTTGCTAGTCGGTCTCTCAGCTCAACCGCAACGCTAGCGCGGTAGCTCGGCTATTGAAGAATCAGCACGTCGAGCCGGAGGTCATCGTCACGGATGGCCTTCGATCGTACGGTGCCGCGCTCGCACGCCTTGGTCTTAGCGATCTGCACAGGCCTGGCCGGCTTCGCGATAATAATCGTGCAGAGAATTCGCATCTCGCTATCCGAAGGCGAGAGCGAAAGATGCAGGGCTTCAAGAGCCGACCATCAGCGCAGCGTTTCCTCGAGACACACGCAGCGGTCTACAACACGTTCAACATCCAGCGGCATCTGCTGAGTCGCGGCGCGATGCGTGTACTACGCGGACGCTCGGAATCCGTCTGGAGCCGGGCCGTGGCGTGACGGCCGCAGGCTTGTCGAAAGCCTAGCAAAACTGCACCGAGTTAACCTGACAAGTGCCGCGTGGGCGCCGGGCGACAAGATTCAGATCCTGCTGGGCGGATGGGTTCAGCGTGCCTACACGCCAATAGAGTGGGATGCAGAATGCGGGCGCACACGTATCTTGATGTGCCTGCAAGCTAACGGTCCAGGCAGGCGATGGGCTCTTTCAGCGCGCAAGGGGGATACCTGCACGCTCTTCGGTCCGCGCGGCTCGGTGGATCTCAGTCGGCTGAATGGCCAGCTTGCGCTTTTTGGGGATGAAACGTCGATCGGACTCGCATATGCACTGCTGAACCAGGATCAAAGACGGGCGGCTTCGTGCGCGTTCGAGATCGGGGATGTCGAAAGCAATTGGCGTATCATCACCCGCCTCGGACTCGACGACGTCGCATTGTTCTATAGAACCGACGGCGACAAGCACCTGGATGGAATGGAAGCGCTTTTGCCGACGCTTGGTGAAGCGGGTGCAGACTTCGTGTTGACGGGCAGAGCACAGACGATCCAGCGTCTCCGATGGACCTTAAAGCAGCGACGTATTCCTGCCGCACGCATCGCCACCAAAGCCTACTGGGCGCATGGAAAGAAGGGTTTGGATTGAGCGCGAGGTCGGTGTTGTCAAGTGGGCGGTACAATTTGACAGTCGCCGAAAGACGCATTGTCTTCCAGTCGACCCAGTCGACCCAGTCGACCCAGTCGACCCAGTCGACGAAGAGGCGACATCTGCGCGAGTTGCGCGACCACCGGGGCAATCATGTCTGCTTCCGTTTGGCCTGGCTGGACGTGGTTCACCGTGATGCGACGCGCAGCCAGGTCGATCGCAACGCCTTTGACGGCTTGTCTGCTTAGCCAGCATCCAGGCGTCGCAAGCTGCTGCGATCAGTAAGCAACTTTCTGCGCTCAACCCCGTTGTCTTGCGCAAAACGCCGCCGTGGCAGATGTTGGTTGCGCCTTCGTGTGATGCGAATGGCATGGTGCATGGGGGGATAAAGTGGCAATTCAACCGGTCGGCGGCGGCGCTATTCAGCATACTGTAGATCCCGATTCAGTACGGCTAGGCTGGCATTATTTTGTCGGAGCGCCGGTTGTCGGTCGCAACCAACTGGCGACTTTAGGCGATGAGTTGAGAAGAGGCCTGGATGGAGCAGGAAGTCTGCCGATAGAGGCGACGCGGTTTTTGATGACCGCCATCGATCGGATAGCAAACAAGTCTGTCGGCATCCTGCAGCTGGATGCGATCATTCTGGCAGTGCTCACGTTCCCAGATGGCCAGGAGAGTCAGCACCTGTTCCGGCTGTGCGCCACCGTCCTCGTGATCTTCTCCGGCTGGTGCGCATTCCTGAACCTTCATCTGTTCATGGCCAGGGATCTCAGCCGATATGGGGACCCTGAGCGTTTTTTCTCCATGCAGATTGCGCTGTTTCAAAAGCGCGCGCGCTCGCACACGCTTGCGTTGTTTCTCTCGATGCTTGGGTTGCTCGCTGCGCTCCTTTCTCCGTACGAAAAGCCCATCTGGGATTGGACAACAGCGGCGGTGGCCGGTTGGTGGAAGCCGTCGACTCCCGAAACGCTGTCTGACGATAAGAAAGTTGCTACCGGGGGTGATGAAGAGGCGGCGGATGCGTCGCTAAAACCTGACCAACCGCCTCCAGCAGGAAGCCCGCCGCCGTCGGAGCAGGCCGTGACCGCGCCAGAGACGACGCCTGGTCAATCCGATCTGAAAGCGGAAACGGCACCCTTGCCGGGTGCCGCTGAAAAACCGCCAGAACCAGAGCCTGCGACGCCATAGAGGCAACAGGCAGTTCCGCCTGGAATTCGAGACGTCGGGAGCTCGCGCTCGCGAGCGGATGTGAGGCGTACCTCACACCGCCCTAGGCGTACTCGACCATCTCTTGACCGATCTTCTCGATGAACTCCGCCATCCCCATCACGATCTGTGTTCGCATGTATGGCACTGGCGCAGTTTCACCGCTGACCCATCTCGATACGGACGTCTTTGAATAGCGATATGTGCTGCCTAGCCAGGATGGTGACACCTGGAAGTTTTTCACGGCAGTAGAAAGAAACTCATGAAACTGGGAGGACGACATCTCCTCTTCCGCGTTTCCTGCTCTGCGCAGCACGTCCGCAAAACTCAGATAGTTTATGCCCATGTCCGCGCGAACCTTCGACAGGCCAGCGACTGGGGCGAGCCTTGTAGGAATGGTCATAGCGTTGCCCTTGTTTATCCCCGCTCCTCGTCACTGAGAGCTCCGCCCCTCCATTGAGGGAATACAACGCTTCAGTGACGTGAATGGTTCAATACGAAACTTAGTTGCACTGCGTCAAGCCCGTCATCTGTGTAATTGTGTTGCAATAAGACACCGACAACCAACGAACACCACTTTTGCATATTTCATTCCTGTGCATAAAGGGGAAAATTTAACATCTCGTTACACTATTCCGAAAAGGTCACTTGGGCCAGACCGGGTGAATGTTGTTTCGCGGGACACTGTTGCGTTTCGGGAAGTTCCGATTTATACCTGCATTGGGCGAATTTCATGGGGAAATCGAAACGGGGCAAAAAACCGCAAGGGCGAGGGAGCTATGACTGCGCGAGTTCTGGTGGCGAATATCCTGGATCCCACCAAGCCGGAGCTTGGGGCGCGGCGGCTGATCAACGCTCGCCGGGGAATCGAAAGCGCGCGGTTGGCGCGAGACCCTGACGCCCCTCGGCACATCGTGGACCGCGACGACAAGGTCCTTCTCGAAGCTGTCAGCAACGGCCTCGCTATCACTTTCGAGTTGCCAAAGGATCTCGGTGACGAAGATCGGGATGGCAAATCCATCCAGGCGATTGGCTTCATCCTGGAACATGGAAGCGCACACATCCTGGAGATCGCGGGCACCGAAGTGCATCCGGATATCTGGGGTTTCGGACTTCAGGTCCGGATGCTGATCAGTGCGAGCCTTCACGCACTGGATGGCAACTTCGATGCGCTCAAAGCGAATCAGCCGCCAACGATCATTGGCATAACCGACGCCGGAAACGCCCGGTCCCGCGAGAATGCGAAAGCAGCGTTCATGGTTGAAACACCCATGACAGGCGCGGTCGCGAATTACTATGGAATCGATCCATCCGCCTACGCCGCGTTAGGCAAGGTTCTATTCGTGCTCGACTACGGGAGGATCAACCAGATCCTCGACGCCATGCGCAACTGGGTCCAATCGGGCTGCGTGATGCAGTCGACGCAGGGTCAGCAGATCAAAGTTCTGTTGGGTGACGGCCTGAAAAAGTTTCACGACCCAAAATATTACCAGACCTGGCCGTAGCTCTGACACTTTTGCCAGGTAGACGACGAGTGACGAGGGAGCGCTTCATGTGGGATGGCTGCAGCAAAAACTCTGATCCGCTTGAGCGCGTGACGGCGATTCAGCGCACCACTCGTCAGGATCTTCGATCGTCAACAGGATGGTGCGAATATCTGATGCGCCATGTTTGTCGACCTGGCCTGATTTCGTTGATGGCGACGTCTCCGGAACAGGTAAGCGTTCCCGATCGTATTGAAAGACAGCTGAAGCGCTTGGGCGTGTACCACGCGCTTGAGCGGGCGCGCGTTGCGGCAGCGACGGCGCATTCGCCGGAAGCGCAATACGTGACTTATCATAATGATCGCCCTCACGCGGCCTTTGAACTGACAGCGTGCCCGGTTGGCGAGACCGAGTGGGTTTCTCTTGTCTTTATTGCGGACATCACTTCGGAAGAGCAGACAATCACGTGGTGCTTTGTCGTGCCGTCAGAGCCCGATGCTCCTCCGCCATCTCTCCAGACAAATCGCATTGCGCCAATGGATCATGACTGTGCAGCTCAAAGCCGCGCATTGCTGGAACTTGATGATCCTTATGCTGCCTTGGCGCGAGTCGCGGCAATAGATGTGCGCACGCATCTGCATGCGCTGGTCGCCGGCGCCGACGATCGCGAAGCGCGCCCGCTAAGCCGCGCGACGAGGGGCCTTGTTGCGCAGACAGACAGTGGGCTTCCGGCTCAGCGCTTTATGGTGATGGTGGCTTTCATGGCCCTGCCGCGAGCGCTTCGCTATATAGGTAAAACTGGTCGCATAAATTACGCGAAGTCGAAGCGGAAGACGTGGCGTGTTGATGCAATTGCCATGGATGACGTAGCGGCCCTCGGCAGCAGTGTTGATCGCAATGGTCGTCCGGGCATGGCGCTTTCGCATATTGCCGCCGCAGCGGCTGTGCGCACGCTTGGCTTACGATTTGCCACGTCTTGTGCTGCTCGGAGGCGAGGTGCGTCCAGTGCGGCTGGAGACGATGATCGTGATTGCGCGTTGCCGCACGCAAGAGGCGCGATGAGAGCTTTTGTTCAGTCGCGAATTGCACTGCTCGGTCTGTCGTCACGCCACTGCATCGGCTTGGCCGCTCTCGGCGCGCGGTTGGCGAGCGCCAGTCGGTCAATTCTAGCGGTCTACGTGTCCGTTGTAATTGTTATGGTGCGCACGCTGGGGGCAACCTAGAGAAGTTGACGTACCGAGACGGGCGCGCCCTCCTCAATGAGGAGAGTGTTACCGGCAATGACTTGACACAAACACTTCATTGTTGTGCGTTGCGCTTGCCCGCAGGGGGGCGAAGTGCGGGACGTATCTAAATGGATGATGGCGACGGCAAGGTCGATGCCGAGGACTTTTGGTCGGCAGAGCGGCAGGAAATTCTCATTGAAGCTCTGAAGGGACTGCAGGATCTCAATGGTTTCGGAGCATCGCGTCTCCGCAAAGCTTTGTTGTCTCACCATCCCGAGCGGTCGGTTTCAAAAGATCCGGGTTTTCCAAGCCTTCCTACATTTGAGCGTATTCTCAAATCCGATCCGACCGGCGAGCCGACCAGGTGGCACACAAAACACTTCGGCTTCGTGTTGCGCGCATTCGCTAGCTACGCGGAAGCGTTTTCCATCGATCAGGAACGTCGATTGGGTATCGACGTACTGAGCCAACAGTACGATGCGTACAGCCCGTCCATTTCCAGCGCGCCCGAAAGCGACAGCTCCCTCGTCGCCTTTATCAACCCTGAGTCTGGTGACGTCGCGCAGAAGCTCTTTCTGCGTGATGAAGATCGCGAGCGATCTTGCTTCTACACCTACAGACTCGACCGCGATCCGAAGAAAGTCGTCAAATCCCACCTTGTCCTCAAAGCCCCAGCAAGCGCCGGCGGTTCGTGCACATTTGTGAACCAGGTCATCGTGAAGAAAGGGAAGTCACGACTTACCGAAGGGGTCGTTTGGATCACGAAAACGACCGCAAGTTTCATCGGCGGCGTAAATAGCGGCAACGCGGCGGTCTTTATCTCGTTCGAACGGCCGCTCGGATGCTCCGACGAGTATTTCGGGCAGGTACTGACGTTCGACGACAACCACAAACCTCTTGCGGCGCGTGTCGCGATGATCCGCACCGACTGCGTGGATTGGCAGTCAGGGGGCATCGGCGTTCATGACATCGAAGACCTCGCCACCGAAATTGCTTCGTTCAAGACATGGCTCAGGCGCATTCCATACGGACTGCCAGGTCACACCGAGGACGCGTGAAAGAGCGCGCGAATCCCCTAAGAGCGAGCACCTGTATGCGCAAAGATCGCGGCTCAGCGCGTCCAGCGTCCGCAATCGGGGCATCGTCCTTGTCCCCATCAACGACGGGGCGACGCCGATTGCGAAAGAGCCCCGAACTTGCTCTCTCCCTCAGGACACATCGTCGTCATGGCTAGCGAGGTGGCGGCAAAGACGCGGCTTCCGGGTAATCCCCAGCGACGAAAAAAGTATGAGGTGCTAGCCTCGGACGGGAAACAAATGGCATTGCCGTGTTACGCGTCCGTGCTGTTATGGTTCGACATCGCAAATTGGCGGCCCACCCCCCAACCCGGGTTCGCTGATGGGAGGAGGCGGCAGGAAACTGCCGCCTCTTTTCTTGGAGGGTGATCGACGCCTTCCGCAAATCATCATTTCTCGGAAACACAGGTGCGCGCTCCGGAGGGCGTGGTAACCTGTGCCGGCGACGCGGCATTGGCGTGCGGCAGCAGATGGACCGCAGTGTTGAGTGACCGCTGGTTGGAGCACCCCGTTTCGTCGACAGAGTTACGCCGCCGGGCAGCCTGCGTGGCTAGCCTCGACGTCGTTGGTTACAGCCGGATGATGGCGCGGAGCGACATGGTGGCGGTGGCTGCCTTGCGTGATTGTCGGTTCGTCATTGAAGAAGAAACACGCGCTGGCGCAGGCCGTATCTTTGGGATGGCCGGCGACGGCTTCATGCTTGAGCTGCCGGATGCCGTCGCCGCAGTTCGATGCGCTTACGCTATCCAGAAGCGGGTCTATGCACGCAATCTGGGCGCGGCCGGGGAGGAGCGTATCTGGCTGCGTGTGGGAATCGCGCTTGGCGCCGTCATCGACGACGAGGGCAACCTCTTTGGCGACGTTGTAAATATCGCAGCGCGGCTCCAGGAGGCCTGTCCCTCTGGAGGCATCCTGGTTTCGCATGATGTAAGCCAGGCAGCTGCGGCCTATATGAGGTTCCGCGCGACCGGCGAACTTGCCTTGAAGCACCTCCCCAAACCCGTTGCCCTCTACGAGCCGCTCGATGACGATCAACCGCTTGGGGTGATCGCAGACGTGGCGGAGGTCGACCTGCGCCGCAGCGTACCGGGACTCGAGGGCGCTAGCGTGCTTGCGATCCTTCCCCTGACCAACAGGTCCGACGACCCAGGCTATGAAGCTGTATCTCGCGGTTTCAGTGAAGACCTGATCCTTGCTCTGTCACACGCTCGCCAGTTTCCGGTAATCGACCGCAATTCCAGTTTTGCCTATCGCTCCGGGTCTTCGGACATCCGTGTCGTTGGTAAAACGCTTGGCGCGAGCTACGTGCTTGCTGGCGGCATGCGTAACGCTGGAGGTGTAACGACAGTCGATGTGCATCTGTCCGATGTTGAGACCGGAAGCGAGGTCTGGGCCGAGACTTTCGACATGGCAGCATCGGAAGTTCTGACCGTGCTTGGGGAGGTCGCGATCAAGGTTGCGGCGCGCGTCGAGGGCAGGCTGGAGAAAGCCGAAGGCGCCAGGTTTCGAGGCCGTCGCGAAAGTCGCGTTGGAACGCGGGGACTCGTGTGGAGAAGCAGATGGCATCTCGACCAACTCACACGGCGGGACTCACAGGAAGCCTTGCGGCTTCTTGTTGAAGCGCGGGATGCGGACCCGTCCGATGCAGAAGTCCGAATTCAGCTTGCGCACTGGTACTGGGTCGATGCCTGGACCCAGCGCCGCCGCTCATCGGAGCTAATCGCGTTGCGGACCATGGCGCAGGAAGCCCAGGCGAGCGATCCGTCGGATAGCCGAGGCCATCTCCTCGTCGGGCTTGCCGATATTCTCCTGAAGAATATTCCCGAAGCGCAGGCAGCGTTCGAGGAGGCGATCCGTCTCAACCCAAGCCTTGCGCTTGCCTATGCGGAAGTCGGCAGCTGTCTCATTGCGACTGGCGCGGCATCCGAGAGCATCCCGTACCTCGAACTCGCATTGCGCCTGAATCCGCACGACTACTACGTGTTCTACGTTCTCGGTGAACTCGCGATCGCGCATTGCCTGACCGGAGATTGGAGCAAGGCGATCGGCTATGCGCGCCAGGCGCTCCACCTGCGGCCTTCTTATTGGAATGCGCGAATGAGCGAAGTGACGGCACTGGTCCATGCAGGAGACTTGGGGGCGGCTTCGCACGCGCACGAGGCTCTGCTCGCGCGCACGCCGGGCTTCTCGCGGGATTTTGTTGAATGGCTCCCGTTCCAAAAGAAATCGCTCGTCGATTTCTTTTGTGATGCCTTAGATAGAGCGCGAGCGCATGTTCGCGAAGCTTAGGGTTGGGCCTTCCTCAAGCGGATTGTCGTCGCGCTTTTGTGCCTAACTGACTTACGATTGCCTGGGGGGGCGCATGGTCGAGCCGAAGTACTACGAAAAAATTCGTACGGCGCAGGCGAAGCCGCCTGGCGAAACAGATCTTGCAACCTTCGATTTCAACGTACTGAAGGGCGGGGGTGGCCTCGGCGCAACGTTGGCGCAGAGCCGGCTCCTGCACCGGATTCTTCGCAGGTTCTGGCCGGTCGGGCGCATCGGCCGTCTCGGCTGGGTTGTCCGCCACAGTGACGTCGCGGAAATGCGCGAGCGTTGGGAGGACTTCAACGTTCCCTACGGCTTGGAAATGCGCGACCTGACCGGCGGCGAGGACTTTGCGCTCGGCCTGCAGGATGGACCCGCCTATCGCCGCCAGTTGGCCTTCATGCGGTCGGTGATACGCGCCGACGACTTGCCGCGATTGGTGGCCCCGAATGCGAGGCGTCTGTCCAAGGCTGTCGTCGCCTATTCAGGTGGCGAGATCGACGGGGTCGAGGACCTTCTCGTCCGCGTCGCGGTTGAGACCTGCGCGGATTACTACGGACTAGCGGTCGACGATCCTGTCGCGTTCGCACAGTGGCTGATGTCTGTCAGCACGCTGCTGTTCGCTGACTACCTTGGAAGCGACACTGTCCGGCAACTTGCGCTGGCGGGGGCTGCGCGTATCCGGCGTGTTCTCGACGCCGCCATCCGTCGCGCGCATGACATTGCAGTGTGGCGACAGTCACCGCCGGCAGCGGGCTCCCCGCAACGCGCGGCTTTCGACGAAGCCTCCCGCTGGTATGACGACACGCTGGTTGGCCGGTTCGTCGCGCTTCAGCTTGCTGGCCAGGACGGCCCGTGTGACGGCGAGATCCGGGCCATGCTGCTGGGCATGGCGGTGGGGTATGTGCCGACCGGGGGCGGGGCCGGGGGGAATGTGCTGGAGGTCCTCCTTCGTCGCCCCGAATGGCTTGCCAAGGCCCAGGAGGCGGCGCGCACCAATCAGGATGATCGCCTGACGCGCATTCTGATGGAGGCGATGAGGTTCTCCCCGCCAATCAATCCGGGCGTGCCCCGTTATGTAGCGCGCAGCACGCGCCTGGGCGGCGCGACGATTCCCGAGGGCGTCATGCTCATTGCCGCCTCGGCCTCGGCGATGTTTGATCCACGCGTCGTGTCGCATCCTGAGCGGTTCGATCCTGACCGCGACACACGTCACGACCTGCAGTTTGGCGGACACTTCATCCATTACTGCATCGGCGAGCAGCTCACGCGCGTCCTGCTGCTCGAGATCTTCAAACCGCTGCTCGTGCAGAAAGGCTTGCAGCGGGCGGACGGAAAGAAAGGCCAGCTGGAAAAAGTCGGACCTTTCCCGCAGCACTTGGGGTTGACCTTCCTGCCGTCAGCTGGCCAACGCGCCCAGTCGATGGTGACCATATGCGTTCCGGTTACAGAAGCGACGCCAGTGTCCGAGCTCAACAAGCTGATCGACGCTCTTGGCAATCCAGCCTCAGCCGCGATTCAGAAGGCCCTCGATCTTACCGGCCTCGTGCACTTTGCGCACGTCTCGGCGATTGACGGCGAAAGAGGATCTGCCGGCCGGACGATCAGCCCTGCCTATCTGGTCGTCGAGCTGAGTGTGGACGGTCCGGCGAACCCTGCCATCCAGGCGTTCGTCGAGGCATGCGGCGAGCCGCTGTTGAAGCTGTTTATTCTTGCGACATCCGCCAGAACCGCCGACGACCTCAGGCGGTTGCTGCGCGAGAACGTGAGAACGCTTGTGGCGGGACGTGTGCTGTCAGGGCGGGACACCGCCAGCGGTCTCAACTTCCCAGGCACGCCCGAGCTCCCCGTGACCCAGATTGATCGGGATGCACGGGTTGCCGCTGAAGCACGACGTTATCTCGACGCGCATCTCAAGGCGCATCTTGCAACGGGTTCCCGCGCGAGCGCCGCCATGGAATGGGTGCGGGAGCGCATCAAGGCCGGTGACTTCAGGCCGGACCTTGTTCGGCCGCTATCCGTCAGCCTGGCCGCTTCCAGGCGAGCCGACCGGCCATTTTCTCAGGCGCTCGGCTCGCTCTTCTCCGACTGGAGCTTCACAGGCAAGATTGTTGGCCTCTTCGGCGCAGCCTTGCTGATCCACTACGTGCTGACCCATGGTCTTTACACTTCAAACCGCGCCGGACTGGCCATCGCGATCACCTTGCGCGCAGCAGTATCGGTCGCTGCCGCCGTCGCCGCCGTCTGGATAATTGCAACGCTGTGGCGATGGTTGCGCGCCGCCGTCTCCGATGCCCGGCCAAAGTCTACGTCCACGCCTGTCGCCGAACACGGGCGGGAGCTCCTGGTGAGCGTCTTTCTTGTTGCGACGCTTCATTTCGCCGTTTTCCAGAACGACATCGGTTTCGCGGACTGGGACATGGCGGCGTTCGGCGAACGCCTGGTGCTGGTTGCCGCCACCGCATGGGATCTCTTAACGTCGCTGATCATCGGCGGACTGGTCTTCGTCGCCGTTGTGGCGGCGCTGGTCGGAGCGTTGATCCTGCTTCTGCGGAGAAGCGAGACGACCGCTTCCCTCGAAGACTTCGATCCGAGCCTTGGGGAGGTGAACGAGCTTCTCAAGCGCGAGAACGCCGCCGGATACGCGCAAAACCATATCATTGCGGTTACGCCGCTGAAGACGAATCCACGCTGGCTTCGCCGCATGACGCTTGGCCTGTCATTCTGGGTCATCGAGAAACTCGTCCAGCACAGGTTTCGCCCGGGATTCGTTCTCGACATCGGGACGATTCATTTTGCGCGCTGGTTCCGCCTTCCCGGGACGGACAAGCTCGTCTTCCTCTCGAACTATGACGGTAGTTGGGAAAGCTATCTGGAGGACTTCATCACCAAGGCCCATCTTGGGCAGACCGCCGTGTGGAGCAATGGCGTTGGTTTCCCCAAGACCAGCTTCCTGATGTTCGATGGAGCGGAGGACGGTGCAAGGTTCAAGCGATGGGTCCGTCGCCAGCAGGTCCCCACGCGCTTCTGGTATTCTCGTTTTCCCAAGCTGACGACGAACCAGATCCGCACGAACGCAATGATCTGCGAGGGTCTCGCCAAGGCCGGACCAGACAGCGACTGCCAGGCTTGGGTCGATCTGTTCGGAAGCCAGCCAAGGCCGAACACCGTCCTCCAATACGATGAAATCCAGGGCCTCGTATTCAATGGCATGGGCAAGCTGCCCGCGGCCGAGCTGATACCCGTGCGCCTGCCGGAAGATCGATCGAAATGGCAGGGGTGGCTAAAATCGCTCATTGGCGTTGATCAGCATTCCACTGTGAGCGCCGCGCCCAGGTTGGTAGAAAGCATTGCAGCAGGCGGATTGCTGGCGTTTGGAGAAAACACGCCGACGGATGTTTCCGCCGCTATCGCCTTTTCAAGCGACGGCCTTGCGCATATGGGTCTGGGAGAGCTCGACTACCGGCTGGGCGGCGACCCCGATGGTTCAACACTCAAGACCTTTCCGACCGGGTTTCTTGATGGGATGAGCACCGATGCTCGCGCCCGCATGTTCGGAGACGCCGGCGACAGCTCGCCAAAGCACTGGACGTGGGCGCGTGAGGACGGCCGTCCGCATGCGGTCTTTATTGTCTACGCAAAGGATTCAGAAACGCTGACGGTTGTCGGGGAGCGTCTGAAACGAGAGATGCGTGAGCAATACGGCTTTGATCTGCTCGACAGCATTCGCATGACCGATCTCCCTGAAAAGGGCAGCGACATGCAGGAACTGTTTGGTTTCAATGATGGCGTGTCCCAGCCGGTCATGCGCGGAACCAAGCGCTACCACGAAGGCATCCATGAGATGCATGTGGTCGAACCCGGCGAGTTCATTCTGGGCTATGGCGACAACCGGGGCGATACGCCCCCATCGCCGGTGGTCGGCCCTGAATATGACCGTGGCCTGCTGCCCAGCCTGACATCCGATCTGCCCGGCCGCTTTCCTGCGTTCGAACGCTCAAGATCGCACGCGCCTCGAGATCTGGGGCGTAACGGATCGTATCTCGTCATTCGCCAGCTTGAACAGAACGCCACAGGGTTCAAAGCCCACACTGCGGCGCAGGCCAGCGCTGTCCAGCAGCGGTTCCCGGGTTCTCCCGTCACCGCCGACTGGATCGCAGCGAAGATGGTGGGACGCTGGCGCAACGGGTCGTCACTGGTACGCAACCCGTTTGCGCAAGGCGATGCGGCCGACAACGATTTCCTCTACGGGGTGGAAGACCCCCAGGGCATCCGGTGTCCTTATGGCGCACATACGCGCCGCGCATTTCCACGCGACAGCCTTAGTCCCGATGACACCACCCAACTCAGCATCAGCAACCGACACCGCCTTCTGCGTCGTGGCCGCGCTTACGGTTCGGAGGATGGGAAGAGGGCAGACGGACTGCTTTTCATGTGCCTCAACACGGACATCGAGCGGCAGTTCGAGTTCGTCCAGCAGACGTGGGTGGCGTCGCCGAATTTCCATGGATTGGCAGGGGAGCCGGATCCTGTTATCGCGTCCCGCACAGGTGCCGCGCCTTCGAGCAACTTCACGATTCCAACCCCGTCGGGACCAATCACCCTGCTTGGCATCGAGTCATTCGTGACCGTCCGCAATGGCGGGTATTTCTTCCTGCCGAGCCGATCGGCGATACTGTTTCTGGCGACCTTCAGCGCGACAGACGGGCCTTAGTTTTCCGGGAGGTCCCTGACGATCCAGACCCCTTCTGTCCGGATCACAAGTCCGCGCTCCTCGAGATCGGACATGGCGCGAGATGTCGCCTCGCGGCTTGCATGAACGCGTTGCTTCAGGTCGGTTACCGTCGGCGGCGCAGACAGGCGTACGAGTTCGCCCGCGATAGGGCTGGCGGTGCCGAGGCGAATGAGTTCCCTGTGCAAGCGGTAGGCGACCGTCTTGCCGAACAGATCCGCCATATGCCCCGAGGTGCGGACAAGCCTGGCGGCTAAAAGCTTCGCCAAGGCGAACGATACCTCTCCATGACGCTGAGCTGCCGAAAGAAAAGCCGAGCGTTCAATCGCATAGACTTGCACTGCAGAGGCAGCAACGACGGAAGACGTTCGCCGCTGCCCGGTGAGCGCCGAGAGTTCGCCTACAAGTTCGCCAGGTCCGGCATCCGCAAGCCATACCTCCTGGCCATCGCCAAGCAGCCGGATCGTACGAAGCCGGCCTGTTTCCACGAGGAAAACGTCGGTGTCGTCGTCCGACTCTTCGACAAGCACAGACCGCGCCGGCAACCGCCGGACATGGCTTGCCTCAGCAAGCGTGTTCACGGCGGCATGATTGCGAGGCAGCCCGGTGAAGCGGGCCCAGGCATCTCGCAACAGGATGGCGCTGCTACCGTCAGGCATAACAACAATTCCGATTCCATCGCGCAAAGTGTGATCAAGATCACAGATGTATAATTGCATCTGTGGCAAGTATTAATCGCTCGACTTCTGGCGCTTTCCTCCTCTGCGTCAGATTTCCCGGGTTGGGGGGGCGGGCTGATCCGCCTGCGGACGCTGGACGGCCCGTTCGGGCCGTCCAGCGTACCTTTCGGGGTGCGTCGAGCAGCGTAGGGGATGGGGAGCAGTGCCGTAATCACCGCCATTGGCGAGCTTCCTTCGACACAACCAGGTCAATCACCCGACTCATCGCGTGAACCTGGTTGGCGAGGGCAATGGGCGCGACGATGAGCAAATAGAGAATCTGCAGAGCCGTGAGGATATTGGGGGAGTCTATGAATTTGTCTGCAATCGCCGCTGCGCTGGCATGTGTAGCGATGGCCACGTCGGGATGCGCGCAAACTGTCTACAGCAGCAGGCTTCTATCGAGTGCGAAGCTGGCGACAGATTCACCTGAGGCAGTCTACGCACTTCCAAAAGCAACAATACCCGTCAGGTTGTCGGTCATCGGTACGGTTGCCGCGCTTGACGTTGGCCAGCCCGTTCTTGAAGCGGACACAGCACACACATATGTGCTGAGTCACAACGTAAACGTGGCGAACTCCGACACCCTCAAAATCAGTCTCAACGAGTCGACGGGCTTCCTGACGTCACTCAAGTCGACGGTGACAGGCGAGTACGACGCGGTAATCCGCGGGCTGGCAAAGTCGGCTTCGGCGATCACGCCAGAATCAAACGTCTCCGGCGGCGACGAAGTAATCCTCTTTGACGTTCTTGTCGATCCTGAAGAGTTCGCTGACGGCACACTCCAACGCCGGCTCCGAGCCGCAATGGATGGTCACGTGGCGTCGCGGCGCGACGATTGTGCAGACCAGGAAATGCGGCAAACGATCGCGGCCGAACGTCAGCTCAAGTCCATCGCCGCTGCGAAGCGAGCCAAGAAGGAAAAAGAACTCCGGCAGAAGATCGCGGACGATCGGCGTACATGCGATGACGATGTCACCCGTGTCGCCCGGATTTCTGTGCCCGCGCTCAATTTCAGGATCGCGATCAACAGAACAACGGCTCCTGCGCCTGACTGCGAAAAAGGGATTTGCTACCGGCCGGCCGCTGAAAATGCAGTCACGGTCGTTTGGAATGGGCGCGAAATTCAACGCGCTGTGCGGCTTCCGAATGGACAGGATGTGCGGGTAATTCCGCTTACTCGCCCGTTTGTGGCAGATGCGTGGGTCACCGATATCGAGTTCGATAATGGCTCACCGAAGGAGTTGACGATTACCCGGCCAAGCGGGGCGAAGGAAGTTGTGCTTCTCCCGTTCAATATTACGGCCGATGCGATCTCAGCTCTGACGTCATCGCTCGTGGTCTGGAAGAAGGAAAAGATCACGGCTGAGACCGAATTGATAAATGCGGAAGCTGCCAAAATCACCGCCGCGGCGGCTCTCGAAACGGCCCGTAAAGGAAAAAGCACGCCGAAAGAGGAAAGCGAAGTGCAGGGCAAATGGTATCCGCTCTTGATTTCGATGACGAGCAACGGCCTCCCCCGTGGCGGCCCCGGCCTCGGGAATTCGCCGGAAGAGCCAGCGCCCGAGACTCCAAAACCAGGCGCCGGTGCGGAGCCCACTGAGCCGAGTGGGCCTGGCGGCCTCGAAAACCCCGGGAAGTAGGCGAGCGCCATGGCACGCACCGGTAAAGCGAGCGCACGCAAATCCTCACCGAGACGTACGACGGCGAAAAAACGCAAGACCGCGCCAGATCACACGGCCAAGAAGGGTATCGAAGCGCATAAAGCCCTCGAGGTTCTTGCCACGCCTCCGCTCGATGCCGTTCTGGACGAACACCGGCTGCGTGGCCTGGACCGGCACAAGCATGCCCCTTTTCTCGACATTGCGATCGGTCAGGTGCGCTACTGGCCGAGCAATCTTGTCGAGACGCACGGCGGAGGGGTGGCGGAAACGGTAAAGGGGTTCAGCCTCAATCGCGCGCTCGCACAGGACATGGGCGCAACGCATTTGCGCAAAGCGGACTTGCCGGCTCCAACCATTAAGGGTCGTCCGACCTACAGGGGTGGGGAGCTACAACGGCTCGCAAACCGCATGCGGCCTGAAAGCGTCGTCAACACTGACGATCGCGTTCCTGTTGCAACAACTGCCAGCGTTCCATGGCGGAGCATTTGTTATCTGAAAATCCGCTACGAAAGAGGCGGCACGGCGATAGGGACGGGGTTCTTCATCGGGCCTCGAACTGTCGCCACGGCTGGACACAATGTCATTCGGGAAGGGCAAGGGAAGGCAAGCAGGATTGAAGTCATTCCCGGCTTGAACCAGAGAGCCGCGCCGTTCGGCGTTCACCTGGCGACCGGGATTGATTACCATCCAAACTGGCCGCGGTCGTGGCAACCTGAGTTCGATTTTGGATGCGTCTACCTTTCCGAGACCGTCGGATCGCGTACCGGCTGGATGGGCTATGCGAGCCTGGACGACACGGCGATGGCCTCCGTCGCCTCGGCATTTCTGAACAACGCAGGATATGACGACGACAAGGCGCCTCTTGGCACCCAGTGGTATAATGGCGGGCGTCTGGCGACAGGCGGTGTGCAACCCGCGTGGCTGCAGTATCTGATCGACACAGAGGCTGGGCAGAGCGGAAGCCCGGTGTTTCACAGCAACCCGAGTGGTGTGCGAACGGTCCTCGCGATCCACGTTTACGGCGATCAGGGCCGAAACCTCGGCCTTCGCATAACACCTGAAGTGTACAGTTTTCTCAGGCGCTGGTCTGCGAAATAAGCCGTCGCAATCTCAGGACACGGCATGGAGACGCCACAACCAACCGCGAGCATGCCGTTCTGGCGCATCGTAAGGCGCGCGGTCGAAGCGATCTTTGCAGCAACCATGCTGGTTTTGCTGTCCGAAGTTCACATCGGAATTTTCCGGACAACGCTTTCTTACTTTGGATTGCGGTCGGACGTGCCCGCGATCATGCGGATTGAAGACGGCATCGGGCGTCCTCCCATACTCACATCGCCCTTCGCACGTATCGAGGAAGCGAAAGAAAATCCGGGCGCGCGGATCGGAACGCTCGATGTTTCGTCCGCGAGGATCCAAGTCAGTACGACAGCGCCTGCAAAAGGAAAGGCGTTGCTGATCGTCAATGGGCTTCCAAATCAGCTCAACGCAAGCTTTCACCAGACCCTGTCTGTCGAGGATATAGCGTTGCGCGAAGGTGTGAACAGCATCAGCGTGCTTTCAGAGTATGACAGGCCGCACTATCCGTTTGGAACTATGGCCCAGATGTTTTCAATGCTCGGCTATGAGCAGGAGTTCCAGGCAGATCATCTCGTTGTCCGGCGACCCACCTCATCGATCACTCCCTCGCCAAACCTGTTTCGCGAACCTACCGGTCACTTCGTGTTTCAAGTCTGGCCAGACGAGCCGCCGCTGACTCTTCCTTCAGGTTTTGTTTCGATCGATATGGTCGGAGCGGATGGTCTCGGTCTGGCTCGAATTTCGCCGTCGTTGTCGTCAGATCACGTCGCGCAGGAAGCCCCGACGCTGCAAACCGAAAGGCAGGTGAAGATTTCTCGAGGCGCTGAGGGCATTGTGAACGTTTCGGGCCACTGGTGTTATCCTGAGAGTAGCGCTCTGGTTCGGTGGGCGAGGGCTGGAGAAATTCTCGGTCCTGAACTGGTGGCGAGGTCAACCGGCGTAGAAGTTTTCGCGCGAATTGACTTTAGCGACCCACGTTGGACACGGTCTGCAATGATCGCCGCGCTTCGTGTGGGCGTCGTAGCCGGAAGTCCTGGCCTTGCGTGTCTCGATACGTCTTACGCTGTGCCTGAAGCCGATGTGCGCCTCGATTTCCACGGCAACTTTCTTAGGCTGCCTGGGGACAAACTCGAACTGAGCGGATTCAGTCCAGAGTCCTACACTGTATCTGGCCCTCAACCGATGGTGGTGGGTGGATCACTGCAATGGACCGGGCCCACCGAGGATCGCTTGGGTCTAACGGTATTCGCCGATATTGGGAGGTCTGGCGTTTTAGGCCAGATTCCAGCGCCGCCGGCAGGGCCTGAACGTGAGCAACGTCCTAGTGGATTGCTTGCAGCCCTCTCGCAGTTGTCCAACGGCATACCGCCACCGATTCAGGAAGCGCTCGGTTTGCTCATTCCGGTTGCGCCTATTGCGCTTCTACTCGTCGCGTTGCGGAGAAAAGTTCGCCACGACCAATTGCTTGACAGACTCGAAGGCGAACAAAAAACGACCGCTCTCGTTTCACTGCTACTGCTGATGGCGGCATTTGTCGTTGTTCCAATAGCATTGTGGATTTTCCGAGTCGCGTTCGACAATTTTGGTTTGGCGCATTCGCTGATCGACGTCGGGACGCGTAGCTATTCCTTCAATCAAGCGGTTGCTGCACCGGTTGTTGTTGCTGCTGCACTCCTCGTCGGAGCGCTCGTATCGGGTTCTGGACAGGGTGGCTCTGCTACGGGAGTCCTCAAAAGGTCCGCAGCGGCATTGACTACAATTATACTGGTTGTCGCCGGCTTCATTGTCTTGAACGCAATGCGTTCGGACGTTGTCGACAGCACGCTTCGAACAGACTGGATTGGGCAGCCGCAGTCTCAGCCCGGATCATCATGGTTGACGCCGACCGTCTTCGTCGTGGCTTGGCTTAGCGTTTCACTTACTCTTTTCTGGGCACCGATATACTGGCTTGCGAGCGCCGCCGCACGTCAAGGCAGGTTGTTCTGGCCCTCAGTGGTGGCCGCCTTTGTCATCTTCCTTGCGCCTCTTTTGCCGCCCATCGCAGATGCAGCTTCACTGGCGATTGAGGTCGCCTCCGACCAATTTTCGGAGCCGTCGCGTCCTTTGGCGTGGGCCGCCCCGGTGATCGCCGCAACAGTTATGGCCGCCGTTGTATATGCGTGCCTTCATGGTTTGAAGACGGCCGGCATTACGCTGCTTCCGGCCACGGCAGCACAATTCGTTCGCCAACGCTCCGGTGTGTGGGTGGTCATTGGTCTTGCCATACTCTTTGCGTTTCCGTACGCGCTGCAGTTTCGCGAACCTGGAACTGGCCCAATTGGCAGCCTGGTGCCGGTTGTCATCGCGCTGCAGTCTTTCGGACCTGTCGTCGCTCTTGCATTTCCCATCGGAATGGCAATTGAGCAGGACTTGCGTGTCAAAAAAAGTCCAGTCGAGGAGCGTTGGTCGTTATCGACACCTGAGCGCGTCATTCTGGCCGCAACGTTTGCCGGGTATCTATCTCTCTGGTCCTACTCGCCCGTGATTGCGTTTCTTCAAGCAGGTATCGGGTGGGGCGCATTTTTCCTTGCGTTGGGACCGGATACCAAGTTTCGCGAGTTTGGTCTTGGCGAAATCTCCATGCGTCTGCTTCGCTACCGCCGGGAAGCCCAGATGCTCGAGTCGCGGACGGCGCTGAACGAAAAGAAATTCGCGCAGGCGGAGCTGACTCAGCCGGATCTGCTGGCAGAGCGCGCCAGCGTTGAAGCAATGTCGGTACAGGCTCTGGCGGACCTGAAGTCGTCACCTGAAGAGGCGAAGCGCCAGCTTCTAGAGTTCGGCCCCGGCAATTCGCCTCTGGAAAATGGCATCCGAGGCGCAACAGGCGCTCTTGTCGCTGTCGTCGTCCTGGACGTTCTGTTCTCGAACCTCAGCGGGTCAGAGTCGCCATTCGCCTTGCTGTTTCACCTCAGTTTCAATGTCGTTCAGCAAACCGCCGCCGGGTCGCTGGGCGCCGTCATAGACAGCCTGAACGCCGGACTGCCTATCGTACTGATGGGGTTCCTGTTCGGGTTTGGCTTCCATCTCATCAGGGGCGATGACGGTTTCACCAAGGCGGCGGTCGTCAGCGTTGCCTTGCTCGCGCCATTCGCGTTACAGATCTCGACGCAGCCTGATCCTTCGTTCGAGAAGTTCGCAGCCCTCAGCCCGTTTGTTCTGTCACTGCTTGCGATAGGCGCGTTTGTCTTTGATGGAGCCGTGCTTCGCCGCGCCGAAGTTCCGCTCCTTCAGTGGCCTCGGATTTACGGGTTCAGTCGATCGATCGGCTACGCATCGCTCGCGGGGCTGGTCGCCGGCGCCCAGTCGCTCAACATGCTCTTCGGGGAGTTGGTCAAGTTTATCCCTCATCCGTAAGTGTGTTGGAGAAGGTGAAGTATGCGCTGACGGAGACGCCTTGATCAGCAAGCGGCGGTATCGCCGTCGCTCGGCCGCATCGATAACAGAATGTGCGGACCTGCGGTGAGCGAAGGGCTTCATCGCTTGTCTCGCGATCAAGCCGTCTCCGCTGACTTATCGGGCGCCAAAACAAGCTTGCCGTGGGCACGACCGGCCAGACTGATGTCCAGCGCTTCGCGCCAGTCCTCCAAGCCGAAGGTTCCCGCAACCGGAACGAAGAAACGTCCCTTGGCTGCCAGTTGTGCACAACGCGTCTTTTCCAGCCGGTGGTAACTGAGCGCGTATTCGGAGCGTGTTCGAAGCCTCAAAAATGAGAAGAATTTAGTGCACCTCCTGCTCAGCATGCTGGCAATGCGAGTTGAGAGAATAGACATAGAGTCCGATGGCGCGGGCTATGCGGCAGCTCTTTGACGCTGGCGACTGACACGGATAGTGCTTTCATCCTCGGAATGACGAGGAAACATGACGCGTGACGCGCAAGCGTCAGGATATGAGGGCGAGGTGTTCAGCCCCCGGGAGAGAAGAAGTTCCGCCCCGCTACAGGCGTTCATTTTTGTATCTCCGAAGGACAGGAAATCTTTCTGGATCTTCCACGCGACGACTACAGCGCCGTGCCCATTCCAGCTGGCGTGTTGGGACCTGGGCCGGTGTCCAAAAGGGACATCCTGTCGGCGTTCGAGCCTCACCGAGTGGATTTGATCGCGGTGGGTCTTTTGACAGAGGCCGCGGCACACGACCGGGGGCTTGCTTGCCTACACATCGCTCAAGCGACCTCGTCAGCACATCTTCGAATTGGGTGATCAGCAAGCTTTCGGGTCAGCGGGGCAGGGCAAGCAAAACGTGACGCATTCAGGTCGTCGACGTTGCAGATTTTGTGATTGCCTGTCGCCGGGCCTCCAGATTTCTGCGAACGCGTCACATCTTCGATGTCGTGACAGAGATAAAGACGCGAAAGGTCGAAGCCGCGCAACAAACGCATGGCGTGGATGTCCTGAGAGGGTGCCGCCAGTCATCCGATGGGCGGTCTCTCGAACCGAGGGCAGGGTGTGTGTAGCAGGACCGTCGTGAACGAGTTCGTGCTGCCTGCTTGGCATGCGGTGTTCTGCTAGTCGGTCTCTCTGGTTCATGGCAGTGCGCGCGAAGTGGGACCGCTGGAGACTAGTTTTGGTCTGAGCGACACGCTCGTAGCCTGGTGCGGAGAGCACCGTTTCGAACGCTAGCTCGAACGCTCGGTGCGCAGTTAGAATTCCCTGTTCGCGCATCGAAAATTCCCTGTTCTGCGCCAGAAAATTCCCTGTTCTGCATCAAGCTTGTTGTGCCGGCTCCGCCAAAATCCCGCGACAAATCCGCGACTTCACTACAAGCAAGCGCGTGCTTCGCGGCAAAAGGCGACAGGTTTCTTGCGAAACAGGGAATTGCATCCCCGGCGTGGAGTGGCGTTAGGCCAGCCAGTGGGACCGTTGTTGCGGGGCGTAGAGACTTAGGCCGCAAATCGGCCGGATAGCGCCAGCCAGCTCCAGCGAAGAGACGCGGCTTCGGCCGAAGTGTCGGCCAATTGCTGGCTATTCGCTCTGATTTCCGGAACTGCTCGGGAGACTTAGGTCTGCCTGGCGGAGAGGGTGAGACACCAATCCAGAAGTCAAAGTTCAGCAAAAGAACCGGTGCCCGACAAGATGATATTTTCGAATTGGAGCAGTTGATTGTAAAGCTGCTCGCCGCTCTTTGCCGACTAACTAGCGGTGCAGCTAGCTTCAATGCGGGAACACGCGTGACGTCCCTAGTCACAGGGCTTGGATCTAATTGGAGGCTGTAGGTTGCGCCGCAGATTTTGAAGCGCGGGTAATCCAAGACCACAGACCATCGCGTTTTAATGACCCTCGCCAATCGTTCCAAATCGCGGTGGGTTGCCAAAACGGTGCGTTCCCAGCTCGAATGTGCTGCTTCCATAGCCAGGCATGTTTCTCGTCTATCAAATGCGACGCAGCTTCAAATCCCATCCATCTAGAGGCGGCGAAATACAGCCGAAAATCCTGCCCTTCTTTCTCTGCAACTAGGCCTGCATGGCCCATGCTGACTTCTGAGAATGGGCTTTTCAAATTTCCCAATCCAACGAATGGCCTCTTGTTTTGGCGTTGTCGAAGTTCCAGGCGTGCGTGGGGCAGCGCTGCCCACGTAGGCTGTTTGCCAGCATCCAGTAGTTCGCGACGCTTGTCATAAAGAACGAGGATAGGGGGGGACTTGCCTCGCTTGTTCTTAACTCGGAGTCGAGACCACGTTTCGACACGGCCGGTCTTGCTAAACCAAGCCGACCACTTCTCTCCGTCTTCTGACCGAAGAATGGCATCGCACACTTCGAGATTAATCAGGTCGACAGCTATGTCGATCGCAGCGACGTTCGCAGTCGCCAGCCATCTGTCGAAGTTCAGCGTTTCTGAGAATACGCTTGCGAGGACCTTTTCCAATTCGGCGAGGCCTGTCGGACCAAGACGACGTGGGTTGAAGTGGAGCGCTAATCGAAACCGAGTCTTCTTCTCGTGTGATTTTCCAGTTCCAACTCCAACGACCGCTCCCGCCTGATCGACCCCTACGCGAGTCTTCCCGCTAAGATACCCATCCGTCTTGACGAATTTAAACGCGACGCCGTCTGCATCGTCTTTGCCATGCAGCTTCAGGCGAGCTTTTGCCCACAACTCAGTTAGAGCTGGCGCGAAATCTCCAATCTGCTTGGCGCTCGGGGTGAGGCAGGAGGGATCGACCCAGCCCACCAGTCTCAAGCCGTCGCAGAATGCGTGGGTGGCGGCGACATCATCGCTGGGCCCGACTGAACCGATACAGGCTATACGGCTCTTAGCGATGGTTATGTGGGTACTCTTAGGTGTTTTCTGCTTTGATGAAGTCTTCTGTCCCTGCTGGTTATAGGACAGAGCGCTTGAGCGCACGTGGTAGACTTCTTCTTCGGCCATGCGATCGAGAGTAACGAGGCAGGCCAGGGCCGCAAGTTGCCAGGTCTTCGTAACAATCGGATAAATTTTGGAGCCGCACGGCTTGTTTGAAGTATAGCTAGCTGCACTTCATTGCAGCCAGCGCTCGGCGTTCAAGCGTGGCTTATCAGGCGTGCCTAACTAGGCAGCGCGACGTCCTTGAGGTGCGAGTTTTGGCCTTTCGCGCCGCGTTCCGGGGGGGCAAGCCGGGCAAGCAAGGCTTGTGGACTTAATTGACTTCGCTTCTGGTAGTTCAGTTCCCTCTTTGCCGGCCAGCAGGCTCGCAACTGTCCTTTCAAAAGCCTTGCGATCGGAAGCGTACATCCCCCCTCGCGCACCTTCATAGCCGCAGTTCCATGCTGCCAGCGCCTGACCATATCTTAGTGTCTCGCGTATCTTGCTATGGCCGCCCGCGCGGAATGCCTCCAGTCCGCCCGCAAGCCCTCCCGCGATCAAGCCGGCCGTGCACCAATCGCCCGATCCGCAAGTATCCGATAGCCGCGGTGCCGAAATCGAGGGAAGTGTGATCCAATCGGACGGTTTCCGGCCGAAAGCATGTCTATAGCGGAGCCCTTTGTCTCCCAAAGTCTGCACCTCAAGCAGGGTAGCATTTCCTGCTTTCATCGCTCCGCCGGCATCGCTGAGCCGCTGGTCCGAGTACTTCACTACGTGAGCAAGTTGAAGAGCTTCGGCGAACATCTTGGGATCGGATTTTCCGGAGGGTTCAAAGACAACGACCGCCCCCGCGTCGGCAGCCTGGGCCGCCATCGTGAGCCCTGCTCGCGAGAGCCGGTCGAAGAAGAATACGTCCGACCCTGGCAGCCTTGGTGCCACTGCCTCGACAGCCTCCAGTGTGACTGCCTTGAAGCCAGGCAACCATTCACCGCAATGCGGGCAAGCCCAAGAGAATTTGTGCGTGGGCACGCCGTGACGATTTTTTCGGATCTCTTGCACGATGATGGGAGCGTGTGCGGTAGGGCTGCAACTCGCAAAATCGAGATGAACACCCCAGCGCTTCAAGTCGGCCTTGACCCGCTGAGAGGCGGCGTCTCCGTTCATACGCGCGATCGGGTAGGTGTCCCATCCGAGGTATGCGAGGATGGACAACACATTCCCGCAAGTTCCCCCCGCCCACGAATGCACCGGGCTCTCGGCGTCAGCATTCATAATGACGTCAAGTGCGACGAGACCCGTGCCGAACGCTATCGGCTTTCTTTTTGTTGGCATTCTCATACCGATTTTGCCCCTTGTCTCTGCAACGGCGGTCGTGGAGACGGATACACATCTCCCTCCAACCAGACATGTATCAACTCGGCAGCTGTTGCCGCACCCTTTTCACCTGCCCAGTCATAGCCGATCGACTCCAGATAGGCGACTGGAAGGTCGCGCTCAAGCGCTGCCATTAGCGCACCTAAGGCAGTCACCTTGCTGCCAACGGGAGATAGAACGAGCAGGGAGCCCCCGACCTCGTCGAATACTGGGGATCGCAGGTCATCCAATCTCAAAATTGTCCGATACAGATCAAGCGGGTCGGACTCGTTTGCATACACGATGTTTCTGGCATCGACCGACCAGGCATTCTCGAACTCAGTTAGAAACTCTTCCGTCAACCTGTCTCCCATCCTGGGATCGCGTGCAGGGAAGGGCAGAATCGGACAAGTATCGTGCGGTTCGACGAAAGCGAATAGACGGCCCAGCGCGTTCCTGCGGCCGGCGGCCAACTGAGGTAGCCACAGCTTCGCGGCCTTTGTTGTTTCATCGAGTGTCGATCCGCCTTTGAACCCGTGCACATAGCTGGGCTGATCGCCTGCAACCGACTTGATTGTGGCATCAAGGTCCGGATCGTGAGTGACAAACAAGTGTAGGTTTGGAAGCCCGTTCCCGGCTTCGATGCGTTCGACGAGATATCGCACGGCCGGAAAAGCAGTCCCGACTGACAGGGCGCTCAGATCGACGACGACGTCCGTCAGGGCATTGAAGTCTTGCTTATGAAGCGCGGTGACAACGTTTCGACCGCCTACAACGGCACCATCCTGTCGGAAGATGTCGATTGATTGGACCGACGCGTCCTTAATGGCTGCATCGAGCGTGGCAAGGTTAGCGTCGGCTGCGCTCACTAGAGCTCCAGCAGGTTTCGGCCGCTCTTCTTTCAGCCAAACCGCTCGAATAGACTTGCAAGCGGTACCGAGCTGATGCGCGACACGCGTTGCACGAGGATCGAAACCCGCCCCAGCGATCAAAAGTACCCTTCGGTCCTTTTCTGAGAAATACGTCTCAATAAATTGCGTAACGTCATTGCCACGGTGCGATACGCACGGATCCCAACGTCGTGGTCGCTGCATCTAAATTGCCCCGCCTAACAGCCTGGCGAGGTCGTGTGGCCGGCGTTCGAGAAACCCGCCCCGCTTTAAGGTGAGGCCGCGATGAAGCAGCATCGCCCCCCCGAGCTCTATGAGGCACCACGATCGCTTCTTTGTCCCGTGATCGGGAACAAGCATCAGCGCGTTGTAAGCAACCCCAAACTGGAGCACGCGAGCGAGCTCCGGATGAGTCGACGGGATGTCGTCAAACTCGTCTTGGGGAATGCCAAACGCGCTTGCGCCTCCGCCGAGCGAGGCGTTGCCTTCGAGACTCTTGTCCAGGCACTCGCTAGCGATGCCTTCCGCCAGTCGCCGAACAGACTGCTGGTGCGGAAAATCCCATTCCTTCACCATTTCGCTGGCGCGCTCGCGTAGGAGCTTGTGCTGCGCCGCGCAGCTAAGCGTTGCGGCTTTGCCCCGGACAAGCTGAGTTTCAGATTGCGAAACGAGCCTTGCCGCCAGCTGCAGAAACTGTTCCGCATTTTCCGAACTGGCGTCGCACAGCGCGTCGACGCCGAAATAGTAGGGCCGGTCATACTCATGCAGGAGGTGAATGCGGGCACCCTCCAGAATTGACGCGTCAACGGTTAGTGGCCGGTTTGGCTCCACATCCTCTTCTGCCTCGTCGAAGAGACCACGCTGCGGAATTCGCTTTGCGTATCGTTCAAACAAGATCGCTAGCATGGCGAGTCGAAGGTCTTCGCCATCCTCCGTAGCGCCGGCCATGTAGCCCGCGATCTCTTTTTCCAGGCCCGCGCGCCTTTCGGCCGTTACAACATGGCGCTTTTGCAGCGCGTCGACTCGCTCCAGCAGCCTCTCACGTTTGCTCTTCGAAATGGGCTCTGATGTCGTCGAGAGCAGGTCTCCGAGATTGTTCAAGCGCCGCCGGTTGAATACTTCCATCTGAGTCAGATAGCGCCCGGCCATGTCCTTTGCCATCTTGCGGAACGCCCGCCGATTGTTCGTTCGATCCTCGCTGCTCTGCATCCAGATGTCAGTGATCTCGCGAGCATGCTTCAGCCCCGGCTCCGGGTCACTCACGCTGTCATGAGATTCGACCAAGACGTCAGCAGGCGTAAGTGCGTCAAGGCGGGTCAGGATCCAACGCGCGACCTTGAGTTCCCGGCGCGCCAACCAGCGCCGCAACGCGGACAGTTGTGCAGGATGGAGGCTGTGGGCATCATCGAAAATCACAAGAGGGCGGAGCTGCAACGTCTCCTCGCCATCCTTGACGCGAAAGGCTTCGATCACATCAAACGGCCGATATGCGGCCACTGCGTCAGTATCGATCTCGCTGGGATCTGGCGGCATGAGAGCCGCAGAGACGCGATAAATCGCCAACTCAACTTCCCGCGCGCGCTGAAGTAACCTCTCCCCCGAGAGCCCACCAATTGCTGTAAGAGCAGCAGCCGCATCAGACCGGGGCACGATCTCGATCTGCTCCAGCGAAACGCCAGCCAGTTGCAGATTTCGTAGCCAAGCGAGGACTGTGCGCGCTTGCAAGAGCGCTGTCATCAGGCCGATCTTCAGTTCGTCGGAGTAGGGAAATTCCCAAAATTCTCGATACTCCGCCTCAAGCGGAATCCTGCCGCCCACCAGCAGCGGCCGCTCGTCTTCAATCGCGCGGCAGGCTGTCAAAGTGTCAATCAAGGGTTTGTAAGTTGTCAGCGCTCGATTGCGCAAAAGTGTGCGAATTGTTGAATACTGGAATAAGCGTGCAAGCGTGGTTTTACCGCTGCCAGGCGTTCCGACGATCATGGCCAGGCGATCGTAAAGTCGTCCCTCGGCCGCTGGCTTCTGAAAAAATGTCATAAGCGGCTCGGGCGTCACCACTGCGAGAAAGGCTTCGTCGTCACGAAGGTGTTCGGTGGCGCGCTTTTCGAACGGGTTAAACATTCAAACGCTCACGTATGCCGTTGGCGTCGGCGGAACAGAGGTCGCATCGCCCGCGCGAGTCCCGGTGCTACCTCGTCCTGACTTCTGTCGCCGCCTTCGGTTTCTGCCCAGAGCAGGGCGACTGAATTGTTCGGTGTGTTGTGATCGAGCACAAGCGGTAGAGCACAGGCCCCATAGCCCAGCCCCAAATGCTCAGCTCCGCCGACATCGGTATGCTTCGTCCTGATGATGGGATCGTAGTATTTCTTCGTCAGCTCCAAGAATGCAGCGTCTCGACCTGCCACGCTGCCGATCGGAAGTTCCGGGTGAAGTATTGTACCAAACGAGGGGTGAACGGCGCTCGCCCAGCTCTCGCTTTTAAGCACGGGCTCGGCCAGTTGTTGGCGCTCTTGGATTGCATGGGCTGCGGCTGATGATGCGATGTAGTGATGGATGCACAGCTCCCAATCGTTTGCGAAGATACGATCATCACCCATGGCTTCCTGCGCATTCTCTATTGAGTCCTTGAAGCGCATTAGTTTGCCAGACCACTTCTTCTTCGCCTCGTTGTAGCGCAGAAAGGAGGTGCCGGTACCTGCAAAGTCATCCAGCAGATACACTAGCCGAAACCGCGCCTCGCCGTCCCTAAGGTCATCGCGCAGATTGCCGAGCAAATCCTGCCATTTGTCCTTGTCGAGCTGCATGGCAAGGACGAGCTGTTCGTTTGAAATCAAACCCGCGTTGCTGTGTCGAACAGTGTCAATGCGCGCGCCATCGCTCAAACCCATAAAGAGGGTCTGACGAAGAAGGCGATCTGTGGCTATACGGGCGTCCTTGTCTGCGAAGACGCGGTAAGGCGGAATTTTTCTTTCAGCCGCGACCTTGCTCACGAGTCGCCCCCGCACTGTCGTGGGATAGAAGCTTTCGACAAGTCGCTGCATTTCGTTCGGGCCAATGTAGACGAGGCTCTTACGAAGAAACCCGTATGCGGTCTCGCGCTCACTCGCATCGAATTGCTGGAGCCAGGTCGCGAGACTTTCGAAGAACCGCATGCCCGCTTGGAAGTCACGGTAACCGTCGTACTTGATCCGAGCCATGAGTCTTAGCCACTGGAATTCCTCGCGAGCGCGATCATCATTCCAATTCATGATTTGGCTAAGGACTCTGAGTCCTAGATCGAGATTCATCTAAGAGCCGTCGAATCAACCCCCAACAAGCCTCCATTGGTAGTCATTGCTGTCAGATAGTCGAGCGTTGTTCGAATCCCCCGTTGTCCCCAGTCGCCCAAATTCCAGCAGGTCGAAGGGTCTGAACTGGCCTCGTCCACACTCAGCGAAAGCGGCTCGCGCAGCAGTTCGAAATCGTTTCCAGGCCATTTTCCCCGATCACCGATCGCAAGAATGGAAGCGTCTGTATCACCGCGCAGGTATCGAAGGACGCTGACCTTCGATACGCCAGGCGCGATCACATCAACCGAATGTGTTGATCGCGTAGCCCGAATGTCCGTCGTCTCGGCGGCGTGAACAATCTGCTGAACCGTCTCCCACAGCCTCTCCTCCGAAAGTCTGCGCCTGGGGGTCAGCGTGATTTGGTATTTTCGGTCGGTCTGATCGACATAGCCAGCAAGTTCTGGATGATGCCTTAGCGTGGCGGCGACTGCGGCGAGAGACGCGCAAACTTCTCCTGATCCCCCGGGGACGTATCCGCTATCGAGAAGGTTGATCTCGGCGCCGTTGTAGTAACCGACCACGACGCGTGACCACAGACTTTCGGGCAGACGGTACTTGAGATCTCGTTGAACCGAACCGCCGCGTCCCGTTGCGATACCGACCACTATTCCCGCATCGAGGAGCCGAACCAACTGAGCAATCATTTCATCGCTCGCTGGCTCAAATCGGCGGCGCGTGTCGACGATCGTCCCGTCGTAATCCAACACGACGCCCCTGAACCGAGCCGTGCCCAATCGCTCTCGAAAATCCTCCAGCGCACTCGTCCACACCACAAGATCACCGCGTGCTGCGACATCCGACGCTGACGCGCCAGCCTTTCGTGCGATCGCAGCCGCGTCGCGATCGGACAGTTTTGGGTGCGACTTCAGTTTTGAGGCTTTTGGCAGCTGCAAATTGTAGAGCTTCCTGCCAAAATCTGGAACGCCCGGTCTACCCGGATCTAGGCCGCGCGCTTCACCGGCCCATCCCGCAATTCTCAATGCGGCGGTCAGCGACCCAAGCAATTGAGTTGTTGCTGAGCCTTCGATAGGAACTCTTGATATGGGGATGTCTTCGGGTATGAGCCGCAACGTCCGTTCGGCCAATTCGCTGTCATCTTCGGAAACGAAGGCAAGAATTCCGCTTTCATCACCACGCTTTGCCAACCAATGATGGCGGCCGTGGGCAAAGTTGCGGTAGTCCGCCAGTTGAAGATTTCCGATAGCGGCTTCAGTGAATTTCGACTCCAGATCGACCGCTCCGACAAATGTCGATTGCCCATGGAGCACGAGTGTCGTGGGGCGCCCCCATAGCAGGGCAGTGCTGCGCCGAAGAGCTTCGACCTGTGAAGAACCCTCATCGATCCATGGCGCCACGGTAGCAGCCGCCGAAGACCATTCTTCGGCGCTCCCGAATTCTTCACAGTAGGCACGGGCAAGCAACGTTGCAAAACCTAGCAGCGAGTTCGTCGCGAGGAATCCGTCCTTGCCGGCGGGCGGCGGATAGAGAAGGGCGTCAATATACGGATGCTCCTCACAGAACTTCGCTAGCGGGCTCGCTTCGCGCCCGCACATTACGGCGACGTGCCGGGGCTCGCGCCGTGCGATTTGCTCCACCGCTCGCAGGATGTCGACGTTTCCGCCACCCGCACTAATGAGCCATGTCGAGACGGTCTCGACGGAAGGCCATGACGTTTCAAGCGGTGACGCAACGACCGCCAGCTGACGGGTCCATTGGCGGTGCAATACCGCCAGCGCGTGAGCCGCGCTCAGAGAACCACCAGACCCGATAGCCTGCAGCGGACGCGCAGCCGCCATCCTGACCGCCTGCCGCAAAGGGGCGACGTCCGCCGAACTTGCCCATGCGAATGTCTCGCCCAGTCGCTTCATCTCCTGGCCGTAGGGCTTAGCCATGCTTCATTGACCTTTCTTCAGGGGGCGGCACTACCACGAAAAGAACAAAAGAAGAACTAAAAAGTTCTAATACCCAGAATATACAGTACTTTTGTTTCAGGGGGGTCTGCATCCCTATGTTGGAAAATCCCGGGATGCAAGTTTCAGAATTCGCAGAGTAACTTCGGTAAAGGCCGCGCGCGTTTGATTGATGTTCGCTCGGAGGGGGCACTTCGCGCGCGTTGCCCATTCGTTGGAGCGGACTCACAGCCGACTCCCGAACCGCCAGCGATACTACTCAAGACATTGATGCCCGAGGAGGCGCCGCCCCGAGCGCGCGGTAGACGCTCGCTCGTCCAATGTGCAGCCTTTTCGCGATGTCCGTGGGACCAAGACCTTCAGCCCTAAGCGCTTGGATCGCGCTCGCGTCGATGCCCCGCCTTCTACCTTTATACTTGCCGGCCGCTTTGGCCTTCGCGATGCCTTCCGTCTGCCGCTCGCGTCGCAGATTTGTTTCAAATTCGGCGAACACCCCGAGCATATCCAGAAACGCTTTTCCCGCGGCGGTAGACGTATTGATCGGTTGTTCTGTCGCCTGCAGCTTGGCTCCGCGTGCAGCTAGCTGCACCATGATCTGCTGTAGATCAGCGATTGACCTCGCTAGCCGATCAATTCGCGTAACGACAAGCGTGTCCCCTGCACGAATGAAGTCCAATACCGCCGCCAACTCCTTCCGCCCAGTGGTGCTCGTCCCGCTTACCTTTTCCTGGCGAATGATTTCGCACCCGGCTTTGGTCAGAGCTTCCATCTGTATAGTTGTGTCCTGGTCGTCGGTGCTGACCCGTGCGTAGCCAATTTTCGCCATCCTGATCCTCATGTCCCAATAGGGTTTAGATGATCATGATGCAGTGTCTCGGAATGTACATTTCAGTTTATGTGAGACGCCAAAAATGTCTCAGGCCATCGACTCGGTTGAGTATAGTTGAATGAGACGGATCATCATTTGTGGAAGCGGCGTCGAGGGGCACAGCGAAGCTTGATACCCGATCTCCGAGTTCAGTGGCCATTGCTCCCGGCATTACTCGGCGCTGGCTGAGGCAGTTAAACAACCGGCGCAATTTCGACAATCAGGCCAGAGTGATCGGACAACCGATTTGGATCACGTGGTGCTCCCCGCCACGTGTCGCAGACTCGTGTGCGCATGGCGAGTTCATGGGGGAGCAGGACGTGATCGATGGGCGCCTTGTCGAGCGCGCCGATTGGCAGTCTCGCCCAAGCTGTCGTGCAGACCAGGTCATGCGATTGCATTGCCAACGCCGCCTCAAGACGGCCGTCCCGCGAATAGTAGGATCCGGGGCCGCCAAAGGTCATGTTGAGGTCCCCAGCGATACACAGCGCGGCGTCTGGCCATTTCGCCTTCAGGCGCGACCACTGCCGCCGCTGTTCGACGATCACGGGTGCCTGACGGGCCCAATTCGGGATCGACTGATCACCTGGATGCTCGCCGCGATCCGTGTGCCAGGGCCACACCGTCCCATAGACCACCATCGGGCCTTCGGGCGTTTTGAGTAGGGAAATGGCGGTGCGCACGTCGCCGCTTGGAACTGACTCAATGACTGGAAATCGGCTCCAGATACTCACCCAGTGCATATTGTTGCGTGACTTTGCACGGGGCTCTGAGCGCGCGGCGTGCTTGTGGGATCCTGAAAGATCAATCTCCTGGTGCGTCTCGGTGAGCACCCAGATGTCCACCTCGCGCTCGAGCAGGAAGGCGAGGCGAGCCGAATTTCGCTCTTTGTGGTTCACGCATTCCAAATTCCAGACGCCGATCCGCATGTGTCCCCATTAGCATGAATGCATCCATCGATCATCTGCCGGGTGTCGGGTCCGCGGTCCGTACCAACTCGCGCCGCGTGATCCTTCCACCTGGAGAAAGTTAAGCGACCCGGCCATCGGTCACATTGCTACCGTCCGAGCATTGTCGATGTCGCCGATCAACCGTCCTTGTGAATGCCGTTCGGCGGCCGATTGTTACCTACGGCCGCAATACCTCCCGTTTGCAGACAGTCAGGCCTGACATTACCTACGGCCGACTGGGGCCCATCAGCTGCGCGTGTTATGCTGCCGAAGGACGCCGCTTTGCACTGGGCCAAGAGAACGGCGTAGTGTCGACGTTCAACGATTCGATGGAGGAAGAGCAGTTGGCCGGCCCTTGCGGCTCAAGCGTGCTAAGGATGGCGTTCGATCGATACGGTAGGATCGCCTGCGCGTTCAGCGACGGCGCGATTCATGTGTTACCGGAAGTTGACAAGTTAAGTGCTTTTTTGGTCCTGAACGGCCGCTATCCTGTCGAAAATCACTTGTGATTTCAGGCAGCGTTCTGGGCCGCCGAGACCCGAAATCGGTCGTTTTGGACTTAACTTGTCAGCACCAGGAGGAGCCTCTGATGTCAGCCAAGAACCCTTGCGTCCTGGTGGAGGACGACTTGTGGGTCTTCTATCGCTGTACGGTCAAATCAACCCAGCCAAAGAAAAAGGGGAAGAAGAACAGCCCCAACATTGCGGAAGCCAATTTCTATCCGCCCGGCGCAAAGTCTTGCGAGAGCATCGATGAGATAAGGATGAGTATCGGCGGCGAGGAAAAGCGACGGTTTGCTGTCCGCGAAATCAAGTTCAATCCCCCGATCGATGGCCGCGCGACGTGGGAGTATGCCTTCACCATCGAAGAGCGGGGCAATCCGGAAAAATTCACAGCGTGCGACGTGCAATGCCGCTTTAGCTGGAAGAAATAGGCTGGATCGCTTGTACGTGGCGATGCGTTGACCGGCGAAGGCCGACGCCTGGGTGCAAGAGCCCATGGCCGACGCCGTCGCCGCGTTCCAGCGCCCGCTCGATGGGGGCTCCTCGTGGTTAAGCGATGCGGCTGTTGCGGCATCGCCCTCACCGATCCGCCTTATCTTCGCCGCCCTTTGGTCCATCGCCAAACGAAGTTGCCGGGGATAGGTTTCACAGCGCTTGCCACGAAGGCCCGGAACAATGCCTGAATCACTGGTCGAACGTGAAGATTCGGTGGCGGCATGGAACTGGCTCGAAGGGCTCAAACATTTCCCGGAGCTGGAGAGGCTACAGGAAGGCGCCATTGAGGCGTTGATCGGCAGCGGGGAGTTGGTCGGAAGGGAACTGTTTCATATCCTGTGGGCGTTCGCGCACCGCATCGACCATGGGGCATATATAGCCATCCGCCTCGATGTATCGTCGATCCGCGGGTTCCCCACCGGCCCTTCTTCCCGAGCATTCAAACTTGCCGCCGAGATCCTGTCATCGGCAACCATCGTGCTTGCCGGACGTCACCTGCATAAACTTCTACGCTCAAACCATGAGCTGTTCGATCGGACCGTCATTGAAGCCTGGCTCAACCGCGACGCCGCTCCAACGTATAAAGTCCAAGCACTGAGAAGTCCGGAATTCTACGCGGCGGTCGAATCTGCCGGCGGTGAAATCTGGCTTCGATGGCTATCGGCGCTGCCTAGCCCAGATCGCATTCTCACATCAGTCTTGGGTACGTTCAGCCCTAAGTCTGCCGAGCCGCGCGACCTGCAGGCGGAGCACAGCCGGCTGTCAGATTACTACCAACTTGCCACCGATGCTCAAAAGACCTTGGCCTCGACGCGAGCGCTGTTCGTCGGAATGGATCAAGAGGCTATCGACGCTTCGGGCCTCGAGTTCATCTTCGGCTCGGTAGTCTCGGCCCGGAGCTTCAAAGAGGTCAATGAGCTACTGAGGTCTGGTGTCAAAACCGCCTTTCTGATCTGTCCGCGAGAATTCACTTCCTTCTCGCTGAACGACGTGAGGCTCGTTTCTACAATCGTCGACGGTCCGATTATCGTTGCCGTGCGAGGGGCCGGCACAGAGCAGCGACTCGCGAATACGGACCCTGGAACCTCGATAGTTGAGCTGGTAGAATATGGCTCTGTCGCTACGAAGATTCTGGAATTGTCGAAAGCGCTTGCTGATAGAAATGCAATGCCGAGCTTGGTTGGCGGCGAGCGAGACGACGCGAGCGATTCCAGTGCGCATACCTTTGTGCCTGTCCCGCTGCCTGCTCAAAGACCGGACGCTCTCCGCTTTGAACCCGGCCCGCAGGGCGCAATCGAACTTGTGAGGTCGCTACCCAGCGGTGGCTTCGAGCGGATGCGCGCAACGCTAATTGCAAAGACGGATCGGCTGCTTACCGATATCGCGCCCGATGTATCTGGCTACAATCTACTTGCACGCGTACGTCCTGACCTCTCCTCTTATTTGGCAGCGCTGCAGGACGAGAGCGACGGAGCTGCATTCGAGATTTGGTCCTATGGGAACACCATTCGACGGCTATTGCAGCAAGACCAGCGGACCGCATCGATGCCGGACGGTTGGGCGGAGTCATTTCCGCCTGCGTTCGGAGAGCGGCTAGCGGATCTCGTAGAGACACACAACGTCACGATGACCCTGAACGACGACACATCGGGGTTCAACGGCGCCCGCTTGGGGCCTGCGATACTACCGATGTCGCCAGTCGCGATCGACGCCGGTCTTGTCGTTTCTGGACTTCTTTCGGCAGCGCCAGCCGTAATGGACCCCGCCGCCGCGCGGGCGCTTGCCCGCGCCCTAAGCGCAGCTTCAAGCGCGAGCGCCGCCAGCGGCGATCTATATGGCGAAATGGAAATCGCAACTGCCGTGGATAGCCTCGGCAACGCGCTCACTGAAGTGATAGAACAGGTCCAGATTCACACATCGCAAATGACGCTTTCGGAACGCATGGTAGTTGCGACCGAGGCCCAAGCATTCGCAGCGCGCGAGGCAAACGAACTTGTGAGATCCAGTTCAAAATCCCGAGTCTGGGCAGATACTGTCAAGGCAACCCTCGCGGTTGCCGCTGCCGGCAGCGGCGTGGCCGCGGTCGGTACAGCGCTGGTGGTCACGTTTGCGCAACCGATTATCGCCTTCACGTCTCAATTTCCGGCGCTGGCGCCCCTGCGGGCTGCAGTTGAGGGCCTCTGCCGATACTTCAACGTCCCCCTTTGAGGCCTACCCCGAGCAAGCATCTTCACCGCTCCAGCAGCCGCTCCACGTCTGCCTTGCGGTGCACCGCTCGCCACCCAGCCGGCAGCTTGTGCTTCCGGCCCAAGATTGAGGAGGCACCCTGAACGCCGGCTTTTGGGCGAGCTCCAGTCCGATCAGCAGGGCAGGAGCGAGCGGCAATTTTCGAGCGCGGCAGCCATTGGTAATCCAGACTAGGCCCCGCGAAGTTGGGGCCCGAAACGGACATTTGGCGAAGCCGCACATCGCCGCTAGAAAGCCGCATGGTAGAATTGCCGGGATGGATCGAGGCTTTGCCCGTCGGCTTCACGCTGGCCGGGGACGATGTGTCGTCGCAGCTGCTGGGACGGTTGCCAGAACTGATCCAGGAGCGTGCGGCACCCGGTACGAGACCAGGCGATGAGCACTGGATGATACGCTGGCCGCGTCCCCCTCTTTCCGTGCGCGTCTTTGGGGAAGGCATTGCCACAGACGGCGCAGCTGCTTTGAATTATCGACCAGCGTTAGCACGGTTGCTTAGTAAGCATTCTCCGTCTGGCGTCGCGGTTTGGGGTATGGGGTTTGAGAAGCACGGCGTCTTTCTCGGCACGTACGACGATGCCTTTTGCTGGTGGGTAAAAGGTCAGCTTGTTTTTAGCCCCACAGTTGTGCTCGCACGGGACGTAGACATCGTTCTGATTGCCGATGAGCAAATGCACTTTTCCGTTGTTGGCTCCACAGCGGCCTTGATGGCCGAATTGGACAAGGCGCTTGGCGATGAAGGTGCAATACACGCGGCGCTCGGCGATTTCATCGACCAGCTAGGAATTGGTTTTGGCGAGGAGGACCGCGCCTGGGCGAAGAAGTTCCTCCGGCGCGAAATAGGTTCGCCATAATCGATCTCGACGATACGGGGCCTGAACGTTTTGCCCTGAAGGCGCGATAAGACCGCTTGTGGGCGAGATCCGTGCGTTGACCCGGGGAGGGCGGAAATGGCCGGATTGGAGCGCGCCGGCCATTTCCGTTGAGGCCCTCAGAGGTCGACCTGCTCGGAAAGAGCCAAGGCGTCATCGACCTCCACGCCCAGATAACGAATGGTGCTTTCGAGCTTGGTGTGTCCCAGCAGGAGCTGGACGGCGCGAAGGTTGCCGGTCTTCCGGTAGATCATCGCCACCTTGGTTCGACGTAGCGAATGCGTACCGTAGGTGGCCGGGTTGAGGCCGATCGAACTTACCCAGCCTTGAACCAGCCTTGCGTATTGCCGGGTCGACAATCGCTCTGAAGACGCCAGGCGGCTGTGGAACAGGAAGTCTGAACCCGACAAGCCGTGCTTCTGGATCAAATCGCCAACCGCCGCCCGGGCCTGGTCGGTGATCTCGAACTGCACAGGCCGCCCGGTCTTCTTCTGCACAATGGCGGCCCGGTTCTTGACCGTTCCAGCGACTGCCACGTCCTCTACTCGAAGTCGGACCAGATCACACCCTCGTAACTTGCTATCGATCCCAAGATTGAAGAGGGCGAGTTCGCGAATATTCCCCGCCATCTGGAGCCGAATGCGGATGGCCATGACCTCCTTCATCTTGAGGGCAGGTTTCTGGCCGGTGAGTTTCTTTCCAGCCACAACGCGAGGCCTACCGCCGGAGCGAACAGGAGACCTGGGAACAAGTTCGAATGTCATCATCGTGAGCCTTCTGCTCACCCGCCCGCACCACGCCGGCGGGGGCAAGATGCTAGGCGGGCTCGGCTTCGCTCCCGAATGACTTCAATTGGTGGCGTAGGCCGCTCGTAGGCTGGTGACCGTACGGGCGAGTTGGGGCCCGAAATGGACATTGCATCCATGGATGCCACGTTAGCCTTGGGGGGTGTCCACGGGACCGGCAGCGCTCATACAGCCGATCCGCCCTAATTGACGCCCCAGATGTGTGCAGCGCCGCGGCCTACGGTGAGGATGCGGCTTCCATCTGCGGACATTGCCACGTGTTCGATTGGCCGCGCAGGCCCGGCGCGCCAGAGAGATGAATTCGGGTCATAGGGGTTGAGCCCAAAAAGCAGAGTGCCATCCGTCGCGTCCCACACGCGCGCATAGCCCAGCTCCTCGCCGGTTATGATACGCGTCCCATCCCGTGAGTAGGCGATGCTTGAGAGCGCCACGTGCCGCGTCCCGGTGCTGAACTGAAACTTTTTCTCTCCGGTCGCGATGTCATGGACGGTCACGGTGTCCCAGCCGATACTGGCGATCCGCTTGCCGTCCGGCGAAAAAGCGACGCCTGACCCCAGGCCTCCGGTCTCCAGAGTCTCGAGCAGGCGGCCGCTGGCTACGTCCCAGACTTCGGTGGCGTAGGCGTCATGGCTGCCGGTGGCCACCTGTGCGCCATCGGGCAGGAAAGTTGCGAAGTGGATGGCGCTGGCGGTGCTGGTGAGCGTCTGCAGTTGCTGGCCAGTTGCTGCGTTCCAGATACGCGCGATGTTGTCCCTGCCAGTTGTCAGGATGCGTTTTCCATCGCGCGAATATTCGGCGCTGAATGTGCCGCCGGCATGGCCGGGCAGGGACCGCACGAGGCGTCCGTCCAATGTCCAGACGCCCACTGTGCCATCGCCGTTTGCGGTCACGATCTGCTTGCCGTCGGGCGAGAAGGACGCGCTGGAGGCGAGCCCGCCGGCCACCGCAAACGAGGCAACCAGCTTGCCATCGCCTGTGGTCCACACACGAACGACGCCATCATCGCTTGCGGTGATGATCTGGCGACCGTCCGGTGAGAAGGACGCGCTTCGGATAACGCCGCCGCGTAGGACATGCAGCATGCGCGGATCGCCGGGCTTGAATTCAGGGGGTGGCAGTCCGGAACCCTCGTCGCCATCGCCCTCGTCAGGTGCGTATTCCGGGTTCTCTTCGAGCCACGCTTCGGCGCGGGCGCGCCGGCCTTCCTCCATGTCTTCGCTCCGCACATACGCGACGCGTGATCCGTCGCACGTGTAGGCCTGGTCGAAGGTGCACGGGCCAACCCAGCCTTTCGATCCGTTGGCGAGCTGTAGCTGCATCCAGTGTTCGTCAGTCGGGGTGGGCTGCAGCTGCTTCCATTCGATCAGCGGAGCGTCGGGCTGTTTGAAGTAGATTCCGATCCCGAAGTAGTCGCGGGCCTGCGCCACGACCTGTACCTCATAATGGTCGTCATCGGGGTCCTCCCAATCCGCGAACGGGTAGGAGTCCACACCCGACCATGCCGATGGATAGACCTTGTCGCCCACAGCCAGACCCGCGCCGGCCCTGAGCACCAAGCCGCCATGCGTGTAGAAATGCAGCCGGACGTTGTTGATCTTGGTCACCTGATTGCCGGGACTGACACGCGCGACAATGGGCGCTGACAGGTCGTGGGTCTCTCGCATCACGAGCGGGGTTGGCCCCGTCACCTGCATCGCAACCGGAAAAGCCTCGCAGCCGGCTGTACCGGCGCCCACGCATTCCGGACCGCCGGACATGCTGTACGCCCGGTCTGCCAGTTTGACCTGAGCGTTAGCGGCGGTTGTGCACGCGCACAGGATCAGTAGCAGACCGAACCATTGACTGCGCGTGTTCATCCAAACCCCTGAGGCAATGCTGCACAGCAGCGTCGCTGGGCTTTCATCCGCCCCGCACCTGAAAGCTTGCCTGAGTGTGCAACCAGCCGCAACGACGACAGTTGGGCGATGACCCGCCGTAACGCGTCACGTCCTCCGAATGACTTATCTAGACCGATTCCGCCGGATCGCCTCAATTTGCGCTTGGCCAACTCGGGCACCAAATGAGGCATCGGTGAATACGCTGCCGGCTGTCGCTACCGACCCGAAGATGCCAACAAATCGTAGTCCTCGGGATCGTATCCCCTGTAGAAATTTGTTGAGGCCAGCGCTCCCCCAAAGAAGCGCGCGGTTTCCTCCGACGCAATCCCATGGATCATCCGACCATGGGGGGCATCTAGCGGATCGATGCGATAGTTGCCGTCAGCGTCGAACGTGAGGACTCGTTCTCCATCCACCAGCATGCGGCCTCCGGCCAGGCCACCTTTGGAGCACAATATTCCGCCGTCCATGCCCTCGTCGTCTCCGAAGACAGCCAGCAATTCGGTTCGCAAATCCGCGCTCAGTTTTAGCGCGTTCATCAGGACCCGCCCATTTAGGCATTGCCAGTCATCGCTTTCGGCAGCGATCGCAGCGCGAAGTTTATTGATTTGATTAGTGGCAAGGACAGTGTGGCGCCCCCAGTGCCACCACCAGTTCAGGCGGAGCGGTTGATAGAAGGAGATCTGGTTAGACGGCGCGTCCGACTTTCCAATCGCTCGTTCGTTCGCGGGGTGGTGTGGGCCTTCAATGTACCATTCTTGTCCGCGTACCTTGCCGAATATCCGGAACGACCTGATCCAACTGAGACGTTTGAGTTTATCGACGTCTGGTCGCGACTTGAATGCGATACATTCGAGATTGTAGCCCATTGCCCCTCCGACTAGCCGTCTCCATCGCCTCCGCTACGATGTCACTCGCTGCGGCAGGCCGCTAGTCCTCAAGCGAATGACCGCTTGTGGGCGAGCTCCTGCCTGATCGGCATGGCAGGAGCGAGCGGCAATTCCCGAGCGACTCTGCCATTGGCAACACCATCGGAAGGGCGCGAAGTTGGGGCCCAGTTCAGACACAAGACGAAACGCAGAATAGGGACCATCGACCAGCCGGCGACTCTCGGTCGTTCGATCGCACTAGCTCGAATGTTCGCGTTGGACCACGGGGCCTAAAGCATCCACCTCGGTTTCCAGCGCGTTTTCCCGGATGAACTCGCGCTTCGGTTCGACGATGTCGCCCATCAATTTGGAGGACATCTCATCTGCCGTGTCGGCGTGTTCGACGCGGACCTGCTGGAAGATGCGCGCGTTGGGGTCGAAGGTGGTCTCTCTCCCACGGCTGCTCAGGGTTCATTTCGCCCAGGCTTCTGTACCGCTGGATTTTGATGCATTTCTGGCCGACTTCGCGCCCCCCACCCGGTGCTTGCGGTGTGCAACTCGGTAAGCTTAAGTCGTGGCCGCATCCGGGGACGACATGGCGGACATCTTTATAAGCTACAAATCTGACCGCCGTGCGGCCGCAGAGCACATTTCGGAAATCCTGACCGACCACGGCTATTCGGTCTGGTTCGACTACGCCCTCGTATCCGGCAGCGACTTTTCACGACAGATCGAAACCGAGCTGAAGGCTGCCAAGGTGGTGCTCGTGCTATGGTGCGATCTTTCGGTCGCCAGCGACTGGGTACGCTCGGAGGCGCGCTACGCAAAGCGCACCAACAAGCTTTGTCCGGCCCGCATAGGCCCTTGTGACCTGCCGGTCGAATTCGACGGCGACCAGACAATCGACCTCTCGCGCTGGAACGGCGAACCGCGCCCGTTCGAGCCTGGCACCCTCTATCGCCAAATCGCAACCCTGGTCGGCAAGCCACCTAAGCCAGACGTCGCTGCGCTGGAGCGAGCGCAGTCTGTCTGGCGGCGATATGGCGCGCCGTCTCTGACACAGTTCCCGCTGGTTGAGCCCGTAGCAGCCCGCGAGGAATCGGCGCCGGACTTCGCTGCTCCGTCAAAGAAAACGCCTCGCGGGAAAGGAGCTGCTCCGAGCCGAGGCCGCGCTCTGCCCGCAATCCTCGCTGTCGGCGTGATTGCAGTGGCGGCAGCCGTCACCGCCGGCTTCATGGTCAGCAATGGCTTCCTGACCTCAGGTCCGAATGCGGAAGAACTGGGAGATCTGGCTCGCCGCGAGCAATTTCGCCAAATCGGGGAGAATGCTTCCGAACTCACAGAACAGCGCTGGCAACGGATCGATGCTGCAATCGCCCAGCAGAAATTGGCGCGCGAAGCTCAGGACGCGAAGACGATTGCAAATATTTCCGCCTCAAGGAAGGCGCTTCGGGAATCGTCAGCCAGTCTGTTTCCCGTTGCCGAGAAATTCGCCGCGGCGCACCTGTTCGGAAGCCCTCTCAACAACTCCACCGCGGGCGTTGTCGTCGACGCGCTGGAGGCGCCGACACTGTCGCCAACGCAGGCTTCTTTGCTACGCGCGGCGCTGACCGACTGGGAACTGCCGGAGGTGATGACCCAAGATGGCCTTGCGGCGGCGCTGCCGCGAGTGGAATCGAACGCAAGGCCGCTGCTCGAAGATCGCAACTACGCCGCTTACGGTCATGCGGCTCGGGCGGGGTTCCGATACCGTCAGGCTAACAGTTCTTCGGTCTACATGTCCTGGGATGAAGGTTGCAAGGAACTCGTGGACGAAGTTGGCGGCGCTCTGATGGCAACTCGTCTCCCCGACGAAAGGCTGGCGACGCCCGAGGCCGTAGGACTCAATTTGCGATACTGGCGTGCGCAATGCCTTCGCCGTCATGGCGAGCCAGACAAGGCAATGCAGGATTTCATGGAGATGATGCCTCTCGCCGAGCAACTGCCGGCTGCGAACCCGTTCAAGTACCAAGCCTATCATGGTGCCGCGATAACCCGGATGGCCGTGCTCGACACGATGAATCTGACGAACGAGGAGAATGACAGAGAAGTTCAGATCGCCATTGACCAGATGCAACAGGCGGGTCGTTTTCGAAGCGCGGCCGCCCAGAACACCTATGCCAGCATAACGTCTCTTGGCACTGTCGGTTTTTTCATGCTGCGCAAGACCGACCAGGCGCGCTATGTCCAGACGCTGGAATACACCCAGAAGGTCGATGAGCAGATGGCCTGGACCTGGAATCTTGTCGCGCGCCTCGTCGCAGCGCGTGCCTTGCAAAGGACTGGCGCGCCGATCAGCGACCCTGCATTGAAGACAAAATACTCTGCCGACGTTCTTGAAGAGATCGTGTTCGACGTGCTGGCGAAGCTTGCCTACCAGCCCCGAGATTTTCCCATGGCAGAATTCACAAAGCTGCTGCCCCCGGAGCATCATGCCGCGCTTGATGAAGCCAGCGCCTGCATCGATCGAAAGCTCGGCTGTTACGATACGCATTTTCTTGGACGCCATACGGACTGAATGCCAAACGGGGTGAGGTCCAAAACCTCTTCAGCGCCATCCGAGAGTTTGCGCTACCCGCCGGGCGCGAACATCAAATCCTGGATTGGAGCAATCCGAAGTTAGCTGACGTGTCTCAGTACTTCGAGGCTGGTACGGAGTGGTGGGGCGTCTTTCTCTTTACAGTCTATACGCCGTCCAACCGGCGTCTGATGGTGATCGCGGGTTCAACTACAGACTAGCGAGTGTCTTCTATGGGCGATGTTCCGCCGCAACACAGCGTCATGGTCGAATGACTAAAGTGGGCGGACTCTGCCGGATCGCCACATTCCCGGCTACGGCGACCAAGGGGCCCAATGCGGACAGTCGCGGCACGCGTCACCTGACACGGGACGCTGCACAAACTCTGCCGAAAGGGGAATCGGTACGCCTAGATTCAGCTGTAAGGGGCTTCGTGAGCCGGCCGTGCGTGTGCGAAACTAGATCTCGCTGCGGGTCGAGCCATCACCTCGACTTAAGGCTAGGGGCGCTCGGTGGGGGGGCGCCCCTTCTCTCGCCCTGGGATCCGCTCGCAAGCTCCTTCAGAGCGACATGCGATGTTTGATCAAACAGCTATCGACGGGCATGGGGGCTTGGGGGTCGTCGTACCACTTCAGGACTGGTTGCACGTTACGCGTATCTCTGACTGGCAGGCTTGGATCGACCAAGCCGGATGCAACAGTTACCACTTCGGCAACTCGGGGCCTCGTTAAGGTCATTCCGCTGGAGCGCATTCTGTATCGCTTCGAGCGAGGGACGATACGTCGCTCCGACCCAGCTGTTGAAGATACTGCTGGACGCAAATGATTCTATGGATGGGAAGCGGCGAGCCAATATCTGTTTCCTGCAGCGTTGTTGGTCGTTTGACGCATCACTGCATCGCGGAGATGACAGACGCCAGCGATGCGGTAGGACGCCGCCGGGACGCGGGTTCATCGGAGCCGCGGTAGCGCTGAAACGCGCGATGATGTGGACCGCCACATTCGCGGCGATGCCGGCGCTTACCGGATTTGCGCTTCTGCCTGCGGTGTTTAGGAGCTGACGACGCTGGGAAAGCCGTAAAGCGCGAACAGCCCGTGTCGCACCAACGTCGGCGCGACCTCGAATCGGCAGCGCTCGCTTGTCAGCCCGCGCTTGCACTTCGCCGGGCGCGTGCGACCAGCCACAGGCCAAGAATTAGAATGGGCGCAGACAAGAGCATGCCCATGGTGAGAGGGGGCGGCAGTCCGGCCACGAAGCTATCGGGCTCGCGAAAGTTTTCAACGAAGGATCGGGCAGCCGCGTAGCCGATGAGGAACACTCCCGATACGAGACCCGGACGTTTGAGCGCACCAAATCGCCAGATTGCGACCGCAAGAATGGCGAATAGAAGAAGCCCTTCGAGGCTCGCTTCGTAGAGTTGGCTTGGATGCACGAGCGGCTCGTTGCCGGTAAAGGTCCAGCGGCGCCCGGTCCAGTCATAGGTCGGAAAGCGCATCGCCCAAGGGACGTTCGTCGCGCGCCCGTACAACTCGCCATTGATGAAGTTGGCAAGGCGACCGAAGCACAGGCCAATCGGCGCCACCGCGCATGCCACGTCGCCGAGGCTGAGCAGGGACAGCTTGCGTCTCCATGCAGTGTATACCGCCGCCAGGGCCGCGCCGATCAGCCCGCCATGGAAGGACATACCACCTTCCCACATCTTGAGGATGAAGAGCGGGTCCTTACCAATCTTCTCTGGTTCGAACGGCAAGGTGTAGAAGAGGATGTATCCAATGCGGCCGCCCAACAGGATGCCGATCATCGCCCAGAATGCAAAGTCGTCGATGTCGGCGCGGGTTACGGGAGTGGCTCCGCTCGCGGTCGGCGTCCATAGCTTCTTGTTGGAGGCGATGCGCACAGCGTACCACCAGCCGACCAGCAGCCCGAGGATGTAGGCGAGAGCATACCATCGGACCGGAAAGGGACCGAAAGCGATTGGGCCGAGATTCATGTGCGGCAGTGGAATCGTGAATGCTGCTGGGTCGATTTGCGGAAACGGAATTTCGATCAGCATGGCGTGGCTCTCATCCGATTTCGCGCGTGGTATCCGGGCTTCCTGCGCACATCAAGCGTTCAACTAAGCGATGTCGACTGCGCCTTTTCCATCTCATCGGCATAGCGTCGCGTGGCATGGCTTTCCTTCAACGTTCCGAGCAGTTTTTGGCCTTCCTTGCTGTCCACTACTGCCAGGACATCACTTTCTGACTTGTCGAAGACGCGCATGGCCTCCTTGACGGACATTCCAGGGGTCAGCGCGATATCCGCAGACTTGGCTAGCGACAAAATGGGAGCGGCATCATCAAGGCCTTCTGTGTGGGACTCGGCTACAACAACGATGCCGCAGTAGCGACCGTCATCGTCTGTCAGCGCTACGCGTTGGCGCGACCCAAGCGGGAACCGCTCCTGGAACTCGCCTATCGTCAGGTTCCTGGAAGCTTTCGCTGGGTCGACACGCATAAGTTTGGTCACTGTCAGTTCGCGGGCCCATCCAACGTCATGCGCGCTTCGGATTGTTTCGCCGCTGAGATGGAACCGCCAGGTCGAGAACGAGAAGCCGAAAGTCTCACGGACAATAAGATTGCTGGTAACAGCCGCTGCCAGAACCGCGCCGGTCAAAGCGTAGTCGGACGTAGTTTCCAGGACCAGGAAGGACATGGTCAGCGGCGTGCCGATCACCGCAGCGCCTAGCGCGCCCATGGCCACCAGCGAGAAGGCCGTGGCGTCCGGCGTTGATCCTGGCCAAGCGGCGGCAATTGCGAGCGCCATCCCTCGGCCAAGCAAGGCGCCAACGAGGAGCGAAGAGAAGAAAAGTCCGCCGCGAAACCCTGCGCCGATGGAGAGGATCGACGCCGATATCTTGAGGCCAGCCAGCAGGAAGACGGCCGCAAGGCTCATGTTTGCAAAAAGCGCCATTTCGAGCGCGCCGCGTCCGCCAGCCAGCACCTGCGGACTGATGATCGCAATCAGTCCCACGAATAGTCCGCCAATGATCGGGTGCGTTGAGCGCGGCACGTTTATCATTTTGAAGAGGCGATCCATCAAGGGCAGGGCGCGCATCCAGGCGATGCCCACGCCAGCGCACAGCCCACCGATCAGGACGAAGAGCAGAAAGTCGGATGCCGCCAGGTTTTGATTGGTCGCAATCGAAAGACTGAAGGGCGCGCCTCCCAAGGCGTGCATGGCCAGAGATGCAGTGATCGAGGCAGACATGATCGGTGCCACGTATCCGATGGCGTATTGCGCAAGTACGAGTTCAAAGGCGTAGAACGCACCGGTCAAAGGCCCATTGAACGCGGCGGCGATGGCGCCCGCGGCCCCGCAGCCCACGATGATTCTCATATCCTCCCGCCGCAACCGCATCCAGGAACCGAAAAGAGAGGCGAGACCGGAACTGATCTGTGTGTAGCCAGCTTCAAGACCGACAGAGGCGCCGAAGCCGTTCGATATCAACGTCTGCAACGCGAGGAATGCGCTGTCTCGCAGCGACATTCTACCTCCGCGCAGAGCGTTGGCTTCGATTGGGTCCACAATCTGTGGCTTGGTCCGACGTCCAATCCACCAGCCCAGAGCGCACAACAGCACGCCCCCGATCATTGGCCACAACAGGACCGAAAGACTATCGAATCCCGCAACGCCGCTCAGACGCTCACCTGCGCCGAGGCGGAAAAGAACTACGTGGGCTGACTCCGCAGCATAGCCGATCCCCGCCACGAGTATTGCAGATAAGCCGCCAATCAGTGCGGCGAGCAATACGAGCCCGGTTTCTCGCGAGCGGATGAATCGCCGGGCGACGGCGGGCAACACCGCGAAGCGTCGCCGGACCCAAGCGTAGGCCGCCATAGATCTTGCCGACAAGCCATCCGCGGCCGGAGTTTGTTCAGTCCGCATGACCGAGTTCTTCCGGCATGGATGGGCCATCAAACAGCATCGAATCGCGTTTGCCGGCGAACTCCTCGAGAAGAGACGTAGGAGGCGTATTCCTGCTGTTGTGTGCATAGGTGGGCAGCGATTTCGTCAAGTCAGTCTCTTTGCGTTAGAGGCCTTCTTGTCCATTAGATCGCCGCCGAGCAGTTGACTACAGCCCGAAGTTCAATCGGAGGGCGCGCCACATCGAGAACCTCCCGTTCCAGCAACAGGTCTCACCGGAACCGCGGTTGTCTTGTTCGCCCGTGAAGTGTCCGACGCGCGGTCTCTCAACTGGGCGGGGATCGTGCCCCTTGATAGGAAAGGTGCGTCGCAGACCGCATTTGAGAGGTCGCCGCTGCGCTTGCTTTCCGCGGCACCCGCTGGGCGGCGCGCAGCTGTCCCCCTTAAGAAAACGTCTATGTACTGACCGTCAGCTATGCAAACGTACCGACGGTCGGAAGGGAATTCTCATGAGGCAATACGCCGTTTTTATTTTGACGACTGCGTGTCTCCTGCAGCCGTTTGACGCCGCAGTAGGTCAGGAGCCATTTGTGTCTGTGGCTCAAAAGGCGTTGGAGAGAGATGTTGCTGGGCAAGGGATTACTCTCCTTCAACCCGTTAAGATCGATAGTATCGGTGAGGACGAGTACACGGAGTTTACCTTTGACGTGCCGGCCGACGCCGATATCACCATCCAAGCAGCGTGTAGCAGCGCATGCGACGATATTGATCTGGAAGTATTCAATTCGGCCGGCGCAGCGCTTGGAGATGATAAGGGCGGAAGTGCTGCGCCGCAGGTGACGCTGGCCGCGGGCCACCACCCAACCCAGATCATGGTTATGGCCGAAATGATGTCGTGCGGCGACGACACCTGCAGCATCGCGGTTGGCGTATACAAGCGGTAACGCCCCCTCGTAGCGACGCCGGCAACAGGATTGAAGCGGCCCGAGCCCAGGCGCTTTTCGGGCGGACCTGCCATAGATAACATCTCGTAGGGCGCGGAAACTCGGAGGCCCATTGAAGATGTTTGAGTTCGCGGCCGTTTCTACCCACCGGTCTGGACTGGGAGGTAACCACGATCGTTGAGGGCTTTTCCGCGGCGTTAGCGCTCGCGCGCGGCTCGGACCTTATCGCAACCGTCCCTGACCGGCATACTGAAGAACTTCGGAAGGGACTTTTCTCTTTTCATCTGCCGGTACCGGCGAAGGAGTTTGCGGTTTCAATGTTGTGGCATCCGCGGATGGACGGCGATCCGGCACATCGCTGGCTACGCGGATGTGTCCGTAACGTCTGCGCGCTGGAGCGCTGATCCTGACGAGCGACTTGCGCAACCGCCTTCGTGGCGGCCTCGGCCTACTGCGACAATCCTTCAAGTCTGCCGTCTTCCGGGTTGTCTACTTGGCCGCGACCGTGAACGACGTTCGATCAACGCCCGTATTTCCCGTCATGGCATCATATGCCTGCACCACAATACTGTAGACGCCGGGAGTATCGGGGCGAAAAGACAGCTCGTACTGGCTGGTCGTTCCGCTGTAGGTGAGGGGACGTTCAGGCAGCGCTTTTCCGTCGAGCTGAATCATCGCAGTGATCTGGAATCGGCTGGAGTCCCACAGGCCGCCAGGACTCGTTGGGCAACCGCACATCATCACCACATTGGCTCGGAGTTTTATGTCTGCCGTTGGGAGCTTTAAGGTGCTTGCGGCCGGCGGGTCGAGGATGTCCACGACAAAGCCCGGCATTTCCACCATCCAGCCGTTTCCCTCCCGGACGTGCCGCCCTGGAAGTATCCACTGTTGGGACGTGACCGTGATGGCAGATTGTGGCTGACCGAGCGGACCATAGGCTTCCAACTGCACGAGACGCGGCTGATCGATATCGATGGTCGCGCGAAATGCGGCAGCCTCGGGAGTTGCCAGGGCTTCGCGCCGCTTGGCTGTTTCCGTCAGGCGTTTGGTATCGCCTGTGCCGCCAATGGTGACGCCCTCCGCCAGGATCATGCCGCTCCGAGCATCGCGCAGGATGATGCGGACGCCACCCATGCTGTCGCCAATGAATTTTGCATCCCGGCTGATCGCGCGCACCACGATTTCCGTGGGTTCAGCATAGGCGCTTGCGCACCATATCGCGCCGGCAAAGGCTGCGCACATGATGGCAAGGGCGCGCTTCTTCGCCACCACAGCTGCAAGAAACAGACGCTTGAAGTCTGCAAGCATGAAGAGCCTCCCGACATGCGCTCCGACCAGAATACACCATTCTCTTTGTGGCGTTTGTAAAGGCGACAAGACGCCGATGCGCTGCACGACAGAACCAAAATGAGCTTCAACGCGAGAAGGTGACAGGATTGTGATAAGTAAGAACATGCGCATGTAATGATCTGGCAGGCTGGCGCCTTGGTGATTCAGCCACCGGCGTGTTGCAGCGCCCCTTCACAAAGCGATCGCGCCGAGTAGTCTCCCAACATGAAGCCCTCAACACATCTCACCCACAGTTAGGAGGAATTGCGCATGCGGTCGATTGTTCGACTTGTCGCCCTGGTCGCGGCCGTGATGACTGTGGCTTCGGCTTGCGTCCACGTTCAGACGACGAATGACGCAATGGTCACCGCGCCAGCGAGCGACGGCTATTATCAGTTCCAGAAGGTTGTGTATCAGAACTCTGGCGGGTTGCCGGATGACCGCGCGTACTTTCTGCGGGTGCTTCGCAATATCGGAGCGCATGTCACCGCAACCGAAGGTAATGTCGAAATCAGGCTCGTGAGCTTCTCCGGTGGCGTAAAGGTTTTCCAGCAGGCCAAGACGGACCCTGAACTCGCCAAGGCAATCGACGCTGTACGCGAGAAGAAGGTTCGCCTGCTGCTATGCCGCAATACGATGCGCGCCATGAACCTCACGATCGACGATGTCTATGGGGTGACTGAAGCCGACATCGTTCCAAGCGGAGTTGCCGAACTGGCGCGGTTGCAAGGCCTGGGATTTGTCTACATTCATCCCTGAGCTGACTGACACCTGATCGCGACGCTGTGGGCGCATGCAAGATGTTGCAGAAATCTCTCGTGTTGGGCGCCTGGCTGATATTGGCTGCTCCGGCCAGCGTAGCTCAGGACAGAGTAAGTCGAACCGTCGATGGTCATCCTGACCTGCAAGGGCGGTGGACCATGCGTACGCTGACGCCCTTCGCCCGTCCGACAGGGATTTCGGCTTCATCGGTCAGCGCGGAAGAAGAGCCGGCACTACTTGAGCTGATCATGCAGCAGCGCCTCGCTGCAGAACGCTTTGATCCGGGCACATCACAACCCGACGGCGATGCACTTGCGATCGTCAACGGCGAACGGCGTACATCGGCCATTGTAAGCCCCAGGAACGGACTGCTTGCCCTGACGCCAGCAGGAGAGGCGAGGCTGAAGCGACGCTTGGACGGTTATGATGGTCCCGAAGCGCGTCCGGTCAACGAGCGCTGTATCGCAGACGCTGGCAGGGCGCCTTACCGTGTGATGTCGGGCGAGATGTTCTTCGAAATCATCCAGACCTCGGATCACCTGGTGATCCACAAGGAGGGCATGGATCCGCCGAGGATCTTCTCCAGCACCAGTTCTGAGTATGCGTCAGGAGCATGGAGCGGCGAGTCCTCGTCGCACTGGGAAGGCGATGTGTTCGTGATCGAGACAACCGGATTCCGGCCCGACGATACGAACCGGCGCATTTCGGGGCCGGGCTCGGCGGGGTTTCCCATCGCTCCGCAAACGCGGATCACGGAATGGCTTATGCCAGTTTCAAGCGATGCAATCCTTTATCGCTATCGCGTAGACGATCCCGTCTTGTTTCGTGAACCTCTGGTGGCTGAGCTTCCCCTGACCCGAACGACAGAGCGCCTTTTTGAAAGCTCCTGCCACGAGGGAAATTTTAGTCTCGCCAGCACCCTGCTCGGGGCGCGGATGCAGGAACTGCGCGCGATTGAAGCCGTTAAGTCGCCGCGATAGCGCTGATCAGGCCGCATCAGGTCATTTTTCTCAGACCTTTCGGAGAGCCCGCTTCAAGGCGGTTGATGCATGTGCGGCACTTTGAACGCTTCGAAATCGCAACATGCGCATATAAGAAGAGATGCATGTAAAATATGACGCTGAGCCAGCTTCAGGAGTAGTTCCCATGGTTGCCACGACCGATGTCACATTCGCTTCACGCGGAATGCCCCGGCTCAACGAGCCCGCTCCCGATTTTGAGGCCGTCACCACGCACGGCGTCCGCAAATTGTCCGACTACCAAGGGAAGTGGCTGATACTGTTCTCGCACCCGTCCGACTTTACGCCGGTGTGCACGACGGAATTCATCGCCTTCGCCCGCGCGCATGACAAGTTCGCGGCGCTCAACACCGAACTCCTTGGATTGTCGATCGACAGCAAGTACGCCCACATTGCCTGGGTGCGCTCCATCAAGGAGAAATTTGGCGTCGATATCCGCTTCCCGATCATCGAAGACCTGTCGATGCGCGTGGCGCACACCTACGGTATGGTCATGCCAGGGGCGAGTGACACATCCGCAGTGCGCGCGACCTTCGTCATCGATCCGCAGGGCGTCCTCCGCGCGATGGTCTACTATCCAATGTCGAATGGCCGTTCCATCAAGGAATTCCTCCGCCTTGTTGCAGCCCTTCAGACGGCGGATGCCAACAAGGTGGCCACCCCCGAAAACTGGCAGCCCGGCGAGCCCGTCATCGTTCCTCCGCCTCAAACCACTGAAGCCGCAGATGCGCGCAAGGACGAAGGCTACGACTATACGGACTGGTATTTCTCCAAGAAGGCTCTCTAGCTTGCAGGGTGAACTCCGGGGGCGTCGCTCCCCGGGGCCGCTTGCGGGCACTCGACGAACAGGAATAGGGCGCGATGAACCCCGAAATCAGGACCTTTTTTGATCGTGAGACCTTCACGGCGAGCCATGTCGTGATCGATCCGGTGAGCCTTTCCTGCGCAATCATCAACTCGGTGCTCGATTTCGATCCCGCGGCCGGGCGTACGTCCACTCGAAATGCCGATGCGATCGTCGCGTTTGTTGAGGGGAGGGGCCTGAGGGTTCAGTGGATTCTCGAGACCCACGCGCATGCTGATCACCTTTCAGCGGCGCCCTACCTGAAGCAACGGCTCGGCGGGAAAATTGCCATCGGTGAGCACATACGCGATGTCCAGGCTGTTTTCGGCAAGATCTTCAACGAGGGAGCGGAGTTTGCGCGCGATGGGTCCCAGTTCGACCACCGCTTTGTCGATGGCGAGATCTTCAAGATCGGCGAGTTGGACGTCCGTGTGATGCACACGCCCGGGCATACGCCCGCGTGCGTGACATTCGTGGTCGGTGACGCAGCCTTTGTCGGCGACACCCTGTTCATGCCCGACTACGGGACAGCCCGCGCCGATTTTCCGGGCGGAGATGCGCATGTGTTGTTCCGCTCGATCCGCAAGGTGCTCTCGCTCCCGCCAGAAACACGTCTCCTTCTCTGTCACGATTACAAGGCGACCGGGCGCGAGGAATTTCTCTGGGAGACAACAGTCGCCGCTGAACGCGCGGGCAACGTCCATGTCCATGACGGCGTCACGGAAGACGAGTTCGTTGCCATGCGAACGAGTCGCGACGCGCAACTGGGAATGCCGCGGCTCATCCTGCCTTCCATTCAGGTGAACATGCGCGCAGGGGAGCTGCCGCCGGCAGAGGACAACGGGCAGCGCTACCTCAAGATTCCGCTGAACATGCTTTAATCGCAAGATGTAGTCGTCAATCGTTGCTCGGCAGGCTGGCGCTGGACGTGCGGGCGCATTTTGATAACGCTGGAAGAACGCAAGGGAGATCTCATGACCAAGGAATTGCCTCAGACGGCCCGCCGTTCATTCCTGTCGCGCTTTGGAATCGGCGCCGCACTTGTCGCTGGCGTGGGCGCCGGCCTTGCTGCTGCGCGTCCTGCAGTTGCTCAGACCAACGCCTTCAAGCCGCGGCGTCACAAGGAAGATGCGTGGATGGAAGCGCCGAACGCCGCGCACCGTATCGTGATTGATTCCGCTTTCCCGCCAGGTGGTGGGGCGGCGCTCCTTTACGCAAACAACAATTTTCTCGCAAACAAGTCGGGATATGGTCTCGAAGCGCAGGACATCGCGGTCATAGTCGTGTTGCGCCACCTATCGACGCCGTTCGCCTACACGGACGCCATATGGGCGAAGTACGGCGAGGCCCTTTCGGACGTAATCGATTTCAAGAACCCCGCCACTAAGGCGGCGCCGGCAACCAATCTCTACAATTCGGGAGGCGCGGGCATGGCGCTCGCCAATCGCGGCGTCACCATTGCGAGCCTTGTTGAAAAGAACGTCCAGTTCGCCGTCTGCAATTCGGCGACGCGCGTCCTTGCCGGCGCTGTGGCGCAAAAATCCAAAGGCGACGCAGAAGCGGTCTACCAGGAATTTGTCGCCAACCTTGTTCCGAATTCACACCTCACGGCCGCGGGCGTCGTCGCGGTGAACCGTGCGCAGGAATACGGATACACGCTGTTGACGGCTGTCTAACGCAGCGCCTGAGCGTTTTGGTCGTCGACGATTGATTTATGGAGCAATATCGCTTCTCAAGCCACGCGCGCTCGTCTACATTAGGCAATTCTAATGCGCGCGCTTCGAGCCGTGGAGCTGGCAATTGGACTGGCAGGCCGTCACGGCAACGATATCCGGCTCCGGCGTGGGTTTCCTCTTGGGATTGCTGGGTGGCGGCGGGTCGGTGCTCGCGGTTCCGCTGCTGCTTTACTTCGTCGGCGTTCCGAATGCCCATATTGCGATCGGCACGAGCGCCGTAGGCGTGTCGCTCAATGCGGCCGCCAATCTCGTCGGTCATGCTAGGCGCGGTTCTGTCCGCTGGCCCTGTGCGATTGCGTTCGCGCTCTCCGGCATTGTCGGCGCAGCAATTGGTTCCTCCATTGGAAAGCTAATCGACCCGCAACCGCTAACGCTTCTCTTCGCGATCGCGATGGTTGCTGTTGCCGTATCGATGTGGCGGCCGCGGCGTGGCGCTGAAGCTGTCGATGTTCACCTGACGCCCCAGATCGCCATGCGCCTGATCCCCATCGGACTAGGTGTTGGCCTGGCGTCTGGCTTCTTCGGGATTGGCGGAGGCTTTTTGATCGTGCCCGGGCTGATCCTTGGGTCGGGCATGCCGATGCTGAACGCCGTGGGCTCGTCCTTGCTGGCCGTCGCTGTCTTCGGAGCGACCACTGCGGTCAACTATGCAATTTCCGGATTGGTGATCTGGCCTATCGCCGGCTGGATGCTCGCGGGTGGCCTGGTTGGCGGCGCGGTCGGCGTATGGGCCAGTCGCAAACTGGCGGGGCAACGCACGCTCCTGCAGAGGCTATTCGCAGTGTTTGTCCTGCTCGTGGCAGTCTATGTGGGCTGGCGAGCTATCGCACCCATCTGACGTGGGGGCTGCTACATCGTGCGCCTTGTATGTCCTTTAGCTGTTGCTAAATTAGCCCCCAGCACGTTCTGGAGCCGACCATGCCCGCAGCCCGCCGCAAGCCCAGCGCAGCAGTTCCCGCAGTGCGCAAGCTTGAGTCGAGAGCGGCGGAAGCTGCGCAATTGCTCAAGCTGTTGGCAAATGACCAGCGCCTGACCGTGCTTTGCAGGCTGAGCGGTGGAGAGATGTCCGTGACGCAGCTCGGCCAGCATGTGAACCTCACGCAGTCGGCGCTGTCACAGCATCTCGCCAAGATGCGGGCGGAGGGGCTCGTCGCCACACGCCGTGAGGCTCAGACGATCTATTACCGCCTGTCTGACCCGATCGCTGAGCGCCTGATCGGCGTGCTCTGCGAACTCTATGGTGGGCCCAGCCACTAGCGGTCAGAAGACCTACCGGAATGCCGTTCCCGGCTGCACGCCCAGTTTCTTGAAGATCATCGCAGCCGGGCAGAAGCCTGTGAACGCTGCTTGCAGCATGTTGGCGCCGGCGAAGGCCGACAACCAGACCCACAGTGGATGGACGGTCAGGGATAGAACAACGCCAGCCAGGACAACTAGTCCGGCGAAGGCAAGGACAGCACGATCAAGTGACATATGAAGACTCCTTCAGATTTCAGACTTGTCTGAGTTGGTCAGATGGCCGCGAACCCATGCGACCAGGGCGTCTGCCTTGATCAGTCCGGCCTTGCGGTCGATGACGCGGCCATCGCGGAACAGGATCAGCGCGGGGATGCCAGACACGCCAAGCGTGCTGACTATCTGGCTATGATCAGCGTTGAGCTTCAAAAGGCGCGCGTGCCCCGCTAGCTTGCTGGCTGCCGCAGTAAATTGCGGCGCCATGGCGGTACATGGACCGCACCACGGGGCCCAAACATCTATGAGGACAAGGCCCGGCGATTTCTCAAGAACCTGCTTCAACTGACCGTCGTCAACCTCGGCTGGCGCATCGAGTCCCAGCGGCGCGCCACAGCGGCCACACTTGGCGGCAGCTGCGGGTTTGTTGGCGGGGATGCGATTTGCAGATCCGCAGGAGATGCAAACGGCTTGGCTGGAAAGCGCGACGCTCATTGGTTCATCCCTTCAGCTTGTGGATCCCAAGGGTGTCCATCACGAGCTTTTCGTAGAACGGCTCGCTCTCACCCTTCCTGATCTTGCCAATGAAGTAGGATTCGAAGCCCGCCTTCGCCATGTGGACCCAGCCGCCTTTGGCAGACCAGTTCACATTGCGCGGCGGGATCTGCGGTTGGGCCACAAAGACAACGCCGCCATCACCAAAGTCGGCGAGGCAGACCGCGTTCCATGTTGCTTCAGCATCCGCTGGCTCGCCGCGCAGCAGGGCTCCGATGTTGTGGGCCGTAGCTGTCACCATGGATTCGATCATGAACCCTGTCTTCGGGACGCCAACCGGAACCGGCGTCTTGCCCATGGGCGGGATCGCGACGGTGACGCCAATACTGAAGATGTTCTGGTAGGTCGGGTTACGCTGGTGCTTGTCGATCAGGACGAAGCCGCGCGGGTTCACGAGGTTTTCAACGCCACGAATGGCCGACACGCCCCGGAAGGCGGGCAACATCATAGAGAAGGCGAAGGGCAGGGCATGGGTCGTCTTGACCGCCCCATCCTCGCCGACTTCTTCCACGTGCATCATCCCTGCTTCGACGCTGGTGACGCGCGCGTTTGTGATCCACTTCATGTGACGGTTGCGCATCTCGCTTTCGAGCAGGCCTTTTGTGTCGCCGACGCCGTCGAGGCCGAGGTGTCCGATGTAGGGCTCGGAGGTCACGAAGGTCATCGGAACCTTGTCGCGGATCTTGCGCTTGCGGAGCTCGGTATCGAGGATCATCGCGAACTCGTAGGCGGGGCCGAAGCACGACGCGCCTTGGACGGCGCCGACGACAATCGGCCCCGGGTTCTTGCAGAATGCCTCGAAGGCCGCCGCGGTTTTCTCGGCGTGCTCGACCTGGCAGATCGACTGCGTGAAGCCCTGGGGTCCAAGCCCGGGAATTTCGTCAAAGGCCAGATCGGGCCCGGTTGCGATGATCAGATAGTCGTAAGTGATGGATTGTCCGTCCTCGAGTTCCAGCCGGTTCTCCGCAGGAACGACGCGGGATGCGCCGATGGATACGAAGTTGATGCCCTTTTTCTTCATGACGGGGCGGAGATCGACTTCGATGTCTTTCCGCTTGCGCCAGTTGACGGCAACCCAGGGGTTCGACGGAACGAACTGGTAGATCGCGCCTTTTGAAACGACCGTGATTTCGTCTTCCTTGCGGAGATTCTCGCGCACTTCATAGGCTGCGATCGCGCCACCAAGTCCTGCGCCGAGTACGACGATGTGTGCCATGGATGTTCCTCCCGGGTTTCGCGTCAACCGGTATTGACAATATATGCGTACACACGCATATGCGCAAGTATGCAAATAAAAGTTGCAGACATGGCAGAGCGGGCGTCGGACGCCAGCGATCTCCTGAGGACGCTGGCAAGTCCGCATCGTCTCATGATCGTGTGCCGGCTGATTGAGGGAGATCAATCTGTTGGCGGTCTCGCAGCCGACCTTGATCTGCAACAGACACTGGTGTCGCAGCATCTGGCAATCCTGCGGCGTCAGCGTGTCGTCGAGGCGAAGCGCGCGGGCCAGACTATGCGTTACCGTTTGAGCAGCGGTGTTGCGCGGGCAATCGCGGAGACGCTGGCGACCCATTTCTGCGCGACCCCCGCCAAAGGCCTTCAAGCAAGTTGAGGAATTGTCGATGTTCAAGTCACCTACCGTACCGACAGAAACGCCGCAGCAGGTACATGATGCTATGGCGCGGGGCGATATTGTGCTGATCGATGTGCGCGAGCCGTCTGAATATGCGGCCGAGCGGATTCACGGTGCGATGCTGTTTCCCCTCTCGACCTTTGATCCCGCCGCTCTTCCCGACGCGGTGGGCAAGCAGATCGTACTCCAGTGCGGCTCTGGAAAGCGCTCCGAGATGGCCTTCCAGAAAGCTGCCTCGGCGGGGGTCCTGGTCCGAAGCCACATGGGTGGCGGTCTCATGGCCTGGAAGGCGGCCGGGCTTCCGGTTGTCTCGACCGATCCATCAACCGGCGCCGTTCGCGACCGCTTCTAGAGACCAGAAGGGATGGGCATGCGCTACCTGTTTGGAAGTTTGGTATTGGCGACCTCGCTGCTCGCCGCTGGCTGTGGCGGGGCATCGACGCAGGCGCCTGGCGCAGAGGCGGGCGCTGCATCGGCCGCACTGACAGTGACAGAGCGCACCGTGCCAGATTTTCGGATGGTCTCCGCTATTCTGACCAATCGTGACGTTGGCGATGCCCGCGCCAGGATTGGCGGCCGCATTACACAGATCCTGGTAAAGGAAGGCGACAAGGTACGCGCGGGGCAGGTTGTCGCCGTGATCGGGGACGAGCGCATTTCGCTGGAGGCGGACGCCGCTGCTGCTTCTGTAAGAGCCGCCGAGGCGGCTAGCCAGCAAGCCCAGCAGGACCTGCAGCGCGCCGAGCGGCTCTTCACCAGCGGCGCCATCTCTAAGGCTGCAATTGATCAGGCACGGTCGGCTGCCAAGGGTGCGGAAGCCCAGACGCAATCTGCGCGCGCGCAGGCCGGCGCCGCCCGAGCGCTGAATAGCCAGGGGCAGGTCGTCGCCCCGTCCGCAGGCGAAGTGACCCGTATTCCGGCTCCGCGTGGCGCCGTCATCATGCCGGGGGAAGTCGTCGTTCTGATCACGACGGGCGCTCCCGTTCTTCGGATCGAATTGCCCGAGTCTGAGGCGGCTAACCTGAAGCAGGGGCAGTCTATCCGGTTCCTGAGCGACGACAGTGAAGAGCCGCGGCTGGCCACGATCCGTCAGGTTTATCCTGCGGTGACATCGGGTCGAGTCATGGCGGATATCGACGCGTCCGGCATTGACCGTCAGCTTATCGGTGGTCGCGTGCGCGTATTGGCGCCCGCCGGCGAACGCCTGGCAATCGTTGTTCCCGATACCTACATCGATACGCGCTACGGAGCCGACTATGTGCGGCTCAGCCGAAAGGGCGGCGCCACGATCGAAGCCCCGGTGCAGCGCGGATCGCGCGTTCCGCTTGAGGACATGCCCGATGGCGTCGAGATCCTGTCGGGTCTGCGAGCTGGCGACGTCATCCTGCCGGTGGAGCGCGCGTCGTGAAACTCGGCATTTCGGGCAAGCTGACCGAAGCGACCATCCGCTCGCCGCTGACGCCTCTCTTCCTGCTCACAGCGATTGCGCTCGGCCTGCTAGCCCTCTTCACGATCCCGCGCGAGGAAGAGCCGCAAATCAGCGTGCCGATGGTGGACATCGCCGTCCGCGCCGATGGCCTCAAGGCGCCCGATGCCGCTGAACTGATCACCAAGCCGCTCGAGACCATCGTCAAGGCCATCGACGGCGTCGAGCATGTCTATAGCCAGACACAGGATGACGGCGTCCTCGTCACGGCCCGTTTCAAGGTGGGCACCGATCGCGACGATGCAATCCTGCGCATCCACGAGCGCATCCGCGCCAACTACGACAAGATCCCCACCGGAATTCCAGAGCCGCTGATCGTAGGGCGCGGCATCAGCGATGTACCGATCGTCGTGATTACGCTTGCTCCCGAAGCGGCAGCCGCAGACCGCTGGAACGATCAGGCGCTTTATCTGGTCGCAGAGGAACTGCAAACCGAGCTGGCCAAGGTCCAGGACGTTGGTCTCACCTTCATCGTGGGCGGCCGACCGCAGGAGATCCGGATCTCGCCAGATCCCGGCCGTATGGCGCTATACGGCGTGCCACTGAAATCAGTGATCGATACTGTCAGCAGCGCCAACGCCTCGTTCCCGGCAGGCGACCTGCGGAGTGTGGACAAGGTTCAGTCAGTCGCGGTTGGCAGCACGCTCGATACGGTTTCAGAGCTGGAGCTTCTCTCGATCCGCGCCGCCGACGGACGCACCGTCTATCTCCGGGACGTGGCGGACATTTCGCTGGGCGCACGTGAAGATCAGGCCCGCGCCTGGCGCTTCAGCCACGAAGCCGACTCTGTGCGCATGGCGCCGGCCGTAAGCCTCGCCATCGCCAAACGCGACGGGGCAAATGCAGTTGTGGTTTCCCAGGCGATCGAGCAGCGCCTCCATCAACTCGAAGGAAAGCTGATTCCCGAGGGCGTTTCGGCGAACATCTCACGCAACTACGGCGAGACCGCGAACGAAAAGGCCAACGAGCTTCTTTTCCACTTGGCGCTGGCCACGATCAGCATCGTCGTCCTGATTGCGTTTGCAATTGGCGTGCGAGAGGCGCTCGTCACTGCCTTCGTGATCCCGACCACAATCCTGCTGACGCTCTTCGCGTCAAACCTGATGGGCTACACCATCAACCGGGTCAGTCTGTTCGCCATCATTTTCTCGATTGGCATCCTGGTTGATGACGCGATCGTGGTGATTGAAAATATCGCGCGCCATTGGGCGATGAAGGATAGCCGCTCGCGCTACCAGGCCGCCATCGAAGCCGTGGCTGAGGTCGGAAACCCAACGATTGTAGCAACCCTCACTGTTGTCGCAGCGCTTCTGCCGATGATGTTCGTGTCCGGCCTTATGGGGCCGTACATGGCCCCGATCCCAGCGAACGCATCGGCCGCCATGCTGTTCTCCTTTTTCGTCGCCATGGTGCTGGCGCCATGGCTCATGGTCCGCTTCGCGCGGAAGACGCTGGCGCATGGCGGGGAAGGGCATGGCGGACACCAGGAGGACGGCGGCAAGTTGGGCCGCCTCTACCGCAAGGTCGCAACTCCCATCATTGCGTCGCGCAAGGCCTCAGTGATCTTCCTGGTCGTCGTCGGCGTCGTGACACTTGCCGCGTGCGCTCTCTTCGCGACCAAGACTGTGCGCGTGAAATTGCTGCCGTTCGATAACAAGTCCGAGCTTCAGGTCGTCGTCGACCTCCCCGAAGGCGCGACTATGGAGGCGACGGAGCGCGTCCTGATCGATGCTGCGGGCATCGTCAGCAGCATGCCGGAAGTGCTCGCGTCCGACGCCTATGCCGGCACGGCGTCCCCCTTCAATTTCAACGGCCTCGTTCGTCACTACTACCTGCGTAACAAGCCGGAGATGGGTGACCTTCAGGTCACGCTCGCGCCGAAGGACAAGCGCAGCAGATCGAGCCATGAGGTTGCCCTGGACATGCGCCAGCGTCTCAAGGCGCTTGAGTTGCCGGAAGGGACGTCCGTAAAGGTTGTGGAAGTGCCGCCCGGGCCGCCGGTGCTTGCTACCCTGTTGGCTGAAATCTACGGGCCCGATGCCGTCACACGCAGAGCTATCGCAACCGAGGTTCGCAAGATCTTCAACAGCGTTCCCTATATTGTCGATACGGATGACAGCTTTGGCCAACAGCGCCCGAGACTTCGCCTGACTCCAGATCGCTCGCAGATGGACTTCTTCGGGGTTGCTGAAGGCGACGTGATGCAGTCTATCGCCGTGACGCTCAACGGACAGGCGATCGGCTACTCCCATCGCGGTGAAGGCCGCAATCCCATCGGCATCGCGGTCCGCTTGCCTCAGTCAGCGCGCACCTGGTCCAAGGGTTTAGCCGCGATGCCAGTCGCGCAGGCGGCTGACGGGTCACGCCTCATCGAAATGGGCGAACTTGTTCAAGCGCGAGACGAGATCGGCAGCTACCCGATCTTTAGGCGTGATGGCCGCGCCGCTGAGATGGTCATGGCCGATCTGGCGGGCGCCTATGAGGCGCCAATCTACGGCATGCTCGACGTGCAGGCAGCCATCGAGGCTCACGACTGGGGCGCTCTGCCCAAGCCCGTGATCAGTTTTTACGGCCAACCCGACAACGAGTCCAAGCCGACGCTCCTATGGGATGGCGAATGGGAAATCACCTACGTCACATTCCGCGACATGGGCGCGGCGTTCGCGGTCGCGATCTTCGGCATCTACATTCTCGTCGTTGCGCAGTTCAAATCGTTCCGCCTACCGCTGGTGATCCTGACACCCATCCCGCTAACCTTGATCGGCATTGTCATTGGCCATGTTCTGTTCAGCGCGCCTTTTACCGCCACGTCCATGATCGGATTCATCGCACTGGCGGGGATCATCGTCCGCAACTCGATCCTTCTGGTCGACTTCATTCGTCACTCCAAGGACACGGACAGGCCTCTACGCGATGTCCTGCTCGAGGCTGGAGCGATACGGTTCAAACCGATCCTGCTGACCGCTGTTGCTGCGATGATCGGAGCCGCCGTGATCCTCAGTGATCCTATTTTCCAGGGGCTCGCGATCTCGTTGCTTTTCGGTCTGGCGTCATCGACGCTTCTGACGGTGCTTGTGATTCCCGCCATCTATATCGCCACCCGGGATGACGGCCGGCCGATATCGAAGACGCCGACGCCTGATCCTCTTCCAACTGCTCCGGTCATCGCGACGGAGAACTGAGGCCAGTCTCTCTGGCTTGTCATTCACCGCAGCGATCAAGAAAAGGAGATGCATCATGGCTACCAATGAAGGGACCCCGGACCGCGTGCTTCGCGTCATCGTCGGGCTTGTGGTTCTTTCGTGGTCATCGCGACGGAGAACTGAGGCCAGTCTCTCTGGCTTGTCATTCACCGCAGCGATCAAGAAAAGGAGATGCATCATGGCTACCAATGAAGGGACCCCGGACCGCGTGCTTCGCGTCATCGTCGGGCTTGTGGTTCTTTCGTTGGCCTTTGTCGGTCCGCAAACGCATTGGGCCTATCTGGGACTGTTACCTCTGCTCACCGGCGTCATGGGATTCTGCCCGGCTTACGCCTTGCTCGGGATTAGAACCTGCAAACTGGCCAACTAAGGCGCAAGGGGCTCCTCACTGGACACCCATTCACGGAGAACGCGACCAGTGTTTCGGCCGCACGAATGTCGCGAATTGGGCGATGACCCGCCGTAACTCAGCACCATCGTCGAATGACTAAAGTCGATGGACTCGGCCGGATCGCCACGTTCGTAGTCTCGGCAAGCACGTGGCCCGTTGCGGCCATTCGCGCCGTCCTCGCGTGAGGGCGGAATTTGTGGCTAGTTGGAGCGGGCCGTGGAGAGTTGGAGATGCGGTTTCTGGTTCTGGTGTGTTTGGCGCTGGTTGCCGCCTGTGCGAGCATCGGTGGTGCGCGCGAATTTTCAACCGGTCAGGTTTGGCGGCTCAAAGACTCAAGGTTTGGGGATGGGAGCGTTACAATCGGCGCGATTGAGAGCCTAGGCAGTCGGAAGGTCGTGCATGTTTCCGTTTCTGGCTTGCCCGGCCCGCCCACGAACTTGCCCCTTTTCATAGCAATGCAGCGGGAAAATCCTCGCCTCCCCGAGGGCGAGCCGCTCCATTTGATTGCATCGGGCTTCGCTGAGGGGGAATGGTCGCCTCTGTCAGCCGATTTCACGATCCCCGTTGATGGTCCGAATACAACCATCAGCGTTCCGCACCTCGTTGTTTATGAGGAAAGACTCCGAGAAGCCGTGTCAGTGCTGGAGCGATCCGGCCCGCCGTTGAATTCGATGTTCGATATGAACTTCAAGATCTGGCACGATACGGAGAGTCGCTGGCCGGAGACGAATGATGGCAGTCTGAATCAACCCGTGACGAACCAGCTCGATGCGGTTTTGCAAGGCGCATCCAATCTCGCTTCCGATCAAAGGATGACCTTGCAAATGGGTCCGCCGCCCTCGGCTGTCGCGGAGGCGGGTGAAGTCGCCATTGATGATCCGGCTTTGGATCAGAGATGCCGTGAGATCGTGTCGTTGCTCAAGCAGGGCGTCAAGCAGGACGAAATCTCCGAAATCAATGTCACGCTGTCAAACGTCGTCGTCACACGCAGCGAAAAATGGGGTTACGTCTGGCGCGCCGATGTCCACGACAATAACGCGCCGACAAATGAGGGAATGGGTCGGTCGGTCTGCTGGCGAAAAACTTCCGACGAACAGCCGGCAGTCACTTCATACCCTCTGCCAGACGTGCCGCACTGAGTGTCGCATTTTGGGCGATGAACCGCCGCGCTCGTTGGGGCAGGGCGAGTGGCCGGACTGGATCGACTCAGCCCGATTGCCACATTCTCTATTCGGCGGCACCGGGGCCCCTAGCTGCCGTTCGAGCCGTGGGGGTATAGTTAAGTCCGGAAACAAATTCGCAGGTTCCGAAACGCCTCGATTTGCGCGGGATATTCGTCGTGGATCATCGCGTGCGAGGGGCCATCCACAGATGTCAGCACCGGCGCGGTCTCGCCGCATGAATGTTTTGAAGCCAAACAGCACATGTTGGCGGACGGAAACGTCGCACCGCGTGGCGTTTCTGATGGATAACGAGCCCTACTACACGGCGCTCCATGAGGCCCTTCTCGCGGCCGAACACTCAATACACATCCTCGGATGGGCATTTGATCCCCGCACCCGTCTCGCTCCGGACGGGGCGGACGGGCCCGAAGATCCTGACGAGATCGGGCGAGTTCTAATCGAGCTTTGTCGCGCCCGGCCTGAGCTCCTGGTTCGAATTCTGGTCTGGAAATCGCCGTTCGGCGTCATGGGGCATCAGGGTCTGCGCGGACACCGCGCCAAGAGAGTATTCGCCAGGACGCCGGTGATCTTTCGGGAGGCGGGTGACGTCCCGTTCGGGGCAAGCCACCATCAGAAGATGATCATTGTCGATGATCGGCTTGCGTTTTGTGGCGGAGGCGACATCGTCACGAACCGCTGGGACTCACAGTTGCATCGACATCTTGAGCAACGCCGCATTCTCCCCAGTCAGGGTAGCCACCTGGCGCGCCACGAGGTCATGATGTTGGTCGACGGGCCAGCCGCTGGGGCGCTCGGCAAGCTCTTTCGTGAGCGTTGGACCAACGCAACTGGGGAACCTCTAGCCGACGAGCAGACCGGATACGCGGGTCCATGGCCGCAATGCGCATCCGTGCAACTCGCAGGTGTTCAGGTGGGAATCGCCCGAACACAGCCGGCGTGGCGAGGACGGCCACTCGTCAAAGAGATCGCAGATTTGACCCTCGCGTGTATCGCGAACGCTCGTCAGACAATCTACCTTGAGAACCAGTACTTCACGTCCCGGCACGTGGCTGACGCCCTGGCCGAGCGTCTCCTAGAACCAGCAGGCCCGGAGGTTATCCTGGTTGTGAGCTGGTGCGCGCCGAGCTGGTTCGACCGCTTGACCATGGATTTCGCGCGCAATCCTCTGGTTCGGCGGCTTCGCGCGGAAGACCCGTTCGGACGGTTTCGCGCGCTGTCACCCAAGACCTCGGGTGGCGCGCCAATTCTTCTGCATTCCAAGGTCGGGATCTTTGATGATCGCATCGTGCGGATCGGATCGGCCAATTTGAACAACCGTTCCGAGGGATTCGACACCGAGTGTGACCTGGCGATTGAAGGGACCGCGGACGTTGAACGCCGAGCCATTGTCCGGTTCAGAGATCAGCTCTTGGGCCACTACCTTGCCGTCGACACCGCCCAGTTTGCTCACGTCAGAACCATCACAGGCAGCGTCGTGAGGGCGATCGACGTGCTGAACGTCGAGGGCCGTCTGGCCCCTCTCCCCGTGGGACTTCCGTCCTTGTGGGAAGAGTTTGTCTCTGGCAGGGGCTTGGGTGACCCTGGGAGCGTAGCCGAGAGCTGGCGCTGGCGTGTGAGAGGGCAATGAATGTGAAACCTGCCGGATTCTCATCTTCGCCAAGAGTGCAGAGGTCTGGCGCTTGCAGGTCGCAGGAACGTCCGGTCCGATGAGGTTGCTTACGTGGAACATACAGGCGGGGATCGGAACCAGCCGATATCGCGACTATTTTCTGCGCGCCCATCTCCAGCTGGTGCACGCGCCGTCCAAGACGGCGATCCTGCATAGCATCGCGGGCGAGATCGCGGCCTATGACCTAGTCTGCCTGCAGGAAGTCGATCTTGGAGGACGTCGTGCCAACTATCGCTCGCAAGTCGAGGATATAGCCGCTCTGTCCGGTCATGATCACGTCGCGGTTCAGGAGAATCGACGGATTCCGGGCGTCTCGAGGCACGGCAACGCGATACTCAGCCGCTGGCCAATGACGCAGGTGCGCGATCTCAAGCTTCCCGGCAAGATAACCGGACGCGGTTGCCTCGTTGCGGAAGTTAAGGGGAAGCACGACCTGACCATTGCATGTCTTCACCTCAGCCTCGGTCGATCCGACCAGGTCCTTCAACTGGCGGCCGTTGCGGAGGCCTTGCGGGGGGCTCGAGCCTGGGCCGCGATGGGAGACTTCAATTGCGTGGGGCATGGCGCGCCGCTTGAGGCCTTTTGCGAGATCTCCGGTGGACGCCTGCGACGTCCCGCGCCGCCGACTTTCCCGGCCTGGCGGCCTCGCTGGGACTACGATCACATCGTGACGGGCGGCGAGTTGTTGGTGACGCACTACCAGTGCGAGGCCGCGACTTTTTCTGATCACCTCGCAGTATCTGCGCGCGTAACGGTTTGAACGGTCGGCTGAGCGGGTGTTGACAGGTTAAGTTCCGTGCACAGATTCCAGCGCCGCGCGCATGGCTGTGCTCAGGCAGCCGCCGCAGCCCAGACAGAATCCGCCCGTGCACGGAACAGTCTCAGCGTCGGCCGACTGATCATGTGATGCTGAAAAGCGGGGACAACTGTAGGAAAGAAAAACGTCCGGCACGACCGACCCGGGAAGGTCGAGTCTTGCCTCGGAAATCCGAACATTACGAACGTCTCGAATTGGGCGAGGTCCCGCCTGATCAGCAGGGCAGAAGCGACCGGCAATTCACGCGCGACCCTGCCATTGGTAACATCATCGGAAGGGCGCGAAGTTGGGGCCCAAAACGGACATTCGATTGGTGGGAAAAGTGCGCCATCGAACAGAGGCACCAGACAACTTGCTCGAAGTGCCGGCGGTTGCTCGTGCGAGTTCACGCCCTTGCGAGTTCACGAACGGCATCCGCCACGGCTCGGAAGTCTTTATGCACGATGGTAATATGGCTGCTCGCAACCTTCGCGCTGATCCTGACGTTCGGGTTGCGGGCGAGGATCGGATCGAGCACGGTCCGCCCTTGATCCATCTCTCCTCCCTTGGTCCCGAGGCTGTCGCCCGTGGCGAGGACGAACCGCACCGGGCAGGTCAGGCGTTCGAGGATCGGCGCGCTGGCGTCGCCGATTTCGTTGGCTTCGATAACGACCTCGGCGTGCTCGTCAGAGGTCATGCGCGCGGCCATGCCGAATGGGCGCGCCAGCGGCAGCAGCATCCGCATTCCGCGGAACTCCTTACGGATCCGCCCCCGGCCAGCCTCGCCGGTTAGACCAGTCGGAAAAGCGTCCACGGTCACAACCCCTAGAACCCGATTCGGATTTCGGTCGGCCCAATGCCACGCTAGTATCCCCCCATAGGACCAGCCCACCAACAGCGGCCGGTCAATGCCCCTCGCCGCTAGGACGGCGTCTAAATCCCGCACCATCGCCTCGAACGAATAGTCCGCCGAGCGCTTGGACTTGCCGCGGGCGCGCTCGTCATAGGAAATGTGCCTGAAGTCGCCGCCGAGATCGGCGATCACACGTCTCCAGTGCGACTGGCCGGCGAATGCGCCATTGAGGTAGACCACAGGAAGGCCCACGCCTCCCGTGTCCCGGACAAACAGTTCGGTGTCGTCGATAGGCATGCGCAGCGCGTGAGTCATTCGCAAATAATAGTACGTGCGTACTATTTAGCAAGATGGTATGTTGCCGTATGCCGCGTCTCTCTGAACAGAACCTCGAAGACCGCCGCGGTGTGGTGATCGAAGGCGCGCGCGGCGCCTTCGCCAAATGGGGCTATCATGCCTGCACAGTGCGCCGGCTCGAAGAAGAACTGGGGCAGTCGCGCGGGGCGATCTTCAACTGGTTTCCCGACAAGTGGCGTCTCTTCCTTGCCGTCACCGAGATTGATCAGCGACGCATTGCGGAAGCTCTCACCGATCCGAATCTGAAACTCATCGACTGGATCGCAACGCTGGAAGTGCCTTACGCGCAGGCCTATTCGGAGGCGCTCGGACTCGTAGCTCAAGACCCGCAGAAGAAACGTGAATGGGACAAGCGCTCTCCGGGGCTCTTCGAACCTGTCTACAAGGCTACGGAGGAACGTCAGCGCCGGGGTGAGCTTCGCGATGACGTGTCGCCGCGCGCGCTTATTCAATTTCTGCTTACGCTCGTTGACGGGCTAACCCTTCGTCGCTCGCTTGGTTACGAACCCTCGATCAAGGATGTGCGCCTTCTTCGTGGCTTGGCCCTCGATGCAATTTCGCCCCGCGGGCGCTAGCAGAGCATCACACGAAACTCTTCGGACCGCATGCATCGACCGCTGTTGGGCGAGGTCCTGCCGCATGCGCCAGGGCAGGACCACTGGCCGGAATGTATCGACTCTGCCGGATCGCCATATTCTGTATTCGGCGGCACCGGGGCCCGAAGCGGTCACTCGCCAACTCCTTGTACTCGCCTACACGGCGATGCGTCGGGAGCAGGCGCATGTGTGCCGATACTCATGCTAGCGTGTAGCCTTATGATAGTGCCACGATTCTGACCGTCCCACGCAGCGTTCGGTCGCGAGCACCGCGGCAAGGGGTGTTGGCCCGCAGTCCGAAACAAAGCTGGCGCCCAACGGAGGAAAAGCCGTGCTCATCACGATCTTTGCGCCCGCCAACGTGCACCTGATCGAAATCGCCGGCATACGCGACGCGCTTTTCGAAGCAAACTGCAAGATACAATCCGAAGCGTATCGGGTCCGTCTGGTGACCGAGCACGGAACACCGCTGGAGAGCGCATCGGGCGTCAAATACATTCCCGATGCGAGTATGCGGGAAGCGCGTGAGCCCTCCGACACGCTGATTGTCGCCGGACCCCATGGAGTGCCCGAGAGCGTCGGCGAAGACGTTTCGTGCTGGCTACGAGAGCAGGCGATGCAGTCCCGACGGTACGGGTCGACCTGTACCGGCGCCTTCCTGTTGGCGCGCGCGGGGCTGTTGTCAGGACGTCGTGTTACAACCCACTGGCAGTATGCCGAACGACTTGCAGCCGACCACACAGATGTGCAGGTCGACCCCGACCGCATTTTTGTTCGGGACGGACCAGTGTTCAGCTCGGCAGGAGTGACGGCTGCGATCGATCTCACCTTTTCGCTGATCGAGGAGGATCATGGAAACGCTCTCGCCCTGTGGGTGGCGCGGAGGCTTGTCGTCTTTCTGAAGCGACCCGGCGGACAGTCACAGTTCAGCGCGACGCTGACCGCGCAGACTACAACTACCAGCCCCATCGACAGGATTCGATTGCACATCCTCGAAAATCCGCGCGCTGACCTTGATCTCCCATCGCTTGCAGAGGTGGGAGGCGTAAGTCCACGTCACCTATCGCGGCTATTCCAGGCCGAGTTGGGAATGAGCCCGGCCGCTTATGTCGAATTGACCCGGATCGATATCGCGCGCCGCTTGCTCGAAGACAGCGCATCGTCGATCAAGACAATTGCTTACGCGGCCGGCTTTGGCTCAACGGCGACGCTCAGACGAGCGTTCCTGCGCAGCCTTCACGTCGCGCCGCAGGACTATCGTCTTCGCTTTCAGTCAACGAATTCCGATGAAGCGAGCGACGACGAACCTGATGCAATTTTGTCCTGAACTGTCGCCTGGTTGAAGTTGAAGCAACGGCGTCGGCGCGGCACTCTCGCGACCGGAGGCCATTTCATGCGAGTTGCTGCTGCGCGGCCCGACAGCGAATTGACAAGAGTGCCAGGTGCTTCGCCAGAGGTCGGAATTCAGTGCTTTGGAGGTCCCCACCCCGGTGTCACGCTTCGTCGCGAGGCCCAAACGGACTGCACGGAAGCGGACGTCTCCAGCCAATAATCGGTGATCACGATCATGGACGGACCAGCACCTCTTGCAACGCCGCGGCCCGAGAATACGGCTGATCGCATCCGGCAGTTGGCCAATGGGCGTGGCGCCCTGGATGTGGCGCAGTTTCAGTTCGTCGGGCTGGAGGATATCTGTTCGGCGTACGGCGAGCGCTGGCCCCAACAGAAGGCGCGCATACAGGAAACCGCGGCAGAATATCTGCGCAGCCGCATGGACACTTCGGATCTGCTGATCAGTGCCGGTGGTGGATTCGTTATCGTGTTCGGGTCTGCGAGCGGCGCCGAGGCGGAGGTGGTTGCGGGACAGCTCTCGCACGGACTCAACGAGTTTTTTCTTGGCAAGGCCGAACACGCGTCCTCGCCACAGTTCGTCGCCTCCGTCCATTCACTACCGGTAAAGGCGCTGGCAAGTTGTCTTGGCAGCGCTGCAATCGTGGCATACCAAGCGGCGCCCGCGGCCGCCGAGCCGTCCGGCCTTATCGACATTGAATGGCGCTATCAGCCGGTGTGGGACGTCCGGAGCCAGATACTGTCGAACTGGTGTGTCGCGCCCCACTGGAAAAAAAGCCAGACGCGGGTTCCTGGCTATCAATTCGAAAGCGTCCCGACACACGCAAGGCAGTTCGCCCCGATCGACGAATCCAGCATCTGTCTTTCCGAACAAGCGATCAAGGAACTGCTCTCGCAGGAAAAGCAGGCGCTGATCGGCATATCTGTTCACGCCTGCACTCTGACCAACACGATCGCGCGGGATCGTATCGTGTCGCTTCTCGACCGGCTGGACCCGGAGCTTAGCCGCTACCGAGTTATAAAGATCGCCGGTGTCGCGCCGGGCTTCCCACGGCTCTACCTCAACGAGATCGTGCGGATCCTGAAAAAGCGAGTCGGCCATGTCGTCATCGGGGCGGCTTGGGACGAACCCGACATGGCAGGATTGCTTCAGGCCGGTCCCGCCGCCGTGGCCGTCACGCTGCCGGCATCGGTCATCGGCCCTGCGGCGAGCGTTCCGTTCCAGACCCTCATGCTCAAGCTCGGCAAAGACGTCCAACGCGCCCACGCAGCCAATATGCGCTTCTTGGTTGAAGGCGATATCACGTGTGCAATCGCGGTAAAACTTTGCACCGCCGGCATCGACAACATCTCCTCGCCACGCATCTGGCCGGCAACAGGCACACCCGATGCGATGCTGAGATGGCCCTCCGCGCGCCTGCTGGCCGCCTGATCGCCTAAGTCATATGCGCAAAGCAGCGAATGGCTGTTTGTGGGCGATCTCCAGCCGAAGCGCGGCATCATCGTCGAATGACCAAAATCGATCGACTCAGCCGTAAGGCCACAATTCGGGTCACGGCGGCACAGCGGGGCCCATTTGCGACCTTCGCGAAGAGCAACTAATATTGGAGTTTCTCCTGTCGCCGAAATGCTACCAAGGTCCGCGATGCCTCCCTCAGACATGAACCTCCGGGCATGGTGGCCAGTCGATTGGTCGAGTTGCGGACAACCCGCAGCGTCTACACTCGCGCCGGCCTTCACTGCCTCTTCTGCCGTATGGTAGACTGCGAGGCCTCCCTTTACGTTGTTGTAGAAGGGATCGTCTCGCAGTCCCGCGAACATCCGGAACCGATGTTTTTTTGACTCAAGGCCGTTCGGGTTGCCTGCGTCACCGTGCGCTGCGTCCACGCCACCAATTGTGCAGTCCGCCAACGCCACCTCTGGAAAGCGGCATACAATTGACGTCCTCGCGGTCGTCCGACCGAACCCTTTGCCGCTATCAATATGAAAGACGTAGCTCAGCCGATCCGAGAACGTGTGGCCAACGACGGTCATGACCAGGTTCAGATGGCGCCCATCGGGAGCGGTCCAAGCATAGACATCGGCAATGTCGGCCTGCGGATTGGCTGCCATTGTGAGCGAGTCGAAATGGTCGGACGCTTCTGCAGCACCGGGCAATAGCGCCAACGCAACGGCCGCGACTGCGGCGCTTATCAGCCCCCCCGAAGGAAACCTTCTTAGCAATAACATCGCCCTTGCTCCCGCCGGCGGGCGCTTCGGGAACTCGCGCCTCACACCGACAACCTGGAAGTAGGCTCGGGGGCTGGCGCGGGCCATTGCACGAAAGTATCGCCGATATATTCGTCGCACGGAGGCGATACGTTCGTTCAATAGCCATATCCATCAGGCCAACCATCTCCAGGCGTCGGTAGTGAAGCGATGGAGAAATACGATGCTGAGAGCTCTGGTTGCGGTGACTGTTGTCGCCTTGTGCGTTTCTGGGGTCGAGGCTCAGAGCGCCAAGCTCAACGACGCGCAGGTTTCCCACGTCGCCTACACGGCGGGCGACATCGACGTCATCGCTGGCAAGCAGGCAATCGCGAAATCGAAGAACAAGGAGGTTGTCGCTTTCGCGCAAGAAATGGTGCGCGATCACAACGCGGTGGACAAGCAAGCGTTGGCGCTGTGCAGGAAACTTGGCGTCACGCCACAGGACAATGCGATCAGTCAGGAGCTTTCGAAGGATGCTGCCGCCAAACTTTCCGAATACGGCAAGCTGAAGGGAGCAGCGTTCGACAAGGCTTATGTCGCGAACGAGGTCGCCTACCACAAAGCGGTGCTTGCTGCGATTTCCGGCACGCTGATCCCGAACGCAGAGAACACAGAGTTGAAGTCGCTGCTGCAAAGTGGCTTCAAGCTTTTCACCGAGCATGAAGCGCACGCCGAGCATCTGGCTGCCTCTTTGAAATAGCGGGGCGTCGATGTTGATCTCCCGCCGCGGTCTGGTCTCGTACGGTGGAGCGACCATCGCGAGCCTTCCGACGCTAGCTACGTTGGCGGCAGCCGCGCCTCAAGCGCGAGCGCAAGCGAAGACGGCGTCAATATTTGTAGTCACTCTAAACGATATGGCATTCGGAGCGCTGCCACCGGAGCTTCATGTTGGCGATATCATTAAGTGGGTGAACGAGGACATCCTCGTACATACCGCGACGGCAAGGGACGGCAGCTTCGATGTCATGATAAAGCCAAAGGCCTTTGGCTTTGCGACGCTTCTGGCAGTGGGAGAGATCCCATTTTATTGCCGCTACCACCCGGGAATGACTGGGACGCTCGTGGTCAGGAAATATTTGTAGCCGTCCGTCCGGGTTCATGAGGGGCAAGGATCTGCAAGCAGCAAGTCGAGCCGCGCGTCGTCGGGAGCGAGCCAATCGCGAACCTGCGGTCAGCTACGCTTGGTGACTCGTCCCGAAGCGGTCCACGCTCGATCAGGTGACCGAGCGGGTTCGACGCCGGTCGAATAGCTATTTCCATTGCCGCGTCGTAACGCCGACGAGGTCCAAGACATGGTTTAGGAAGCTTTCCCACACGTGGCGACAGTTCTAAGCGCCCAATTGGTCTGTCTCGACCTCATTGAGGAGGCCTGTCTCCATGTCGAACACAAAACCCCGCACCGGAACGTTCTTCGCGATCCAAGGATGTGATCGCACCAACCTAATCTGCTCGCGTGTGTTCTGCTCGGGATCTTTGAAGGAGAAGAAGCGCATGGGAGCAGGGGACGAGTCGCCCGTCAAAGCAGCGAGTTTCGCGTTCAGCTGATCGTCAGTGAATGTGGTGAACCCGCAGCCGGTGTGGTTCAAAAGCATGATCTCTGTCGTTCCGAGTACGCGGGTAGAGACAACGAGCTCTCCGAGGACATCTTCAGTTACCGCGGTTCCGCCGGTGCGAATAACGTCGATGTCGGCGTGCGGCAGACCGAGGATCTCCGGGAGGTTTGAAAGACGGGGATCCATGCAGGTGACAACGGCGATCTTGGGTGCTGGATGTTGACCGAGCTTCGAATCGTGCCGCTTTGCGTAGTCGCGGTTTGCTCTCAGTGCATTGTTTATGATGCTCATCGTACCCTCCAGATGATTGCGGCGGGTTACTTCCCGATCGACATGATCGTTGCCCAATCAAGCCGCACCGAACGCTCGCCCGTTCAGCTCCAATGAGCCCACACGCAATTCACCACTGGTGCGCGGATGAAACTATTGAACGATGGTATCGACACTCCGGTGTATCGGCAGTCACGGGGCTACGGTGGTTCGTGCTCCAGCAGGTCCTGCTTCCGGTCCGCTTCCAGAACCGCGTTCAGAGCGTAATTATTCCCCGACGAAGCGCGACCGTTACGGCTTGTGTTCGGTCGTTAACGTCGAGCTTCGAGAAGATGCTGCGCAGGTGGGCCTTGATCGTGTCCTCGGACAGGGAGAACTCGGCGGCGATAACCTTGTTGGCTTTGCCGGCAGCGACGCGCTCAAGGATGGTGATCTCGCGTTCGGAGAGCGACTCCTCGGCGGCGTGGATTGCGATCTCTTGCGCGACTTCGGCGAGCACGTAGCGGCGGCCGCTATGGACGGCGCGGATAGCGTCGATCAGCTCCTTTCGCAGCGAGCCCTTGAGCATATACCCGGAGGCGCCGGCTTTTAGGGCGCGGACTGCTTGGGCATCGCCTTCGTACGTCGTGAGCACAATCACGCGGGCGCCCGGCGACCGCCTGCGAATTTCCGCCAGCGCTTCAAGTCCGCCCATGACCGGCATCTGCAGGTCGAGCAGGGTAACGTCCGGACGCAAATTGCCGAACACCTCGACGGCCTCTGCTCCGTTGGCGGCCATTCCTACGAGTTCGATGTCGGCTTCGCCCTCGAGGATCGAGGCCACACCCTCGCGCAGGACGAGATGGTCGTCGACGATCAGTATACGAATGGCGCCACCACGCGCAGTCATCTGAAGCCCCGTCGCTTTCATGGGCGGATGCGCCGGCCTTTGTAGGCCGTACGGCCGGCAACTGTAAGTGCAATTTCCGTCCCCGCGCCTTCGCGGCTGGAAATCTCCAGGCGCCCGCCTATGCGCTTGGCGCGCTCGCGCATGCCGATAAGACCGTAATGGCCTTGCTTCTCACCAACCGCGAGAATGGCGTCCGACATGCCGGCGCCGTCATCTCGCAGGGTCAGACGGAGGCTCGAACGGCCATAAGACAGGACAGCCCGTATCGTTCTGGCATTTGCGTGTTGCACGGCATTGCGAATGGCCTCCCCGGCGACGCGCAGCAGCTCCTCGGCGACCAGCGCATGCAGCGCTCGGGGCGTTCCTTCAACGGTCAATGCGAAGTCTGGTATGTCTCCAGGTATCGCGTTGTCGGCGATGTCCAGTATCGCTTTGGACAGATCATCGTCCGTCGTCGTGCGCAGGTCGCGAACGCGCGCGCGGCCTTCGATCAGCACGGCGTCTGCACGGTCGATGGCGCCGTGGATCGAGCTTTGTAATTCACTGTCGGCCGGGACGCGGTTGGCGATCGACTGGAAGCGAAGGATCAACCCCTGAATGCTTTGCAGCAGCGTGTCATGGAGCTCGCGCGCGATGCGCTCCCGTTCGGCGATGCGGATATCGAAACGACCTTGCAGGCGCGCCGCCTGCTGACGGAGCCGGAGAGAGTAGGCGAGCCAGGCGAGACCCGCGACAATGAGCCCGATCAGTATCTTGAACCAGATCGACTGGAGGAAGGTCGGCGCGATGCTGAACGCGAGCGTTGCGCCTACCTCGTTCCAGACGCCGTCGTTGTTGCTGGCAATGACGTGGAACCGATAGCTGCGCGGCTCCAGCTGCGTGTAGAAGACCTGCCGGCGGTCGCCTGCATCGACCCAGTCAGGATCAACACCCTCCAACCGGTAGCGGAAGCGATTGCGCTCGGGGATGCTGAGGCTAAGTGCAGTATAGTCGATCTGCAGATTGGACGAGCCCGGAGGGAGCCGCACCTCGTTTGGCATCTCATATTTGGCTCCGGAGGCCGCCAGTGCCGTGATGGCGACGGGCGGCGGGAGATCGTTCTTCACCAGCCTGTTCGGATCGATCCAGTTCAGGCCGCCTGCCGTGGCGACCCACAGACGGCCGTCAGGGCTTCGAGGAAGCGTACCTACCAAAGTGTTCGCTGTCGGTGCGCCGGAAAGGCCATCTCGAAAATCGAACAGCCGATATGGCAATGGCATGTTGGGGTCTGACAGGGCGTGGTCCAGGTCTGCTACCGTCGTCTTGATAATGCCGGCCTGGGCGACGATCCAAAGGTCGCCACCCGCCGCGAATCTGCCAGCCGTAACCGTCGCAAGTACTGGGATCCGCGACGCGAGCAGCGTCCTGAACTCCTTACCGTCCCAGGCGAGAAGCCCTAACTGCCCGCCGAACAGGATCTGCTGGTCAGTCGTGTCGATAACCGCCATACTGCCAATGTCTGGGCCGACATGTTTGCGGACCTGATCGCCGTCGATTTCATACAGTGAGCCGTCGCCGTAAGGGAGCCAGTATCGCCCACGCCACCATACCGGCAGGGACGGCTCCTCCACGTCGCTCTTGGATATCAGCTTCGTCTCGTGTCCGTCCTTGATCCTGAAATAACCCACGCCGGGACGAGCAAACAGGATTGAGCCGTCCTGGCTGTCGGTAAAATCGATGCCCCCCTTTGGTCGAGACCAGTTGTTCGGGTACGATACGCGCGTCGGCTTTTGACCGGCGCGAAGCCTGTACTCGACGAGACCTTCTCCTCCCTCGGTCTGCAGGCTCCAGTATTCGACGTCCGCGCCACGGATGCCAATTCGAACGACATCGCCCACGTCCGCTGCAACGATCTGCGGCTTTCCATCTGCTGCAATGCGATAGATAGACGAGAGACCCGCGGTTGTGGTCGTCTGCTCTCTCGAAAAGCCCGCGTAGATGTAGAGTGCGTCCTCTGACCAAGCGAATCTGGGATAGGACTGGTGAGCCAGTTCGATCTTCCGCTCCAGCGCGACATCGGCAGGACGGAACCTGTCGAGACCTCGGTCCGTCCCGAGCCAGATGTCGCCCTCGCGGTCTTCGAAGATCACCTGTGTGCGGTTCGATGTGAGCCCGTCAGCTGCCATGTATTGTTCACGGGTGACCGGTGCATCGGCGGCGAGCGAGCGGATCCGCGAGACGCCGCCCTCGCGCTTGTTGGCGCACCAGATCGTGCCATCCCGATCGACCAGGATATTCCCGCGGAGGGTTTCGGGAACAGCTGCGGCCAGCACAGGCGGCGAAAATTGCACCTCAGGCGTCACGGACAGGTCGGGAAGGGCGTAGAAGCGCTGTTCGCCCTGGTCCGCAGTCCAGAGCCGGCCATCGCTTGAGCGTGCAAAACCGATAACCCTTCCGGAATATCCGGGCGCGGCTTCGAAACGTTCCATCCCAGGGCGATGGTAGTAGAGTGTGGCGGAGTTCTTGGCCCAGACAGTCCCATCCTGCGCCGCCGCGAAATCCCAGACGCCTCGCAAGAAATCAAGTTTGACGCTGCCGAAGTCACCTTTGATCTCGCGCCAGGACTGACCATCGAAGCGCGTCAGCTCATCCTCGGTGGCGCTCGTGGTTCGGAGCCAAATTCCGCCAGCGGAATCCAGGACGAACTGTTTCGCAGCCCCGAGCGGCAGGCCGTCACGTTGCGTGAAAGTGGTCAGCGCGCCGCGCCGTACGCGCGAAGCCATCGCCGACTTTCCGTCGAAACCGATCCACAGATCACCGTCGGGCGTTGCGAGCAGGGCAGTGACGCTGACACGAGGGAGGAGCGTTGAGCCGAAATGATCGATGCGCTCCACGCGAACGCCATCGAAGCGATAGAGGCCGCCCTCAGCGCCAAGCCAGAGGAATCCATCGGCGGTCTGCGTGATCGCCATGATGTTCCCCGGCATGCCATCACGCTCAGTCCACCCGGTGTGATGGAACTGATCGATGCTCCGCGTCGGATCGAGCGCATATGCCGGCGCGCCTACGGCCAAACCGGCCGCGAGCGCCACGCATAGCCGCACCGCCCAGGCCAACGTTGCCGCGCATTTTTGTCTCAAGCCGGGCATCAGCGACCCACGCCCCCGCATCCCCATTTCGAAGGACCACAATACGCCGGGTTGGCGAGATCGGCATCCCTCTAAAGGTCTAGCTTTTTATCACCCGTTCGGAGGTGTTGCGCATGCAAGACCGGCCGTAGTGACGCTCCATGAGGTACGAAACGGCGTTTTTCCCCGGCGGCGCTATTGGCGGCGGGTTGTTGCTATTGAGGATTTCGGTGGCCGCCTCAACGGTCATGCTGACCTCCGTTGCCCCGTGGACCTTCAGTATCCCGCAAGTGCTTGGAGGCATTGCCGCTGTGGCGCTCTGCGTCGGGCTGCAAGCGCGTGTGATAGCCGGGTTCAGCTTGCTGGCCTCGCTGGCTGGCCTGGCGGTGGCGAGCGCCCCGCTGGAGCTCGTGGCGCTACATACGATCTCGGCCGCCGCCCTGGTATTGACGGGACCTGGCGCTTTCTCCGCGGATGCGCGCCTCTTCGGTCGCCGCACCATCACGTTGCAGGATCGAGACGACTCCATCGTGTAGGCGCCAGATCGCCTGATCGGCATCGTCGCGTGGCATCGGTTCAATCAGAAAGGTATAACCGGTGGCGTTCGTACCGGCGGTGTGCGGTCTTGATGGAGGACATCATGTATGGCGTTCAGGTTCAGGAGCTTTCGACTTACGGCCGGACCGGAATTCATCGCGACCCGCAAAGGGAAGCCGCTGGCCAACGACCGACAATTTTCGTGATCGTGACCGACTCTGTCATGCGTGCGTCGCTTGAGGCGAAGATCAGCTCCGCGGGCTGGAAGGTGCAGACTCATGCTTCCGCCGCTGAGTTCTTGTCCTCGGTGCGCCAAACGGGTCCGGGGTGCGTCATCCTAGACGTCGCGCTGCCTGACTTCGACGGCCTCGATCTGCAGGAGCATCTGAAGCGGAACGAGCCGGCCCTTTGCACTGTATTCCTGATGAAGCGGCCGGACGTGCCCGCCGCCGTACGCGCAATGCGGGCGGGGGCGGTCGACGTGTTCACCGATCCCGTCGATGACGAAACCCTGCTTCACACCATCGATGAGGCGGCTGATCGCTCGCGCGCCGCTCTCGCTGCCCATTCAGAGCTTGTGGCGTTGCGGCGAGACTATACCTCGCTCACTCCGCGCGAACGAGAAGTCATGATGCTGGTCACATCTGGCCGCATGAACAAGCAGGTTGGCGGCGACCTCGGCATCAGCGAAATCACCGTGAAAGCGCATCGTGGCAGCGTGATGCGGAAGATGAAGGCGCGATCCTTCGCAGAGCTTGTCGGCAAAGCCTCCCAATTGGGCTTGTAGTCGCAGTGAGGTTCGGCAGTTAAAATGTGACACCGAAACTGAACTCCGACTGACCCCCTGATCATGCAGCAATTGCCGCCACATGAACGCGCAGCCGCCTCCGTGCGTTGACGCGCCTCGATTTCAGAGATGACGATGCCGACGCCTTCGAACAGGGGGTACGGCGCATCAGAGTCGGCACGGCCTCGCGGACGTTCCGCGCAAAGAAGTTCTTACGGAGCGTACCCAGCCTTTGCGCTGCCTACTCCCATGCAGAGCGCGAACGGCGATGACGAACAGAGCTCGCGTTTATCGACGAACCTATGCCCGCTGAAGGGCCGCCTCGAGGACAGCGACATCCTCAGCCACCGTGCCGCCGCTGATACCCACTCCAGCCACAATCATTCCCTCACTCGTCAGCGGGGCGCCGCCACCCATGGCGCAGTATCGCCCGCCCGAAACCGAAGCCAACGCAGCAAGGTCTCTGCCGGGCTGCACTAGAGAGGCCAGATCGTCCGTCCGGATGCGAGTCATCGCTGCCGTGTATGCCTTGCGTTCCGCGAGGTCGAGGGACGCGCCCAATGCACCCGTCATGCAGTGCTTCAAGACAACGTTGCCATGCGCATCGACCACGCAAACCGTGACGGGCACTTTTTTCACGGACGCGGCGGTCTCAGCCCGGTTCGCCACGTCTTTTGCAAGCGCCAAAAGGTCCATGATCCAAATCCTTCAAATGGAATTGGCGGGCGCGGAGCTTCTTTGCCGCGCCCGCCCAACGGTTAGAGACCGAGCTGCCCAACGAAATAGCCGAGGCGATTTTCAACATCACCCGGCTCGTGGAAGCCCTGGGCTGTCAGCCGCCTGATCCTTTCCTGTGTGGCCGGCCGGGCGACCGAAGCCATGCAGGCCTCCCACCCAGCCGCAATCTCGACATCGGGCGGCAGACTGGCGTTCACGAGTCGCTTCGTGTTGGTGATCGACCACTTGTCGAACGTTGCGATGCGCATCGCCAGCCTGTCTACGAAACCGTCCAGCTCCGCGTCCGGCAGCGCCCGGTTCACATAGCCATATGCCTCGGCCTGGTCTGCGCTGATGTCCTCTGAGCCAAGCAGCACCTCAAGCGCGCGCTGCCGGCCGATCTGTAGAGGCAGGCGAGCCATCGGGCCACCACCGGCGACCATACCCACGCCAACTTCCCATTGCGACAGCACCGCCTTCTCGCGGCTCGCAAAACTCATGTCGCAGGACAATGCGAGTTCGCTGCCATTGCCCGTCGCTCGCCCACGAATGAGCGCAATGGACACTACCGGCGCCCGCGTCAGGCGCACCAGAATATCCGGCCAGGCTTCCAGCCCAGTAGGTCCCTGCGGGATCCTGGTCAGATCCTCGATGCTGCCGCGAAGCTCGGAGTGGTTCAGGAAGACGCCATCCACCGCGCTGTCGAAGATCACGACTCGGAGGTCCTTGTCGTCTTCGATCTCACCCATGATCTCTCTGAACTGGAGGACAAACTCCGGCCCCATCAGGTTCAGTGGTGCATTATCGAATGTGACGCGCCAACAGCGCGCGGATTTCTTGTCGAGACGCACCTGAGCAGTCTGCTTCCCGTTTTTCATCAGAGGTTCCCTTTTTTGCAATCAGCAAGCAAAGGACTTGGGCGGCGCCGCAGGCAGAAGACATTGGATGATAGTATGGGGCAGACTTTCGTATGAGCGGCGACTGGGACGCGCTCGTAATGGCGGTCTCGTCCACATCAAAGATCGGGGTGGATCCCCGGACGCAAGCTGTCGATGCGCTGATCGTCGGTGGAAAGCACGACCTGGACCAGCTATGGCAGAGCACCTCACGCAGGCCGGCATAGCCGTGGCACTCTTTGGACGAACGCATCGCCAATACAGCCGCGGATGTCGGCCTGTCGGTGTAATGGTTGGCGACTAAACGACAAGCGAACGCCCGAGGGTGTCAAACCCCCGGACGCTCGCCTTTGATGTGGTCGCCTTCAGCCTCGCAGTGTTTTGAACGAAGCTCTCATCTCCTGAACGAAGAAGTCCGGCTGTTCCCAGGCGGCGAAGTGGCCGCCTTTCGGCGCCCTGTTGTAGTGGATCAGCTTGGGATAGGCCTTCTCCGCCCACGTTTTCGGAGCCGTGTAGATCTCGTCCGGGAACGCGGTCACGGCGACCGGGATCTTGATGCCGCGCGCGTCGAAGAAACCGCCGGGCACGTTCTTGGCGTTGTCCCAGTATAGCCGCGCCGAAGACACCGCCGTGTTGGTCAGCCAGTAGAGCGTGACATTGTCGAGGATGTCGTCCTTGGACAGCCCTTCCTTCTGGCCGGCGAACACGCGAGCGATCATCTTCTGGCTGCGGTCGTCATGATCGAGCATCCAGGCGGCGAGCCCGATAGGGCTATCGGCCAGGGCGTAGAGCGTCTGCGGCCGGTTGTTCATCTCGATGGCGTAGCCGAGGCCGTTGGCGTTGAAGAAGACGAGCTGGTCCCAGGCATACTTCTCGTCCGGTGTGAGGTTGGCCGGCTGCTTGCCTTCGCCGAGCGCCTTCGAGACGTCGGGCGGAAGCGTTGCCGGCATGTTGGTATGGATGCCGACGAGCCCTTTGGGCTGCTGCAAGGCCATGTGTTCGGTGACTGCATTGCCCCAGTCGCCGCCTTGGGCAACGTAATGGGTGTAGCCGAGGCGATCCATCAGCGTGGCCCACGCCTTGGCGATGGTGGGCGGGTTCCATCCGGGCTTGGTCGGCTTGCCAGAGAAGCCGTAGCCGGGAAGCGAGGGGATCACGAGGTGGAAGGCGTCGTTGACCGTTCCGCCGTGCGCAGTGGGGTTGGTCAGCGGCTCGATGATCTTCATCTGCTCGACGATCGAGCCGGGCCAGCCATGCGTCACGATCATCGGCAACGCGTTCGCGTGCTTCGACTTGATATGCATGAAATGGATGTCGAGCCCGTCGATCTCCGTCAGGTAATTGCCGTAGGAGTCGATCCGCGCTTCGCACTTGTACCAGTCGTAGGCGCCGGCCCAGTGGTCTGCGAGCGCCTTCATCGTCGCAAGCTGTACGCCCTGCGTGGAGTCGGCGACCTGCTCCTTCTCCGGCCAGATGGTCGCCTTGATGCGACGGCGAAGGTCTTCGATCTGTTCCTTGGGGATGCTTCCAGTCAGTGGGCGGATTGTCATTTTGGAGTCTCCAGGTGCAAAGGCTGCGGCGGTGAGAGATTGCGAGAGCGCTGCGGCGACGCCGGCGGCAGCGGCGGTGGTGGCGAGAACGGTGCGGCGTGTGGGATCCGATGCCTTGTCGGCCATGATGGTCTCCGGAACTGCTTCGGGCTCAGCGGTACGCGGCCCCGTGAGATGACAATGCGGCTGACGAGGACGGCCTTCTATTGGACCAACGTATTGTGGCCGCGAACGCATAACTTGCGGCGTCGATCGCGACTGAATGCGGAGGGCAGCCCTCTGTGCTGCGTTTCATCGCCCAAAGAAGAAGGGGAAGCGGCGCGCATGCGCGATACACGCCGCTTCCCGGCGCGAGGTTTCCAGGGGCGCGGTAGACCTCGCGAGGAGCTCAACGGGGGCTTGAGCTCACGATTGAATAGATCGGCGTAAAATCGCTCCCGGCCATCGAACAAAGGTATCCCGTATACCATCGGCCAATAGCTCGGCCCGGCTCGCTCCGCGCATGTTGGCGGCGGAAAGCAGGGAGATTGTCATGCGACCTGATCTACTAGGTCCCCACTACAGCACGCCAACGAAGCCGGATGCGTGGCTCTATCTGGACGAGATCACGCATCGCACGCTCAATGATTACACCGCGATGCTGGCCGTGCTTCGCAGCGCCTCCGTGAGAGCAGACGAAACCATTCAGCCCATTCTCACGCACGTGACCAAACGGCTGGAGGCTGCCGCCGCGGCTTACACCGCGCTTCGCCCAATCCGTGGCGTGGCGATGCGAAACCTCGACGAGGATCTCGAACAGCTTTGCGCATCTCTGACATCCTCCGTGCTGGAAGAGCGCTCGATCAGCCTGACATTGACGTCCGAGTCCGTTTGCCTCAGCGCCAGGCGCTGTTGGCAGATCTGTCTCATCGTCAGCGAGCTGGTTATGAACGCGGCCAAGCATGCGTTTTCTGGGCAAGGTGGATCAATCTTCGTCACGCTCCTTCGGTCTGACGATAAAGTGCAGTGCGTTGTCATGGATGACGGTGGCGGGAGTGTCGGCGCAACGCCCGGGCGCGGCTCACAAATCATCGACGCGCTTGCTGTCGATCTGGACGGCGCGATCAGTCGACACTTTTCGCCAGACGGCCTGACCGTCGTGGTCAACGTCCCAGCGACCTAGCGCGGCGCTCAGCCGATACCATCGTGCAATGGCACGCGAGCCCCCGGCGCCGCATCTTTGGTGGACAATGGTAAGGAGACACAAAATGACGAAGCTATCGGGCGCGCTCGCTGCCGCGGCCATTCTGGTTAGCCCCGCCGCGCTAGCCCAGCCGGCGTCGAAGCCGACCATCGTCCTGGTCCATGGGGCCTTTGCTGATGCATCCAGCTGGACCGGCGTCATCCGCATTCTCGAGAGGGACGGATACACGGTCGTGGCGGCCGCCAATCCGCTTCGCAGCGTGAAAGGCGACGGCGCGGCGGTCGCCAGCATCCTGTCGAGCATCGACGCGCCCGTGGTCCTGGTAGGCCATTCCTATGGCGGCTCCGTGATCAACGAAGCCGGCGCCCGGAGCGGCAACGTCAAGGCGCTTGTCTTCGTCGCCGCCTTCGCTCCGGAGAAGGGCGAGACGGCGTTCGGGCTCACGGGCAAATTCCCTGGCAGCACACTGTCCGATGCGCTCGCGACTCCGGTTTCCCTGCCTGATGGCGGCAAGGACCTCTACATCCAGCAGAAAAAATTCCCCGACCAGTTCGCCGCGGACGTGCCCAAGGCAAATGCCTCGCTGATGGCGGCAACACAGCGGCCGATCGAGGAGGCGGCTGGCAATGAAGCGTCGGGCGAGCCCGCCTGGAGGAAGATTCCGTCGTGGTTCATCTATGGCGACAAGGACAAGAACATCCCGCCGCAGCTGCAGGCCTTCATGGCGGAGCGCGCAAATTCGCAGCAGACCGTCGTGATCAAGGGGGCTTCCCATGTGGTGATGGTTTCTCACCCGGACGCCGTTGCGAAGATGATCGAGGCCGCGGCGTCAGCGAAGGTGGGCAGCTGACCCGCCGCATCCGGGAGGAGGTTGGCTATGCGCAAACAGCCGTTTCAAGCGGAACTCGGCAACCAGGCGCCGGACTTCGAGCTGCCATCGGGGCCAGCTGAGACCCAATCGCTCGTCAGCTTGAGGGGAAGGCCGGTAATCCTTGCCTTCTATCCCGCCGACTGGAGCCCGGTCTGCGGCGACCAGATGGCGCTCTACAACGAGGTGCTGCCTGCCTTCGAGAAGTTCGGCGCGGCCATGATCGGCATTTCGGTCGACGGCGTGTGGTGTCATCGGGAGTTCGCATCAGCACGAGGTTTGCGCTTTCCACTGCTAGCCGATTTCGAACCCAAAGGCGCGGTCGCGAGATCCTATGGCGTCTATCGGGACGCTGACGGAACATCAGAGCGGGCGCTCTTCGTCATAACCCCCGACGGCGGGATTGCCTGGAGGTACGTCTCTCCGGTCGGGGTCAATCCGGGCGCGGATGGCATCCTCGACGCTCTCGAGAATCTTGGACGGGGAGGTCCGCCATGACCATGCTGAAGATCGCGGTCTCGCCGGCCGATCACCACCTCGGAACTGAAGGGGCGCCTGTCGTCCTCGTTGAGTATGGCGACTATCAGTGCCCGCACTGCGCCCACGCAGTTCCCGTGGTCCGCTATGTGCGCGAGCGTTTCGGCGACCAGCTGCGGTTCGTGTTTCGTCATTTTCCGCTCACCGGGATCCATCCTTACGCTGAGCAAGCTGCCGAAGCTGCAGAGTTCGCCGGCGCCCACGGCATGTTCTGGCAGATGCACGACCTTCTCTTCGAGAACCAGGCGCAGCTGGGCGATCTCTTGTTTCCGGCGCTGGCGAACGCCCTCGATCTATCCACGACCTCGATGCAGGAAGCCCTCGCAAACGGCCGCTATCGCGAGCGCATAGCTGCGGACTTCGATGGCGGCATTCGTAGCGGCGTCAACGGTACGCCGACATTCTTCATCAACGGCCAGCGCCATGACGGTGCGAACGACGAAGCGGGCCTGGCCATGGCGATCGAGCAGATCCTCGCGCGCGGAAGAAGCGCACCATGAGAAGGTCAACCTGGGTGATCGGAGTTGCGGCGGCCGTTTACGCGGTCGGCGGAGCCAACCTGATCGCCTGTTCCGCAAGCGAGAGGCAGCAGGACCAGATTCAAGCAGTTGCACAGCTCAGGGAGGCGGTCGACGTGGACAGCAACAAGAGTTCGCCACAGGCGCTTCCAGCGTCTCTCCGCTCGCTCTTGGGGCCGGAGCACACCTGGGTCAATGCATCGGAGCTGCAGGCGGAGGATCTGCGCGGCAAGGTCGTTCTGGTGAACTTCTGGACTTACTCCTGCATCAACAGCCTCCGCACGCTGCCTTATCTCCGCGCGTGGGCCGCCAGGTACCAGGATCGTGGGCTTGTCGTGATCGGTGTCCATACGCCCGAGTTCGCTTTCGAGCATGATCTCGCCAAGGTACAGAGAGCGGTTACGAACCTGCCGGTCGGCTATCCGGTCGTTCTCGACAACGACTACGAAATCTGGCGCGCTTTCGACAACAATGCTTGGCCAGGGTTCTATTTTGTCGATGCAACGGGGCGCCTGCGCCACCGCATGCTCGGCGAAGGCAGCTATGGCGACGCCGAGCGCCTGATCCAGAAAATGCTTTCCGAAGCGAGCGGGCTCGCAGTTACGGATCCGGTGGTCGACATCGCGAGCGAAGGCGCCCAGGCCCCGCCGGATTGGGAGCATCTGCGTTCGCCGGAAACTTATATTGGCTATGGACAGGCCACGAACTTTGCTTCCGCCGGCGGTGTGAAGCGTGACGCCACGAAAGCCTATGCCAGCCAAACGAAGCCGTCGCTGAACCACTGGAGCCTGTCGGGAGACTGGAAGATCGGTCGCGAGTTCGGCGAGGTCGAGAGCGCTGGCGGCAGGATCAACTTTCGCTTCCACGCCCGCGACCTGCACCTTGTCCTCGGCCGCAACGGGCAGGGCGCCTCGATCCGTTTCCGCGTCACCATCGATGACGAGCCACCCCGCGCGAATCACGGCGCTGATGTCGACGCCGAAGGCTGGGGCAGCCTCGACCAGGACAGGATGTACCAGCTTGTGCGCCAGTCCGGCGCCGTGGCGGACCGCACGTTCGAAATCGAATTCTCCGCTCCCGGCGCTCGCGCCTACTCGTTCACATTTGGCTGAGGCAAATCATGCGCGAAACAGTCGATCTTCATCGCCGCAACTTCTTCGGAGTCGCAGCAGTGGGCATCGCCGCTGTGGAACTCGCTTTGTCTGGCGTGGCAGATGCACAGAAAGGCTCACCTGCCGGCGCACCCCTGCCCAGGACGAAGCGGGGAAGTCATACCTCGATGGGGCCGATCAAACAGGTCAACGCCGGGGAGCTGAGCATCGGATACGCCGAAGCCGGCGAGCCGTACCGACCTGCGGTCATTTTGCTGCATGGTTGGCCGTACGACATCTACGCGTTCGCCGATGTCGCGCCCATGCTGGCCGCCGCCGGCTATCGCGTGATCACGCCTTATCTGCGCGGCTACGGGACGACGCGCTTCCTGTCAGCCGAAGCGATCCGCAACGGCCAGCAGGCGGCGTTGGGCGTCGACGTCATCGCGCTGATGGACGCGCTCGGCATCGCAAAGGCAATCATCGCCGGCTTCGACTGGGGTGCGCGTACCGCGAACATCGTGGCGGCGCTCTGGCCGGAGCGCTGTAAGGCCATGGTCTCGGTCAGCGGCTATCTGATCGGCAGCCGTGAAGCCAACAAAGCCCCGCTCCCACCAAAGGCCGAGCTGGCCTGGTGGTACCAGTACTATTTCGCCACGGAACGCGGTCGAGCCGGCTACGCCGCCTACCGAAGGGACTTCGCCCGGCTTATCTGGCAGACGGCTTCACCGAAATGGGCGTTCGACGACGCCACCTTCGACCGCAGCGCTGCGGCGTTCGACAATCCAGATCACGCCGACATCGTGGTTCACAACTATCGCTGGCGCCTCAGCCTCGTCGAAGGCGAGCCGAAATACGACGACCTGGAGCGCCGTCTTGCCGTAGCGCCGGTGATTTCCGTGCCCTCGATCACGCTCGAGGGCGATGCCAATGGAGCGCCTCATCCCGAGCCCGCTGCCTATGCGGGAAAATTCTCCGGCAGGTATGCGCATCGCCTCGTCAAGGGTGGGGTCGGGCACAATCTCCCGCAGGAAGCTCCGGAAGCTTTCGCTCAAGCTGTGGTTGACGTCGACAGGTACTGATCATCAGAGGAGGAAATTCATGTACACGACCCATCTCGACCTCTCGACGCACATTCGGAAAAGCTCGATCGCCCTGCTGCAGGCACGGCTGTCAGACGCGCTGGACCTCGAAGCACAAACCAAGCAGGCGCACTGGAACGTCAAGGGCCGTGATTTCATTCAGCTCCATGAGTTCTTCGACCGGCTGCACACAGTCGTCGAGGATCATGTCGACACGCTAGCAGAGCGCATCACCACCCTGGGCGGCGTCGCCGATGGCCGCGTGCAGACAACCGCCGGCAAGACGGGGCTCTACGAATATTCGCTCGAAACCTCTGCCGGTGAGCAGCATCTCGAGGCGCTAGCCGCCGTGCTCGGCCAGTTCGGGAAAGCCACGCGAGCGGACATCGACGCGGCTGCGAAGTCGGGTGATGCCGACACCGCCGATGTTTTCACCGAAATCTCTCGCGCGATCGACAAGCAGCTATGGTTCGTCGAAGCGCACCTGTTCTGAGTGACGCAGCCCTGGTGTAGCCGCTTATGAGACTGCCGGTTCGTACCACTCTATCCGAGCTAATCAGGAACAGTTTACGTCATGGCCTCCAAAACAGCTCGGGGAACATTCGGGTCGAGCTCGAGACAGGAGGTCAGACCAGCGTTTGCCGGGTGGTGGACGACGGAGATGGATCGGGCTTCCTTTGTGCAGGCCGGGGGCTCGATCTTGTTGCCGGGCTAGCGGGCGAGATCGGCGGCACGATTTCTTGGCGTTTAGCGCGGAGCGGCACGCAGGCCGAGCTCACATTCCCCAATGATCTGCCAGACGAGGTCTTTGGCTGCGACCTGCGCGAGAGCTGGTAGTGGCTTTCTATCCAAGAAGCTCTCCTTTGCCGAGGAAGGACGCGCATCAATACGCCAACGAAGCGCCATTGGACTTCGGTCGCCTATGGCCGGGTAAACAGACTCGTAAAGCACGAACGATCGACTCGCTATCGAGCACGCGCGCTACGCTGCCTCGGCACCAAGGCGCGCACGACCAGTTCAATGGCTGGCTTGCAAGCCTCCGGATTGAGCGCACCCGTCATCAGCAGCATCAGGTTCATACCAATCAGGAGCGACAGCGCGCTCTCGATATCCGCGTCGTCACTGATCTCTCCGCGCGCAAGCGCCCGGTCGAACGCCTTGCGAATGATCTCGCGGCGGCGGGGCAGAAAGGCCTCGCGGAGCTGCTCAAGCGCTTCTGCGGAACCCTGAGCCTCTGCGATGACCCCCCGGAAGGCCTCGCCGGCGCGTGTGTCGCGCCACCATACGATCAGGCGCCGCATGATGTCGTTGAGATCGGCTTCGAGAGAACCGTGATCTTTTGGTGCCAGCGCCGTCTCGCTGCTCTGCTCATACACTTCCATGATCAGCGCCGCCTTGTTGGGCCACCAGCGATAGAGCGTTGGCTTGCTCGACCCCGCCAGCCGCGCGACGGCGTCAAACGTGAAGCCGGAATACCCTTCATTGCTCAGCACGCTGGCTGCCGCATTCAGAATGGCGCTGTGGGTGTCGGGACTACGGACCGCCCCGACGGAGCCCCTCGAGCGGGCCGATGCAGGTTTCTTTCGCGTTGTCGGCAAGCGAGTGCTCTCCAGTCACGGGATAACGATACCGTGCGTATAGATAAATTCTCGGTAAGGGATTGTCAACGACACCGGCCGTATCTATTAAACGATACCGGACGTATCGATAATGGAGCGTCAACTCGATGTCGGGCGTAGGGCAGTCAGCTCGTCAGGCCGGAAAACCGCCGATTGTCGCGCTGGCGATCGCGAGCCTTGGGGCAGCTGTCGGAGCGCTTTTCCCCGTCGCTGCTATCCTGGCGCTGGGCGACATCGGCGCTGGTTTGTCCGCCAGTGCGGACGATGCGGCATGGATCATCACGGTTTACAATGTCGGCCAGCTCGCTGCTCAGCCTGCGCTTATGGTGCTGGTCGGAAGTGTCGGCCGCGGACGCGGCATGGTGATCGCCGGCGCGATGTTTGCCCTAACTAGCGGTGCCATCGCGCTGGCGCCCGATCTCGGCTGGGCGATCGCACTGCGCCTCCTCCAGGGCTTCTTCGGAGGAATGCTCCCAACCTTGATGATCCTGCTGGTCATGTCCAGCCCGCTGACTGGCAAGCGACAGGTGGCGGGCCTCGCTGGGTTTTCGATCGCTACGGCTGCCGCAATCGGTTTCGCCGCGAGTGTTGGGGCAGCGATACTCTCTCTGGGGGGATGGCGCGCATTGTTCTGGCTCCAGGCGGTTGTGGGCGCCATCTACGCTGGCTTGGCGATTTTCATCCTTCGCAATGAGCGCGGTGATCCGCGGCGAATCCTTTCGGCCGACTGGGAGAGCTTCCTTTATCTCTCAACCGGGCTCGGCTTGATTGCTGTGGCGCTCAGCGAAGGCGAACGCAGGTTCTGGTTCGACACATGGTGGATCGGGGCGTCGCTGGTTTCGGGCGTGCTCTGCTTCTGCCTAGCGATCCGTGCGCTTCCACGCGGCACGCCAGCGCTGGTGCAGCTGCAGCTCTTCCAAAGGCCGACCGTGGCCTGGTCACTGCTGCTGCAAGTCCTCTATCGCGTGGGCGCCATAGTGGCGGTCGTCGTCATCCCGCAATATCTTTTCCGCATCCACGGCTACCGCATCGAGCAGCTCGCGGAGGTCTTTGTTCCGCTGGGCATCGCAACGCTGGTCGCTGCGCCGGGCGCATATTGGCTGTGCATGCGGATCGACGCCCGTATTCCGCTGTGCGCAGGACTGGCTCTATTTGCATTGGCCGCCAGTCTTTGCGCGACTCTTTCGCCCGACTGGGCGGCGGAACAGTTCATCTTACCCATGTCACTGCTCGGCGTAGGGCAGGCGCTCTTCGGCATCTCCACCTTGCGCTTCGCGACTTCCGGCATAACCCGCGAGCAGGGCCCGAGCCTTGGCATCTTGTTCAATTACGCCAGGGTCATCGGGCTGGTCATCGGGTTGGCGCTCTCCACTCACCTGATTGTCGAGCAGGAAAAGCTCCACTCGGCGACAGTCGTCGAGTATCTGTCGGCGAGCCGGCCCGAGCTGTCGCAACAGATTTTATCCCGCGCGGCCTCGCTGCAACCGAAGTTGAACGATCCTCAAATCAGCCAACGCGCGGCGACGGCGCTCGTCGCGCGCAACGCCTCAGTGCAAGCCTTCACGCTGGCTTTTGCCGATACCTTCTCGGCGCTTGCCCTTCTCATGCTCGTAGCCGCTGTCCTCACCTGGGGGCTGCCGGCCATTCCGAATCTGATTTTTTCGAAGACCATCATTCAGCCAAGGAGCACGCCATGAACATGACTGTGGCGCCTGAAACCATCAGCAATGCCGAGCCGGCGTCGATGCCGGTGCAAAAGAAGCGCTGGCCGGCCTGGCGGCGTATCGCCGTCGCGGGCGTAGCTGTCGCCGCTGTGTGGGGCATGGCGGCACTCGCGGGCCCCGCCTGGATCGCCTTGAGTCCCGACATCTCCACCACCAACGCATACATTCGCGGCGACCTCACCTTCGTCGCGACTAAAGTCTCCGGCTATGTCCAGGAGATGAAGGTCGAGAACAACAACCTCGTTGCTCCCGGACAGATGCTCGTTCGCATCGATCCACGCGACTTCGAAGCTGCAGTTCGCGACCAGGAAGCTGTCGTCGCTCAGCAGAAGGCGGCTGGCGCCCAGATCGAGGCGCAAACACGATTGCAGCAATCACAGATCCAGGTGGCGGATGCCGCCGTGCAGTCCGCGCTGGCGCTGAACGCGAAGTCCGCTGCGGATTACGCGCGCGCGGCGCGTCTGGTGGAGGAGGGGGCTATCAGCAAATCGACACTCGAAGCTTCGACAGCGGCGGATTTGCAGGCGCGCGCAGCACTGGCGCAATCCCAGGCGCAGTCGCGATATGCGCGCGATCAGCTTGGCGTTCTTGCGGCTCAGCTGGAGGCCAACCACGCCAGCGTCCTGAGCGCGGAAGCGAAACTCCTGAAAGCGCGCAATGATTTCGAAGCCACCACGATCCTGGCGCCTCGGGAGGGTCTGGTGACGGGACGCAACGTGCGCGTCGGCGAGTATGTCGCGATCGGCACGCGGCTTCTGGCGGTCTCGCCGACGAAGGCGCTATGGGTGGAGGCGAATCTCCTGGAAACCCAGATAAGCCGTATCCGCTCGGGAGATCGTGTGTCGATCTCGGTGGATGCGATTCCGGGCCGCGTGTTCTGCGGTACGGTCGATGGCGTCGCAGGCGCCAGCGGATCGGAGTTCTCTCTTATCCCCCCGGACAACGCCACCGGGAATTTCACCAAGATTGTGCGGCGCTTTCCGGTGCGTATTCTTATCGACGGCAATCAGCCGGATATCGATCGGCTCGCGATCGGAATGTCCGCTGAGCCGAAGATCTTTCCAGGATCGGCCAGCTCGAGTGCGCCCGATGCTTGCAGGAGGTAGACCTCCACTGCGTCTACTTCCGATGCGAATTCTCACGAGCTAGTCACTGGCATCCGAGCGTGCGGTCCGCCAACACGCGGTAGGGGCCGCGTGTTTGCTTCGGAAACCGCCGGTGCACTGCTACCACACGCTCAGCGAAGCCTCCGAAAAGGCGCTGTCAGGTTAAGCCCGAATACTTGTCAATCGCCGGCTTGTGAATTTGGGCCGCGCTTGAATTTGCGTCAAAATCTCCAACGTCGGTGCGCGCTGGAACGAGCCTAATCGGCCTCTACTTGGCTAACTTGACGGCCCCGTCAGAAGTGGCCAGCTCTATAGTCGGCGAAGGCCTGCCTAATCTCTTCTTGAGAGTTCATAACGAAGGGGCCGCCGAACACGACCGGCTCCTTAACCGGGCGACCAGCAAGGATGAGAATCCGAGCCGGCGAACCTGTCGCGGTCAGCTTCACACGCGAAGCCGTTGTTACATCGGGCCGGGTAAGCCAAGCCAGACTCCCAGCGTCAACAATCAACCCAGCCGAGCCGACTGCAACCGACCCCTGGATCACAAATAGAAATCCGTTATCCCCACCGGGCAGACTTTGGATGAACGTGGCGCCTGGCCCAATCTGGGCGTCAATCATCGTCACGGGCACATGGTTCACCGTGTTCGAGACGATGTCGCCCGATTGGCCTGAGAACACTCTTGCCTCGACTCCGGGTTCCCGCCGAACCGGCACGTTGGCGCCGATCAGATCCTGATAGCGCGGTTCAGTCATTTTAGCTGCAGCAGGCAGGTTGACCCAGATCTGCAGCGTGTGAGCGACGAGACCCTGCGGAGCATTTTCCTCGTGGACAATGCCGCGCCCCGCAGTCATCCACTGCACATCGCCCGGGCCTAGGCGGCCGCAGTGACCAGCGTTGTCGAAATGCTCGACTACACCGTCGATGACGTAGGTGACTGTCTCGATGCCGCGGTGAGGATGCTTGGGAAAGGCGCCTCGCGGCATCCAGTCCTCGGCCATCACGAGAAACGGGTCGGTAAAGCCGGGATCGCTGCCTTCGATCAGGCGGCGAGCGCGGTGGCCGGGCACATGGCCCGGCGCCTCGCCAGCGCGATCAATCCGCAAGACCTCGCGTTCGATGGCAGTGTTACCGCTATTCATCGTCCTGCTCCTACTTCAGCGGATGTTCGACGAGATTGTGGAGAACAAGCGGACCCGGAATGTGCAGCAGGCGACCGCCCTCATCGAGGCGACCAAGCACGATCGGCGAAAAGCCGAGCTGGCTGACGAGCGCTTTGACGGTATCGTTCGCCGCGCCGTTGTTGCCGGCGAGGAACAGCACGCGCCGTCCGCCATCGTACGCCGCCTCGCGCGCCAGCAGGGCGGCGGGCAACTGGTTGAACGTCTTGACGACTGCGGCGCCAGGCAGCATTGCGGCCACGAGATCGGACGAGAGTCGGCCGGCAAGGTATTCAGGCGCCACGCCGTAAGCATTGGTGGCGTCGATGACAATTTTGCTCGTCCAGTCGGTGCGCATCTTAGCCAGCGTCTCGATCGCGATGAAAGGCAGCGCAAGGATTATGACGTCTGCGGCCAGCGCGTTGTCGAGGGTCGTCGCATGAATGCCAGCGCCCAACTCCGCCACGAGCGGCTCGATCGTGTTGGGTTCCCGAGTATTGGCGATTGCGGTGGGGACGTTCGCGCGGGCGAATTGTCGGGCGAGGGCGATGCCGACATTACCCGAACCGATGATAGCGTATGTCATGAGGGGTTTCCCTTTTTCGAAGTGGATACAAGTTTCAGGCGGCGGCAGCTGTGGCGACGCGGTCGCCGAATTGCTCGGTCGCAGTCTCCCCGTTCCCTCCGGCGTGAGCGCGGTCAGCGAGGATGATCTCGACGTCAGTGATGCCGAGCCACGCGAGCAGCTGACGCAGGTAACCGCTGGCCTGGTTGTAGCCCTCGACCGGCGACCCGGCGCTGAAATCGCCGCCAGTGGCGATGATTATGGTGGCCGACTTATTGGTAAGCAGCCCGACATTTTTGGCCGAAACTGTCACACCAACGCGCACGATCTGGTCGATGTAGGCTTTGAGGATCGCGGGGATCGAAAAGTTGAACATCGGCGTGCCGATGACGATGTGGTCCGCAGCCTGGAGCTCGGCAACTAAGTCGTCCGAGATCTTGATCGCGGCTGCGCTCTCGGGCGAATGCTGCTCGCGGGGTGTATAGGCGCCGCCGATCCACGGCAGATCGACGAACGGCAGGTTGGTCTTCATCAGATCGCGTAGGATGATTTTGCCGCCGGGATGGGCGGCCTGCCATTTCTCAACGAACAGACTTGTGAGTTTCCGAGAGGTCGACCCGTCACCGCGTGGGCTGACCTGGATGGCGAGAAGGTTTGGCATGGGTGGGCATCCTTTCACGTGCGGCCGGAGGGAACCGTCCCGCTGCCATCCCGAAGGCGGCAGCACCGCGCTGTGGTCATCAATTAGCCCCTCGCTTGGCCAAAAAAAGAGATGAAGTTTCGTACAACTTGATCTAAAAAATAGAACATGGATGCTCTGACGCTCGACCAGATCCGCATTTTTCTCGCCGTGGTCGATGCCGGCAGTTTTTCAAAGGCCGCCAAGGCGCTGAACCGCGCCCAGTCTGCGGTGACTTACGGCATCCAGAAGCTGGAGGCGCAGCACGGCCTGCTGTTGTTCGATCGGGCGGGATATCGACCCCAGCTGACAGAAGCTGGTCGCACCTTGCTGGTTCGCGCGCGGCGCATCGCTGAGGAAGCGGGGGCGTTCCGCGATACCGCGCGCAGCCTCGCCAGCGGGCTTGAGTCCGAATTGACGATCGTAATGGATGCGATGTTCCCGATGCCTAAGGTCGTCGCAGCACTGCGCGCATTCACCGAGCGATTCCCGACCGTTCCGCCGCGTATCTACGTCGAATCGCTCGGAGCTGCGGCTGAGCTGGTCCTCGATGGAACGTGCATGATCGGTCTGTTGCCGATGATGTTCGTGGACCGGGCGCTGCTGCGGAGCTTCCCACTGACGACGATCGAACTTGTGCCCGTCGTTGCTGCTGATCATCCGCTTGCAGCAATCGACGGCCAGATAGCGACGACAATGCTGCATCGGCACGTTCAGCTGGTCCTGACCGACCGATCGACCGCGACGGCTGGTCGCGATTTTGGCGTGCTGTCAGGTAGGACTTGGCGGATTGCAGATCTTGGCGCCAAACAAGCGATGCTGCTCGCGGGGCTTGGATGGGGGAACATGCCTTTTCACCTCGTCGCGGACGACATTGCCCAGGGGCGATTGACTGTGATCAGGCCCGTCGACTGGCATGCGGAAACCGCCAGGGTCGTAATGAGTGGCGCGTACTTGGCCGACCGTGCCCTTGGCCCTGCAGGCATGTGGATGGTTGCGCATCTCTCGGCGGGGTTCGGTCCGTCCTGAGCTTAGGTCACTCCGCCAAGCGCGCTAGCGTCAACTCTTGGGCGATTTCCAGCCGCTGATGCTGATCCTCCCGAATGACCGTAATGATTTGGATTCCGGCCTGTTACGGGCCGAGGGTTGGAATCCCGGGACCGTTTGTTCGTGATGACAAAGCGCTGCAGCGGGTAGACCGATATTCGGCGCCTACCCGCCAAGCGGCGTTCCGCTAGTCAGTCTCTCGGACTGAGGGCAGGGCCTGCTCGGCAGGACCCGCCGGGAACGAGTTCGTGCTGCCTGCCTGCCAAGCTGAATTCTACGAACCCGTCTCTCGTGGTCCTGACTCAATTTAGCGGATCACGGCCTTTGGCTGTATCCGAACAAACGAGGGATTCGAGGGGCTCAGACCTGCACCAACGTTGACATTAGTGATCACCCGGCATCAGCTTTGGCGAGGGGGACGAGCACCATGGTCATGAGAGTGTCGGTCGGTGTTGCGGTATGCGCCGGTATCCTCTTGGCGGGATGTGCGTCGCCCGCTCCGCCATCGGAACCTGTTTCCACCAGCACAACTCTGCCAGAATTCGGAATTCGCAACTATTCGCTGTCGGATGGGGCGCTCTCTAATCAAGCGCGATCCGGAGATGTGGGGCTTGATGTTTGGATGTTCGACATCGGCCAAGGTTCATGCGTTGTCATTGATTGCCCCGACGGAGACCGCCCGATCGTCGTGGATTGCGGAAGCTCTGCCGTGAGCGTTCGAAACGCTCAGAAGGATGTACTGTCGCGCGCGTCCAGCCTGGTGTCTGCGTTGGGAACTCCCGCGGTCGTGATCTCGCATGGAGATGATGACCACTTTTCGCTGCTCCCAGATCTCTTAAAAGCTGGTTCGGTCGAAGCCGTATGGCTGGGAGGCCGTGAAGCGGAGTACGAAGCCGATCAAATCAAAAACTGGTTCCGTAAGGTCCGCGCCGCGGGCACAAGCGTCGATGTACTTCCGGCCAGGTTCTCGCAAGCCGATGACCGGGACCTCCATTGCGGCTCCGCCAAGGTCGATATCCTCATAGCCAATGCGACCGGGCAAACGACAAACGGCGACAGCATCGTGCTTGCTGTCAGCCTGGGCGACGTCACCATCGTACTGCCCGGTGACGCTATCGGAGACACTGAACGTTTGGCGCTTCAGACCAAGAACGACATCCCGCGCCTTCGTAATGCGCGCAGCATCGTGGTTGGCTCGCATCATGGTGCGAAGACCGCGGGCAGCAACGGCATGCTGGAGAGCGGCTGGGAAACAGACTGGAGCCCGGTTGCCACGATTTTCAGCATGCGGGCGTCAAAGCATAAACACCCCGACTGCGCTGTCGTAGAACGGTATGCGACGGTGATGCCTCCGTTCGGTCCGTCTTACACCTTCACCTGCGGTGAAAATGGACAGGTCGCCAACCGGGTAGTTGCGAGCCGTATGCTGTCGACGCACGATCATGGCGATCTGCTCCTCCGCATACGACCAACGCGCACGCTGTATCTCTGCCAATTCGAAGGGCCGCCTTGCAGTGGAGGCCTGCCAGCCAACGCATACATCGACTAAAAATCTAGACGCGAGCCCTCGCGGTGGCCGCGCTCTTCGCGTTCCGCGCCCTCAGCCGATGCGCGTATTCGCCCGTTGGGTGACGATCGCTGAGCCGTCTGGCGGTACATCATCTAGGGTTGCTGCCAAGTATCCGATAGCCCGTCTCTCGACAGAGGGTGGGGCATGCGCAGCTGCACCGACAAGCTAGTGCCGCCTGCCTGCCATGCTGTTTCTACGAACCCGACTGTAGCATTCCCGATAGCTGCGGAGCGGCGCGTTCCCAAACGGTGGCAATCATTGTATTGTCAGTTCAGGGTAATAGGGCTGGGGATTCCTCGGATGACGAGCTGGAAATCCATCGAAGGATGGATGCGCTTTTCTAATCTCGATCAGATGGAGAACGTGCGCGCTGCCTTCACGTTGGGATACCGTTTTTCCGGTAACCATGACGACGCATGGACGAGGCGATTCGACAGATTCAAGAACGACGAACGTCGCGCGGCCTTTGGTGGAGCTCAGATCTTGAAAGTTGCTGTGCCGAGATTGATCACAGCGCTAAAGATTGATCCAGACGATCTAGTATTCGTCAGCGCGTTGTCTTCTGGCGAGGAGACCGCACAGCCCGGACGGACCATTCCGAAAATCACAAGGATCTGTGCAGACTTGTGCGGAGCAAGGTTTCAGCTCGATGCGCTGCGAAAGAACGCCCATCGAAAATTGCATTCGCTAGGTACCGCCGCGAGGAGAAGTGCAGAGCTCGACAAGGCGGAGTATCGAGCGCGGCGGGTACAACGGAAGCATGTGGCCGTATTCGATGACTTCATCACCCGTGGCGACACGCTCTCCACGATTGCTACCGCGATCAGAGAGCGGAACCCTCGTGCGCGCGTATTTGGCATTGCCTTGGCGAAGACGGAGCGCCTGTCCTATTCGCCATCGGCGAACAACGATCACGTTCCTCGCGAGTGGTTCGAGCTATGGAAAGAGGGCGTTGCTCGCGCCGATCGGTTAGCTCAGAGAGCGAGGCGATGATACCTTGGAATCCAATCGCCGGCTGGATGTGTTTCCCAACACTCAGCGAGTCTGCAGGGATCTCTTATTCGTTTACCCTTGGATATCGCCTCAAAGACAATTCCAGCGAAGTTTGGACGGCTAGATTCAACCGCTTCAAAGAGGACGAGCGTGCTGCGCTAATTGCGGGCTCACGCCTTTTTTATGCAGCCGTCCCACAGCTATTCACCGAGGTGAAGCTACCGGCAGGGGAGTGCGTTTTTGTGGCCGCTCTGTCATCGGGGGAAACCACCGCGCGAGCGGACAGAGCTATCCCGTTCATCACGAACGAGTGCGCAAAACTACTGAAGGTACGTTTCGAGTTGGGTGCGCTGTCCAAAAATCCGCACCAGAAAATCCATACCCTCGGCGGAATCGCGCAGCGCAATGCTGAACTCGACAAAGCCAACTACCAGTCGATCGTGCTGGGTGCTCCGAACGTCTTCGTATTTGATGATTTCATCACACGCGGAGACACCTTGTCCCGCATTGCCCTTGCAATCCTGAAAGAGAACCCAAATTCAAAGGTGTATGGAGTTGCGCTCGCCAAGGCAGAGAGCACCCCGTACTGTCCGAATCCTGACAATGGCCACATTCCGAGTCGTTGGGAGACGGTGTGGCAGCAGGGTGAGGCTGAGGCCGCTGGTAGGGAGAAGCCACAGTGATCGCTACGCCGGCATCACCAGCAAGTGTCGCGCTCTTCGCTCTGATGAAGCTGAAAGGCGTTGGTCGTCGCGGCGCAACTCGAATACTTGGAAAGCCGCCTGAAGATGCCAGCGCTCAAGAAATTCGTTCGATCTACATTTCGAACGGTGTGCGAGAGGGTTTCTCGACAGCCGACCTTCAAACCTTGTGGAGCCAGGCCGAGGCCGAGTTGGAGCAGAGTTCGTCTGCAGGCATCCACACAGTGTCCATTTTGGACGAAAGCTATCCGAAGCGACTCCGGAATATTCCCGATCCTCCGGCGGTGTTGTTTGTGAAGGGCGATGTTGACGCCTTGCGTCGCCCATGTGCGCTTGCTGTCGTTGGAACACGTGAGCCAACGACTTATGGTGAAAAGGTTGCGCGAAGATCTGCGGCGACAGCGTCCGAGTTGAGTTTCACGATTGTAAGCGGCCTTGCACATGGCTGCGATACGTTAGGACACCAGGGCTGCCTCGACGCGGATGGCATTGGCATTGCCGTGATGGCTCATGGCCTCGATCGAGTCTATCCCGCGGAGAACCGATCACTGGCTGCTCGTTTGATTGAGCATCGTGGTTGCCTCGTGAGCGAATATCCGATGGGCGCCAAACCATTCAGGACGTCATTTGCAGAGCGAGACAGAATTCAAAGTGGCCTTTCGGACGGCGTACTCGTAATCGAAACTGACGTAAAAGGCGGCACGATGCACACCGTACGTTTTGCGCGCGAGCAGAAGCGGGCGTTAGCGTGTCTTGCGCACCCCGATCATCTGCAAGCAGGAGAAAAGACGAGGGGCAACCAACTGCTCATTTCCAATCGATGGGCCCAACCGATCTCGGATGGTCAAGCTCTCACAAACTTTCTGACCGCATTGAAAACAGCCTGTTGTGACCCATCATCAGAACCGGAAGCGCCCGGTTCCCAAATGTCACTCACGTTTTGAATGATCATTTTCGATTTTGATCAGACCCTGATTGATACCTCGCCGGTGGAACACCTTAGGAAACCCGGCGGTTGGGCGCGAGTGACGTCGAGCGTCGGCAAGCTTCACGTGTATGACGATGTGCATGACCTTCTGCGCGAGCTTCACGGCCTTGGTCAAAAACTCGCCATCGTCACGACAAGTCCCAACATGGTACCCGACGAAGCAATCAAGGTGTTTGGTTGGCCAATCGATATTGTGGTTGGATACCATCACGTCAAACAAAGAAAGCCCCATCCAGAGGGCTTGATACTTGCGATGAAGAAGGGTGGGGCGGCGCCGGCAGAAACCATTCATGTGGGCGACAAGCCGGACGACACTGCGGCATCTCGAGCTGCCGGCGTATTGGCAGTTGGCGCCGGCTGGGGAGCGGCCGATGTGGATGCGCTCAAAGCGTCCAAACCCGACTTCGTAGCGAGCACCGTCGCCGAGCTCCGAGCCTACCTACTGAACAAAATGTAGCCGGTCCGAGAATTACGCGGACCGCCTGGCGGCGGCGAGGCAGTGCCAGTCGTGCGATATGCAGTCTCTCGAGGTTCAGGTTACGACGTGACGCGCGCAAACTCAGCGGCTGGTTGAACAGCCCTTTTCAAGGAATCGCAGGGTCCAGAAAGCCGCAGACGTGGCGGGTGGCAAACTTCTTCACCCGCCGGGTGAACTGGCACGGGAAATCTCCGCCCTGACGTCCTCAGCAAGTTGGTATGAATAGACCTGACCCGTCTGAGCACGGACGATCAGGCCGTTCTTGTGCAACTCGGCCGCCGCCTTGCCGACAAGGGCCGGAGACAAGTCGATCGCACTCGCGATCTGGCGCGCCAGCAAACTCACCCGCGGACCCGCTTCAAACATCGCATCCAGGATTTTCTGTTGAGTTCCTGTGATCCCTTTGAACGCGCCGAGCGCGCGTGAAGCGGCGAACGAAACCGCCAGCGGGCTGGTAGTGATTGGGGTATTGGCTTCAACGTGCCTTGCCTGGTCTGCGACCAGCAATGCGGTGAAGTCAAACTCTGCCTGCGTAAAGTAGGCATTCGTCCGAGCTTCGGGCGGCCTGCCATATGGGATGTTTTCGAGCTGGCAATTGCCGAGGTCGAGCACGAAAACCGAGACCTCGAGACCCTCGAGCGTGCGCGCATTCGTGTAGTGGTGGACGGTTTTTTGCTGGGTCAGCTCGTCGAGCAGGCCCGCATGCTCGGCCCGGACAAAGAAGTGACTTGCGTGCACCCGCTTGATCGGGCGGCCGACGCCGTCATGTACCGAAGTTGAACGGCAGAGCCTTTTAGATTGATCGACTATGAGCTGCAGTTGCCCGAGAACCTGGCGTGTACCGCCAGCGTCGCCGAACTGTCTCAGGTCCCTCCCGATCGTATCTTCGAAGTGCTTGCGCGAGGCCGTGTCGACGGAAGCAATCGTGATCTTCTTCAGGTGCGCCGTTGCATCGGCGAATGCGTAGTGAAGAATGTTGCCTAGAGAGCGGATGTTCGCGAAGCTGGCCTGAAATAGAAGTTCAAAGAGCGGCGGGTGCGACGAGAGCGCAAAGAAGTGGCTTATGCCGCGACCTGCGTAGTATTCCAGCCGCTTCTTGAGCACGCGTTCAATGAATTGCGCGCCGCGCTCCTCGATAGTGCCCGTTGGGTTGAGTGAGTGGACCTCCGCGAAGTCTGTCCGCAGGATGTCGAAAGTGGCGCCGTCAAGACGGCCGGTATAAATTCGACTTGGATAGGCGGCGATCTTCAATGTCAGGAAATCGCCTCCCAATGCGGCGATCGGCTGGATGACTTCATCGATGAGGAAACCCATGGCGGCGTCATCGAGTTCGGAGAAGTCATCCAGAAACAGATATAGGCGACGCACGCCTAGCTGCTTGAGGATGCCCCGCAGATCGGACACGAAACTGTCGACTTCGAAGATATTGTATCGCGTTCCAAAGGTTGTTTTGTTGCTGACGCTGGTATGTGAGCGCGAGACGCCGGCGCCAATGGAGATATCGCTCAATCCGATCCTGCCGCCAAACTCGGCTTCAGTACGCTGAATGTTTCCGATATCAACTGTCGTTTGAACTTCCAGGTTGAGATCGAGCTGCGCGAGGTAGAGGTTTTCGTCTTCCAGTTTCCGAACGGCGCGAGCAACCTGTCCTTTTTCGCCGGTAAGGATCCGGAAGAACCCTTCCGAGTTTTTCTTGCGCAGGTCCCCAGACAGTTCCTTCAGCAGATGCTTGATGAGACCGCGGAACCATAGGACCTGTCGCGCGTGCCGCCCCGCTGCGCCTTCAGGAAGATCGAAGCGCCCGCCGTCAGCGCTCATGCCGACTGACTTGAGATTCACGTAAGCCGTCAGGACGCTCGGCTCCGCGCGCAGATCCAGCCGCGCTTTCTCGAATACGGTCGACTTGCCCGAGCCACGCCTTCCAACGACAAAGGAGTGTCGCTCAGATTTCACTTCCGACAACAAGTACCCGCTCGCGTACGGGTCTTCGTAAAAGCGGTCGACAAGCGACTCGCCAGTCCGGGATTCTCGAATATCGGCGCGGCTGAACTGTCGCAGCGACTGGATCGCCAGCTTTAGGGCGGTGCTGTCCTGCGTAGAGATACCCATAGTCCCCCCGATTAACCTCTTGTTAACCATAGCACGGGGGGCGTCTCTGACAATGACGGGGCCTCGGGCAGCAGTCGGGCCGACTTACGGCCGATCCTGTCCGCCGTCTGAAATCGGCGATTTCCGGCCTGAGCGCGTCGGTCGGAGAGGGGCGGGAGACGTTACAGAAGCAGTCATTCGATCTGCGCGTTTGCGGATCATCCAGGGCAACAGCGCGTGATCGCTCAGTACTCAGTCTAAGCAGCTGATGCGCATCACGTTTCTGGGCATGCATCAGAGCATTCCGGTGGTTCGAATCTTACTTTGCCAGCCAGGGATCTTCTGTCTCTGGCCCCGTCGCCGTAGAGATACGGAATTGAGCCTAACTGTCCGGGACTTGGCGACAGAGATTCCTCCCAGAGACTCGCTTGCTGTTCGCATGCGCCTCGACTTCGGCCCGTTTGCGCGCGCGAGTCTCCGGGGCCTTGCAAAGAGCGGAAAGTACGAGTCGCCAGCCAATTAGCAGAGACAAGTTTCGCATGGTGGTCGCCGGAGAGAATCTGCAAGCTCGATGCGACTTTTGACGACAAGCCGCTAATTGATCTCGTAACTTTCCCGACTGGACCGGCCGCGCGTGCGGAACTAGAGCGTCTCCCCCAAGAGAACGTTCGTATCGTTCGCCGACATGATCAGCGAGACAGCAGGCCGTCCCTCCTGTTTCAGGAGCTGCGTTAGACTGCTGAGCTGTGCCAGATCCATCGTGCTCGCAGCAGCGGAATGGCCGGGCGGATGGGAATGCCATTCGCCAAGATAAACGATGGCACCGCGTGTTCGCTTCCCAACCGAAGTGATGAAATCTTCGAAGCCGGCAAGGCCACGCTGGAAAGACGCCTCGGTGCCTACGCTGTCCTCAAGGTCCGAATAGTGAGCGACGACTTGGATAGTCCGGTTCCATTGATCGACAGCGCCGAAGAGCGCGCCGCCTGTCTCCCGGGGGGAGTGATCGGTGCGGCGTTGCTTCAACTCGGCAAGCACGACCGCTGACACTCGCACCGCCCACGCTCCTGTGTGGAACAGCGCGAAGCCGGGGGTGGGAATGGTGTGGCTCTCGATCGTGGCGCTGGCCTCGATCCATTCGTGCACGATGATTGCCGCCGCGGGCTTGTCTGCATGATCGCGAATAGCCTCCGCCGCCAGACCAGCAAACGCCTCGACCCGGTTCCATGGGGCCCGGCTGGTTGGCGCGCGGCAGGACGCGGGCGTCGCAAGGTCAGTTGGCGCTTGGGCGAGAATGCGGGCGATGCGATCGTCCTGTATCGCCGATGCGACAAAAGCCGCCTCGAGGTCATCAATGCGGCAATGCCTGCCAGCACCCTCGATGAGGACGGCGATCGCCTTCGCGTCGCCGAGGAAAAATGTCGAAACGCGCGGGGCGGCCGCCGGATTGGCAGAAAGCGCGCGTGCAGCGGCTGCCGATGCGGTGGCGTCGATGATGAGATCAGCATTATCGAGAGCAGTCTGCAGCACTTCTTCCTTCTCACCGGGGGCAAGCACGTTCGCCTCGATGTGGCTCGAGCGCACGCCGCGCGAGATCGCACGGCCTGCCATGACCACTGCCTTGTTAACGCCAAGCGCACCGCGGCCAAGAACGTGGCGAGCGAGGTTGTGGGGCTTGAGATAGTCATGATCGACAAGCGTCCACTGACCGAAACCCTGGCGGAGCAGGCAATCGTGCAATGCCGAGCCCAACGACCCGGCACCGACCTGCACGATCTTTCGGGTATCCGCGTTGAAGCCTGATAACGCGGCGAGCTCGGCTTGGTCGACATCTATCCCGATATTGACGGGCATCAGGTCGAGGTCGGCGCCAGCCGCGGAGATCGGGGGTGGATCCAATATCCGACCATAGCCCTTCTCCGCCTTGGCGTACTCTCCGAGGCTTACGGCGAATTCCGCGACGGGCTGTACGCTCAAGAAAGCCAGGAGCTGCTTGCGCGGCGTTTGGGTTTGCTCATTCCCGACCTGGGCGGCGACGAGCAGGCAGAGCACCTTGTCGTGGTTCGCCGCATTCGCCATCAGCGCCCGGATCTGCGCGCGTACCTCCACGATAATCTCGAACCCAATCTCGTCGAATATCTCTGCCAGGTTCGCGAGCTTCTGTGGGGCGACACGGACGCGGCCGTCCTTCACGACAGGCGTAATCAGCCGGATCAACGCTGTCTTCGCGGGCTCACGGCTCCTGAAGTGCGGGTCCGGATCCGCGTCCGATTCCAGCAACAGCAGGTTCAGGTTGCCGCCCAGCGCTTTCACCTGAAGCGTTTCACTCAAGAAAGCGGGATCGAACAGGCGCTCGAAAAGACTGCGCTCCACGATCATGTCGGTCGGCATTTGGAAGAAGAACGGCTCGACCGGATTGTCCCCGCCATAGAGACCGCCTTCCGCCGTTGTCTCCAGCCACCAGCGTATGCGCCGGATGAAGTTCCCGGGCGTCCAGGACAGGCGGACTTCCTGCCAGGGCTCCCGGTAGAGGCACATGCTGACGGGTATGCCGGGTGGCGTGTCATTCGTATGAGGCGCGAGCGGGAAATCGTGCCGGAGGGGGAGGACCATCGGCAGACCTTCTTGAGTGCCGAAACTCGCAGCTACGTGCTCGACTGGCCGTATGTCGTGAGCAAGTCGCTGGACCAGGTCGAGTCGGACTTCGAGAATGAGGCACTCGGCACCGAGCTCGTTCTGCCGGACCTCAATGAGCGCGACGTTGAGCTCGGGCGTGTCGCGGACGAATTTCGCCACGCCTCGCGCTTGCGTGGAACGCAGCTCGTCGTCGCTGATGACGGCACCCAGCAGAGCCTGGAGCGCTGCGTCCATGCTTAGCCGGCCCGGCCGACGGGCGTCGATCCCATCGTGGATCCGAACGACGCCACCGTAATGCGCTTGAGACCGCCCCAGTGAATCTCGAATACCAGCGGTTTTGGTTTGACGACGGTAGGCTCCTCCATTGTGACCAGGAAGCGCCCCGAAGCCTTGTCAGCGACCTGGCGATAGTAGGCAGCGGCCTCCCGGTGAGGGGGCTGATCGCTCTTGTCGGCTTCGGTTCCCGGAAGCGGGATCGGCTCGGAGCTCGACACGATGTAGCCGCGCGCCCGCCCGAGGTCTTCAAGTATCCAGCGAACGTCATCCGTCGGCTCGGTCATGGTCCGGCCGCGGTCATGGCCGACGCTCTTGTAGGAGCAATGGTGGGGAGCATTGTAAAGGTCCCATTCCAGCCGGCCGTCGTTGCGGTGTTCGCGTGTTGCCTCGGCGATTAGGGTCCAGCCGTCCGCTGTCATGTCGCCTGTAAACAGCACATCCGTCGCTGCGTCATTGACGACGAAACGGGCCTGGAAAACGAGGCAATCCTGGTTCCGGTCAATGAGGGTGCCTGTGCTCGTTCCGTCGATGCGGCGGGCGAGTGGCGAGTGGACGAAAGCTTCCATGCCGTCATTGGCCAGCGTGAATCCTGGCGCGCATCGGCCAGCGTCTGTCATCAGATGCTGCACGGCAGAGAAATCCACACCATTAACACCGCACCAGCTCCGGAGCGCCTCGGGACGAGAGAACACGCGGATCCCGTAACCGGCCTTGAGGCGAAAGCGGGCTTCATTCTGAAGGATCTTGGCTTCCTCGCCGAGATCGCCCTCGAACAAGACGCCGGCCGGAACCCAGAGTGTCTTGATCCTGATGCGGCCTTCGCCCTGGTATTTCCAGGCGTGGTCGAGGTGGAAGAACTCCGTGGCCCCGCAGATATGATCTTCATCGAGGTGCGTAATCGCGAACACGTCGACCTCGGTCCGCCGTTTTGCGCGGAAGGCTTCCTTAAGGTGCTCCCCAAGGTCAATCTTCGGATTGTCGACATCGTCCGCGCAAACACGGTCGCAGAAATCGACGATCATCACGCGATCGTTCTCGAGGGTAATGAGCGCGCTATTGCCGTTACCTACGTTGAAGATTTCAATCTTGTGCATTGGCACGCGTCTCCCGTCACACCCCGGCTAGCCTGGCGGGGCGAGATATAGGGATGCGAGCCGTCGAGTTTGAGTCTCCCCCGACTGATCAGCCTTCGAATAGCGTCGTCCGGCATCGGCGCAAAATCCACCGGGTAATCCCTGAGATTTCCGAGCGCCTCAAGCGGCCCGCCATCACCAAGAGGAAGCTTTGAATCGTCCTGTCCAAGATATGGCATGATGAAGCCCTGAATCAGCCCGGCGTCCTTCCACTGATGAAGATTGCTCATCTTCGACCGGTGCAACTGTCGGTGGACGGACGCAAAGGACGCTTTCATGCGGTCGGCCCAAAAAATAGGCCGATCCTCTCCCGTCGGGAGACCGGGTTCTGCGATGCAGGCAATGACGACATCGACCCGTTTGCTGGCGAAGGCGTAGCGCTCAGGGCGGGTCGGATCGAAAGCGTCGACGCCGATATTGTCATAGACCCCGCCGTCGGTGAGCAGGAAGCGCTCAACGGTTTGCGTCTCACCTTGGCGGGCCCATTCCCGGTCGATGGCGGGCAGGAGAACCGGAAAGGCGGCTGAGGCGGCGACGGCTTCGCTGAGGCGCAGAGCACCCGTGCGCACCTGACCTGTCGGCCAGGTCCCCGACCCGTCCCGCGTGAAGCGGAAGACGGTCTGCCGGGAGAGGTCGGCGGCGTTGACCACCAGGTAGGGTCGTCCGGCGGGAAGATCGGCCAGCGCAGTCCGGCCCAGGATCGCCTCGTGCCGCAGGGCCATCTCGAACAAATCGGTCCGGGTCGTTAGCCGCCGTCCGTGAAAGCGGAAACGCCGGTTCGCATCAGCCTTCCGGTCCCAGCTTCTTGACAGAACCATTGCCAGCGTCCGCAGGACCGACAAAGGAACGGCCGCGGTCATAGTTGCAAGTCGCGAACCCACAGCCTTGAGGCCGGTCCACGTGAAAAGGCCGGCGACGATCCGCCCCTGGATGCCCTCGGCGAGCACTTGCCGCACCTGACGCTCGAATTCCTCGAACGGTTGCGTTCGGGCGCAGTACATCCCCGCGAGGACGCTGCCGCCCGAGACACTTGAGATTATCTCGACTCTTTCAAGAACACCCAGCGTGTGCAGACCGCGAAGGCACCCGAGATGAAACGCCATGGCGCGGGCCCCGCCGCCCGACAAGGCGAGGCCGATCCTCAGTTTGCTGTCATTCAGGATCGACATTGAACGCCTCTCGTGGCGCTGGTTTGCAGGACATCCTTGCCTACAACAGTGCCGTTTGAGGAAACAACAACACCACGACAAGTGCCAGCACGGCGACAATCGCGCCCGCGCCCGCGACGACAGAAAACATTGCCTCTGCGCGGGCTGCGGGATCGAGCACCATCGCCCGATAATCAGGATCAGGGACAAACCGATACAGGCGAGTCCGCCATTTTTGGCGCATATCCCGCTGCAAGTGCATGAAGATCCAGCCGCTTATGATCACCGCGGCAACGTAAAAGACTGCAACGAGCGCGAGAGCCTGGATCACCCAGCCGGGTGTTGTTGTGCCTATTTTAGCGGCGATCAACCCAACGCTCGTCGCTAGCGTCGCCGCCAATGCCATTGCAACTTGCCGCGTATTATCCGCGAGCTTAGCGGTGTCGTCTGCAACTGCCTTCCGCAAATCGCTTTGCGCCTTGATTGCTTCGCGAGTCAGGTCAGACAAGCTAAGCTGGTACGCCAGCCTGGCCCCCTGCAAAACGTTGGCGGTCACACGCGCGAAGGTCAACGCCGTAATCGCGATCGGTGGATGATTGGCACCCAGCTCAGCGACGAAGAGCCCATGGCGCCGTTCAGCCTCGACGCCATTTTCGTAAACCCAAGCGGCAGCGTCCCGGAGATCGTTGAAGCCTTTGAGTCCTAGGTCTCGCACGGCGCCTGTCGTGGGCGCGTCAAGTAGAGTATGAGGCGGCCCTCGAAACAACAGACTGCCGTCGCCTTTGATCTCACCGGCAAGCGATTTCATCAGCGCTTGGGCGGATAGATCGGCGAAAGCTTGGAACGCAGTGTCTGCCCATTGCTCGTTTGACGCTGCGCTCCGCAGGATCCAGGTACGAATGTCCGCAGGCGCTAGAGGCGGGAGATTGTTCTCGCGCACCAGTTCACGCGGGCTTTTGGTCGGCGCCGCCGGACTGAAGATCTCTACAGAGTGCCACGGCCTTACGTCGGTGGCCAAGGTCGCAAAAGATATGGAGAGGGTGGCGACCTGCCAAACCGGGTCGGACCGCTCCTCACTCAGAAACGCCCGAAAGCCGGCCAATGTCACGATCTGCAGCGCGTCTTCGGTCCGCGGCTTGGTGACTGTAACGATGAAGGGCGCATAGTCAGCAGAAAGTTGCGCTGGGTCAGCGACTTCTCCAGCACTGTCGGCGATCTGAAACACCCAGTTCAACGCGGTCAGCAATGGGACCAACGTCTGTGCGTTAGGTGCAGCGAGGCCGGCAACAGTCAGGGCCGCCGGCGTTTCTGTGATCGTTGCAAGGCCTCGGGCGGCGAGCCCGTCAACCTCGTCGGCCAGAGCTCTCAGAGACAACAGCATCCGTGTATTTTCTCGTCGTTATAATGAATTGAATTGTTCCGTCGGCTGTGACGATTTTTCGGACAGCTTGGCCTTCCAGGCCCGTATTGTAGTGGATCGTGACACCCTCTTCGGTTCGCACGACGCGCGTGATCGGTCGGCCAAGTTGGCCGCCGTCTGGGGGGAAGGCGACGCCCGCTAGACGTTTGCGTTTCACAAGTCGGCCGACGGATTTCTTGAGGGACTCACATACCTGCTCGTCGGTGGGCTCGCCGGCCCCCATCCAAATCGCGTGATTAACGACGTCTTCAGTAACGTTCTCAGTGTTGCGAAGGACTTCAAATGCTCGCGACACGGCTGGCGCCACGCCGCCTGGCGGTAGGAGCTCGCGGTGGTCCTCCAAGGTGGTTCGCACCACCTCCTTAACGGCGGTGGTGAGTTCTCCGTTGGTCCGGTCACGTGTGACCTGGAGATAACGGATGAAATAATCAGTTAGGTCAGGTGCTGGTCGACCCATGCGATCCCGGGTCGAAATCTCCGCGTCGGCCGTCCCATCCACCACCCGCACGAGCGCCGATTTTTGAATAGCGTTTTTGTCGCCTACGAAGGCTTCGACGATCCGTCGAAGCCCAGCGATGCCCTCCCGCTCGACGAGCTCCAAAGCTTGGCCGTATCCGACATTGTAATCGGCGCCACCATCTCCTGTATCGTCCGTCATTGTGCCGCCTCCGCTTCGAGGTCGGAGAAGCGGCGGCCGTCGCTGAGGCGGACGGGCTCTTCACCCGTGAGGGTTCGCCAGCGGCGCAGCGTGAGGTCCACATAGGCCGGATCGATGTCGAGCCCGACGAACTTCCGGTCGACGCGCTCACATGCTATGAGAGTCGTGCCGGAGCCGAGGAACGCGTCGAGCACAACTTCATCGCGCTGAGTGACGTCCAGGACGGCGTCGGCAACGAGGCTAGTGGGCTTCACTGTTGGGTGCAGAGCGAGATCCTGCCGCCTGCTGCCGCGGAACGTGTTGACCGACGGGTAGTCCCACACATTCGTGCGGTTGCGGCCGTGCTTGCCCAGCTCTACATTGTTGGCGTGAGGTTGATCGCCGACGCGGTAAACAAAAACGAGCTCGTGACGTGAACGGTAGAGCCCGCCCATCCCCGCATTCGACTTCCGCCATACGCATATGTTGAGCCGCTCGCCGTAGACTTGCGCTCCGGCGGCGGCGAGTTCCTCGATGTGGTGGTGGTCCATGCAGACGAAGTGGACCGCCCCGTTGCGAGATACCCCGACACAGACACTCAGGACGATGGCGAGCCACGTCTTGAACTCTGCGACCGACATCTCGCCGGAAGCTTCTGCGAACTCGCGGTGCTTGAACTTCCCCTTGCCGCCAACATGACCCTGGATACGCAGATTATACGGCGGGTCGAGGAAGGCTGCGGCCACCTCGGCGCCGTCGACCAGGATGCGAAGGAAATTAGCGTCTTTGGCGTCCCCGCATCCAACGCGATGGTGCCTGAGCACCCAGATATCGCCGAGACGCGTGACCGGTGTTGCCGGCGTCTCCGGGATCTCCTCTTCCTGCGGATCAGCGGCGCCTTCCGACAGGATGACGTCGGCCCGCTGCAGGGTGAACCCGGTGAGTTCGATGTCGAACTCCTTGTCCAGCGAGATGGCGTCGAGTTCGACCTTGACTAGTTCGATGTCCCAGCTGGCGTCGAGAGCGATGGCATTGTCCGCGAGCCGCAGCGCCTTCTTCTCGATGTCGGTCAGGCCGGTGATCCGGATGGTCGGCACAGTTTCCAGGCCGAGTTCCATGGCGGCGATCAGGCGGGCGTGTCCCCCAATCACCACATCCTTTTCATCGATCAGGATCGGATTGGTGAACCCATACTGCTTGATTAGCTTCTTAAGCCGTCGGAGCTGATGTCGATTATGGGTCCTGGCGTTGTTTACGTAGGGACGGAGTTCGGATGGCTTCCGCCATTCGAACGTGATTGAGCGATCCAGCGGACCGCCCGACGTAATGGCTGACATTTTTGGCCTCTTTTCCGCGGAGTGTTTTCCGCAGAGAGAGGCTCGACCGGGTCATAGGCCGGGGGGCGGGTCAGTTTAGCCGGAACCGGGAATAAATCGGGATCACAAGGCCTGATCCGGGATCAGTCTAAGCGAGACCAGGCTTGCCATTGGCTCTAATGCGCCGCGGCACCGACACCATCTCGTGGACGATCAGTGTTTTGCACTCGAAACAGCCAGAGGTCCCTGGTCTGGATGTGGGGCCAACACTTGATGACATGCGGCAAGAACATGTTTGCCCCGCCGACGATGGCTCTCTGCAACTCGCGGTTGAAGAGGACCTCCTCCAAGGTCACCTCATGACCTTCCTCATGGCCATGCCAGATCGCGAAGTGGAAGCTGCAGATCAGATGGATGA